>JAYVOP010000058.1:0-31844 GCA_043757865.1 Verrucomicrobiales bacterium | reverse complement strand
TAGCGTATGGCCGCCCCTGTTGTTATTAAACAAGGAAACCTCTTCCTCAGCGTCATTTCCCAAGCGGGACGAGGCTGGGTAGCGGATGATGTGCCCCGGCTCGCGGCGGCCTTGGCTTACTACGCCATGTTTTCCATCGCGCCCTTATTGTTGCTAGCGGCCTCCATTGCCGGGGCGGTGTTTGGAGCCGCCGAAGTCCAGGGAGAACTGCATAAACAGTTGGCCTCCACCATCGGGGACAATGGGGCGGGGGCCATCGAGGGTATGGTGCATAGTGCCGCCCAGCCCCAGCACAGCGTCTGGGCCACGGTCATCGGCATCGCGACGTTGATCTTTGGGTCCACCAGTTTATTTACCGAACTCACGGCCTCGCTGAATCTTATATGGCACGAGTCCTCGCCTGATCCAAGCCAACATCGTAAGGGTTGGAAACAACTGGTGACGGTGCGCCTGTGGTCCCTGGGGATGGTGCTGGTGATTGGCTTTTTGCTGATGATTTCCCTGGTGTTAGGCACGCTGTTCCACGCGCTGCGGGGCTGGCTGGGCGGTTACTTAGACCTGCCCTGGGACGTGTGGGCATGGACCGCGGCGGGCACCAGTTGTGCGCTGGAGATCGTGCTCTTTGCCTTGATCTTCCGGGGCATCACGCATGTGAAATTTCCCTGGCCTCACGTCTGGGCCGGGGCGCTGTTCACGGGCGTGTTGTTCGAGGCGGGGAAACTGGCGCTTAGTTGGTATCTGGGTCGGGAATCTTACACTAGCATGTATGGTGCAGCGGGATCGCTGATGGTCCTTCTGGTCTGGGTTTATTATTCAGCTATCATCCTGCTGACCGGGGCGGAGATCACGGAGGCTTGGTCCCAAGTGCGAGGCGCTCGGTAGCGCCCGTAGAAATGGACTGACGGGATAGTCGGTAAATTCAGACTGGCACTTCGTCTTCAAAAGGCAGCGAGCATCAGCCTTCAACTCGGTCTCATCCTTCCTCGGTAAGGTAAGATGGGAGTTTTCCCTCCCCCGCCCTCCATCCGACCCGCTGCGAAAGCGGGCGATGCTGAGGGTGCCGATTTTTCGTGCTTCCCAAGCGGACGACTTCCACCTACAGACTGGCCATTCATGAAAACCGCCATTTACCCTGGAAGCTTCGATCCCATCACCAACGGCCATCTGGACATCATCCGTCGCGCTAGCCGACTCTTTGATCGCCTGCTCATCGCTGTCGCCCGCAACAGCGAGAAATCTGGCCTCTTCACGGTGGCAGAGCGCATGGATCTGATGCGTGCGGTGGGCCTGCCAGCGAACGTGGAAGTGGTGACGTTCGATGGCTTGCTCGTGGATTTTGCCGTGGCCACGCAGGCCTCGGCCATCGTGCGGGGGCTGCGTGCGGTCACGGATTTCGAGTATGAATTCCAAATGGCGTTGATGAATCGTCGCCTGCAACCGGAGGTGGAGACGGTCTTCCTAACTGCTAGGGAGGAATACACGTATCTGAGTTCCAAGCTCATCAAAGAAGTGGCCAGCCTGGGTGGCAGCATCGCCAGCTTCGTCCCGCCTGCCGTAGCGGAGGCCTTGCGGGAGCGGTTGGGGAAATGATCTGGAGCAGCCCGCACTTTACAGGCGGGACGGCCCCCGCTTAAGTGGCGGCTCTTATGCCCACGCTTTTTACCCGCATCATCAATCGCGAGATCCTTGGCCGCTTCGTCTATGAGGACGAACTTTGTGTGGCCTTTCTCACCGTCGCCCCCATTCGCCCTGGCCATACGCTCGTCGTTCCGAGAGAAGAGATCGACCATTGGCTAGATCTACCGCCAGTCTTGGCTGCGCATTTGTTGCTCGTGGCGCAGCAGGTCAGCCGCGCCATCCAGACGGCATTTCCTTGTCGGAAGGTCGGGCTCATGATTGCTGGGCTGGAAGTGCCGCATGTGCATCTGCACCTCACCCCCGTGGATGTAATCGCAGACCTAGATTTCGCGCTGCAAAATAGCCAAGCTCAACCCGCGGATTTGGATGCCGCCGCCACCAAAATCCGCGAAGCGATGGGCTAAACGGGCGGGGGAAATTTTAAAATTCCCGCAGGCAGGTTAAAATTTAGTTGTAATTAATAAGTTTTGCCATATTTTCCGTAATTGAAACAATTACTGAGCCTATGAACCACCCATCCACTTGCCCTGATTCCTCCGAACCACGCCTCAGCGGGCCCGCCGTGCGCATCCATGCTAGCCAGATGATCTACACGGATTCTCAAAAGCACCTTTATGCCGTGAGCAAGGTCCACTCCACCGAGCCGCCGAGCGCGACGGGGGATGTGAGCTTCCAAGTGGAAGTCACATTAGGCGCAGAGGGTCAGCACATTTTTGTGGGGCTGCTGGAAACGTCCGCCCTAGCCATCCGCGAGCACAGCCCCGGCATCGGCATTTCCTTAGATCCGACGACGGGAGCCATCACGGATGTGGTGAATGACCAAGGGGTCATCGGCTATTTAGAAGACGAAGATCTGCATCCGGGTCGGAAACTACACGTGGCCATCGAGTTGGAAGTCCTCAACGAAGTCTGCATTCCTCGGATCAACATCAGTGGGGAAAAGTTCCTCCATCCCGCCTTGCTCTTAGGTCATCCCGGCCGCCTCACAGCCCTAGTGGGAGCAGCTATCCTGGGCACAGAGCGGGCGTTCTTTGGCCGCAGCCAACTGCAAGTCAACGATCACCACGGGCTGCCAGCGTAGGCGGGAGTGAAAAAAAAGTTGTCTCAAGACTCCCGTTCTGGGATATGCATCAAGACAACCATTAACCCGATCATTTTATGCATACTCGCTCATTCACGACTCTACTCACAGCTGGTCTCGCACTCAGCTTCTTGCCCACCGCAGCTTGGGCTGACAAAGCTGATAAAGCCGCCAAGAAGGAGGCCAAGCAGGATGTGAAAGCCGTGGTGGCGGAAAAAGATGGGCCGGAGGTGTCCCCTGAGCTGCGCACGCCGCGCCTGGATGCCCGCTTGGAAAAGCTCCGGCTGCTGATCGTGCAGGGGGCGAAAGATGGGCAACTGACGCGGGGTGAATTGGCGTCGGTGGAGATCAAATACAAACGGATTGAGCGCGAGGAGGACCACTATAAGCAAAATGACAAAGTGACCGCCCGTGAGAAAAAGGATCTGCGTAGAGACTTGAATGACCTCCATGAATACTTGTGGACCAAGACCCATAACGGGCAGAAACCGACGGAGCCGTTAGAGAAGTAAGGGTTGCTCCTGCTTTACTGGTGCGCGGCTTGGCAAGCCGCTACGACATGCGAGGTCCAAGCCCTGAGCACTGGAACGACGGGAGATTTTTGGTTTGCACGCGGAGTAAAATCCCCTAGGGATGGGCTCGCAAAAAAAACTTGCATCTTTTCACCCTAACTACTTCACATCATGGCAGATCTCGACGGCATCGCGTCCGCAAAAACCAAAGAATTCTTCACCAAGGTGCCCCAGCAGGCCCCGGGCTTTTTCCTCAAGGGCTCCCATCAATACGACTGGGGATTAAAAAACCGCCTCAGCCGCATTTTCAATCCGAACGATGGGCGCACGCTCATGCTCGCCTTCGATCACGGCTATTTCCAAGGGCCCACCACGGGTCTGGAGCGCGTGGATCAGACGATCTTGCCGCTGGAGCCGTATGTGGATTGCCTCATGCTCACCCGCGGCATCCAGCGTTCCGTAGTTCCTGCGAGCACACAGAAGGCCATCGCCCTGCGCGCCTCGGGCGGCACTAGCATGGTCAGCCGCATGGACGAATGGGAAGGCATGGCTGGGGAAACGACGATCAAGCTCGGACGCCCCGGCTACGAGCCGCTTTCCAATGAGAGCCTCGCTTGCAGCATCGAAGAAGCCATCCGCCTGAATGCCTCGGTGTTAGCCGTGCAAGTCTTCATCGGTGGGGAGCATGAGCGCCAGACCTTGAAAAACCTCACGGATCTGATCGATCAAGCCAGCCGCTATGGCATTGCCGTCATGGGCGTGACCGCCGTGGGCCGCGCCATGGCCCGCACGCCGCAGTATTTCCGCCTAGCCACCCGCATCATGGCGGAATTGGGCTGCCACATGGTGAAATGTTATTACACCGACACCGAATTTGAAACCGTCACCAGTTGCTGCCCAGTGCCCATCGTCATTGCTGGTGGCAAAAAACTCCCAGAACTGGAAGCCCTCCAAATGTCCTACAATGCGCTAGAGCAAGGTGCCTCTGGCGTGGATATGGGTCGGAATATTTTCCAAGCAGGCGATCCCGTGGCTATGGTCCGGGCCGTGCAAGCCCTGGTGCATCATGGACTGAACCCTACCCAGGCGTTCGCCATGTATAACGATCTGAAGGCCAAAGGGTAACCCGGCCCAAGATCAACTGAATGCTCGGCCATCGGCTGTGGTGCAGGACGAAATCCGTCCGGCCCGCGACTGATGGCCGAGTTCGTTTTTAGGCACCAAGCCTAGCAACAACAAATGGCCGCAGTTTCCTGCGGCCATTTGGCGTAATGTGATGTGGAGCGGACCTAAGTTTAGGCTTGGGCGTCCTTGAGGCTCACGATCTTGTAGCCACCAATGCTCTTGAAGTAGAGCAGCAGCAGCAGATAGATCACGGCCATGGTGGCTGGTAGGAAGGAGTCAGCTTTGAGCGTTGAGCGATCGCCAGAAATACTCGCATCGACTGCCAGCTTCTGTTCTGGGGTGGCTTTTGCACCGGCCTCTTGAGCTGCGGCTAACTTAGTGCCATCCAGACCATTCACCTCGGGTAGGCCAACGAAGCTGCTGGGTTTCTCTGCTTTGTATTGAGCGTAAACCGCTGGTGCGGTGGTGTTCAGCGCTTCGGAGGAGAAACGATCTTTAGCATAGCCAAGACCTGGAGAACCGAGGAGGCCTGCGGCCATCATGCCGCAACCGCCCATGATGGAAATGGCAATCGCTCCCGTGCGGGGGAAGCGATCACTGGCCACCGCCAGCATGGTGGGCCAGAAGAAGGTCTTCCCTAAAGCATAAACGCCCAGGGCAATCAAAGCTCCAGTAAAGGAGGTGATACCACTGACTAGATTCAGACCAATGCTGGCTAAAATAGCGCAAATCAGCAGTAGGCCAATCGGGGAAAGTTTGAGGGTCTTTTCAATCCAATGCGCACAGAAGCGTAGGAGGAACATCAGCAACGATGTGAACACAAAGAGCTGCTTTCCTTGTTCGGGACTGAGGATATTTCCGGTAATGTTTTGAATCCAACCATCCGTGCCTAACTCGACAGACCCGACGATGACGTGCGTTACAAACAGGACGAAGAGCAGGATCGAGCCCAAGGAAAACTTGGTCAACAGTCCCACTGCGATGACGATGGCCCCGCCGATGGCATAGGCCACGCCGGAATGCAGACCGATGGTGTCTTTAAAGAACAGGCTGAGGAGACCGCCAGCGACCAAAGTGCCTAACAGGCCCACATCCTTCAACATCTCACCGAGGGAGAGACCTTTTTCAGAAGCTTCGGATTTTGGGAAGCTCTGACCCATGAAGGCCACACCGTAGAGGACGGTGGGAACGAGGAAGATACCTAACTGCATTTTCCAGTCGAGGTGGTTGTCCCCGCTGCCCAAGAACCAGCCGACGAGGCCGCCGAGCACTAAACCTGCGGGCCAACTTGCATGCAAGATGTTGAGGTAATGAGTGCGGTCTTTGGGGAAGAGCGTGGCCACTAATGGGTTGGCCACGGCCTCCAAGGTGCCGTTGGCTAGAGCAAAGACGAAGGTGCCCCATTTGAGGTATTCAAAGGCGGTTTCTTGGGCTTGGCCTTTAGAAGCGGCAAAGGTGATGAAGGCGGACAAAACGTGGAAGATAAAGGCGGCAGCCACCAATTTACCATAGCCGATTTTATCAACAATAACTCCGCCAATGATGATGCCAAAGCAGAACCCGGTGAATCCGGCTCCGCCAATGGCTCCGAGCTGCGAGGCGGTAAAGCCAAAGTCTTTAGCCCAATCTGCGAAGATGCCTCCGCGGATTCCGAAGCCGACTCCTGCGGCCAAGATGGCCAGGAAGCCCGCAATTAATAAGCGCTTAGCATTAGGGGCAATGCCGGTGGATGTGTCGTTACTCATAGTGTTGTCGTAGGTGGATTTAGTGATGTTGGTTGAAAAAGTGACTGGGCCGCAGGCTGTACCAAGCATGATTCAGCCCGGCTACCCCAAGCCGCCGCGCATTATGGTGCTGAGGGCTCTTTCACCAAGAGAAAAATGAGCGAGCGATGAAATTTTTTCCTAGATGCGGGAGTGGATTCGCTATTTTGCTAGGATGGAAGGGCGCGGACAGGAGAATCTGACTTCGCAGGTTGCGCTGGGGAAATCCTCGCATTAGGAACGCGCTGTGTTTGTTGATCATATTAGAATTTATGCTAGGGCCGGTAATGGGGGAGATGGTTCCACCAGTTTTCGGCGTGAGAAATTTATCCCCCGTGGTGGCCCAGATGGAGGCGACGGCGGGAGGGGCGCAGATATTATTCTGCGCGTGGATCAGCATACCGATACGCTGAAGACCTTTTTCTACAGTCCGAATCTCCGTGGTCCGCATGGAGCTAATGGTGCGGGACGCCAGAAGAGTGGCAAGGGCGGTAAGGATCTGGTGCTGCTGGTGCCGCCGGGGACGCTGGTCTATAAAATGAGGGATGTGCCCGTGGTGCCGGTGGGCACACGGCTGGATGATCTGCTGCCAGAGCCGTCCGCAGAGCCCGTGGTGGGCGATGGGTTTTTCATTGATGAGGAGGCGGAAAGCGTGAAATCCTCCCTCCAACGCACGATGCAGGAGGGGGAACTGGAACTCATCGCGGATCTCACCACGGTGGGGCAGGAATGTTTCCTAGCTAAAGGAGGCAAGGGCGGGAAGGGCAATGTGCATTTCAAAACGCCCACGCACCAAGCTCCGCTGGAGTTCACGCCAGGTGAGTTAGGAGAGGAAGGGATCTATTTCATGGAACTGCGCCAGATCGCAGATGCGGGGCTGGTAGGCTTTCCTAACGCAGGCAAAAGCACCATTCTACGCTGCCTCTCCGCAGCCAAGCCGAAAGTGGCCGCTTATCCCTTCACCACGCTGAAGCCGATGGTGGGCGTGGTAGAATTCCCAGAATATAAACGCCTCACCCTCGCAGACATCCCCGGTCTCATCGAGGGTGCGCATGACAACATCGGCCTGGGGCATGATTTCCTGCGGCACATTCTGCGCTGCCGACTATTGATGTTCGTGTTAGACATGGCGGGTAGTGAAGGGCGGCATCCCGTGGATGATCTGGCCACGCTGCGCACGGAAGTCTCCCTCTATGATGAGATCCTAGCCAAACGCCCCTGGATGGTCGTGGCCAATAAAATGGACCTCCCGGAATCCGAAGAATACCTAGCCCAGTGCAAACAACGCTTTCCTAAAATCAAGTTCGTCCCCATCTCCGCAGGCGAGGGCACGGGCCTGGATGGGCTGCGCAAGGAAATGTGGAAACGCACGACGGCTCAGGATTAACGCAAGGTAGAGCTGCCTGCGGGGCAATTTCCGATCCAAGCCTGAGTGGTTCAGCCCAGCGGGCTGAACCACATTCTGGTTAGTGAATAGCGGCTATGAGCCTTCCGTTTCCGGGGTTGCTTCTGCGGCGGCCTCTGCGGTCACAGGCTCACTCACAGCCTCGGCGGCGGCTTCCATCGGCACCACCTCTGGTGCCTCGGCGGCGGGCTCGGCAGCCTCCATGGGAGCTTCTACGGGCACTGCGGGCGTGGGGGCTTCGGCGGTGGGTTTACGTTCTTTGTGCTCGCGGCCTAGCAGGTGAAGTTCTCCTGTGGAGAACTCGGTTAGGAAGCCTTCTTGCACGAGCCATTTGATATCTTGCATGATCGCCAGCTCGCCCATGGAGAGCATGGGAGCGGGGGCTGCGACGGGCGCGGGCGCGCTGGCAATTTCACCTGCGGGCGCACTGGCCTCGTCAGTGGCTGCGGGCTCTGGGGCTGCTGCTACGGGCTCCACGACAGCGGGCGCGAGCAGGCCGACGATTTTCCCATAGCTGATGCCGGGGTTCGCTCGCACCATTTCCACGATGGAGCGAATGCGCTCGGAGAGGATCACCTCGTCCCCCAGGAACTGCGGACGGCTGCGGCAGACGAAAGTGGTCTTGCGGTCCCGTTTGAAGAAGCGCAGGTTATGAGTTTCTAGCTCGCGGCAGAGTTCCTGCACGAGATTCATGGGGAAACGATTTTGGTTATCCAACTCCACGCGGAGCAGACTGAGGAGCGCAGGGGAGAGCAGCTTGCCCGGAATGTTGCCAGCGATGGTGATCTCCCGCACGGCCTTGAGACTGTCTTCGGCGTGATGCTTGAGGAAATGGGCGTCGCGCTCGGCTAGGGTTTTGAAGCGCGGGGCTTCCTCGCCCTCGGCTACTTTTACCGCCACGAATTGACGCACGGTGGATTGTTGCTCTAGCCATTTGGCCACGATCTCTTCACCCTTTTCCACTTGGATGCGGCTCTTATAACGGTCGAGGGGGACGTTGTAAAACTCCTCCCGATGCAGCTTGGCCACGGCCACGGGATAGGAATGGTGATTCGGTGGGCCGAGCAAGACACCGGAAAATCCACACACGGCTATGGCGGTGAATACGCCCTTGGGAGCATCCACGGTCACGGTTTCCTCACGATAAAGTTCCGTCATGGCCGGGCCGCTGCGGATGTGGCGCAGGGCTTCTTCTTTGTTCAGCCAGAGGGAGCTATCCAGCGTGCATTGGATGAGATCTGCGGCTGGCGCGGGCGCGCCTTCGGCGGTGGGCGCGGGCTTGGCCGCTTGGTGATAGAAATGAACCAGATAGCGATCCCGTGCGGAAAGGAACAGTTTAGCAACATCGAAAACGGAGTAGGCGCGGCCCGAGGCTTTGATCTGGCGGGCGAGAGCTTCCACGGCTCGGGGCTCTGGTTGGATGCGTGCGCACCAGCCTTGGGGCAGGCGTGGACGGTCGTCGAAGCTGCGTTCATCGCGACGGTCTGGGCCGCGTCGATCATCGCGTTGCTCACGCCGATCCGGCCCATCCCGACGTGGGCCACGGTTGCTAGGGCCGGGGCCGTTGTTCGGGCCGCCGGGGCCATCGCGTCGCTCGGGGCGTGGGCCACGCTCGCCTTGCGGCGGACCGTCACGACGCGGCGGGCGCTCGCCACCGCCAGCAGGGCGTGGGCCACGATCACCCTGCGGCGGGCCATCCCGACGTGGGCCGCCCGGGCCGCTGCGTCGTTCACCACCACTGCCACCACCACCGCCACCGCCACGGTTATCAAAATTTCTCCCGCCCCCGCCCCGGCGGTCGCCCCGGTCTTGTCGGTCCCCACGGTCCGCGCCACTGCCGAAGTTCCAGACCACATCCGCACTCGGTGCGGCGGGCGTGTCCGCCTTGGGCTTGGCGGTGTCTCCCACCCACGACGGGCGGAAGCTCAGTGATTGTAATTCGGAAAGATCAATGGATTGGGGATCGCTCATAGCGTGAAGGGTGGGCCGGAGGGCTGATGTTAGGTGGAAAAGGGAGTAGAGCCTCGTTGATGTGGCGGCTCGTTAGGAATAATTAGTCAACAAAGAGCGGCGTGCCATTGCCGGTGGCAAAGCCCGCATCGGAAATGGAAATGGAGGGAGCAGGATCGGGCGCATTGTAGTGCTCCGGGCCGGGGTGTTGATGTTTCGCGCCTAACGTGGCGTCCTCTGGCTGGCTTTGGGAAATATTGATCGGCGTGCCTTCATGCACTAACGCGAAGAACTTAGCGCAGACATTTTTATGCAACCGCAGACACCCATGACTGCGCGGTACCGGCCACACGAAGCCGCCGTGGAAGCCGTAACCAGGGGCAAACTCTACCCAATCCGGCATGGGGAAACCAATGTAGTGGCCCTTGCATTCCCCCGCCGTACAGGGAGTGATGGTGCCGCCACTAACGCTGAAACCATAGCTGCCAGAGCGTTTACGCTCAATGCGATTATAAGCGCGGAAGTTCCCCTGCGGCGTGCTCTTGCCCGGCAGGCCGATGCACGTGGCGGTAACTAACAGGGGCCGATTCCCCTCCATCACATACACCATTTGTTTAGACAGACTGACCTTCACACTTACCGCACCGGGGTTATGCGGGCGATGTGCGGGGCAGTCATATCTATCCACGCCCAAGCCCGGTTTGATCTGCTGACAACTGGAAAGCAGCGTGATCCCAGCCACCACGATGACGCGTGAGAGCAGGTTAGGAAGAGAGGAAAAGAGCGAGGATAGTTTCATAGTAGGCGGGCTGTAGCACGCATCCCGTCAGACCTCCAGCAGAAAAGCAGAGAAAGACAATTTGCAGAATGTGCGCAAGCCGCGTCCACTGTGCGCCATGTTTTCTATCTGGGTGCGGGCACGATTTGTGGTTGAAGATTGGCTGCTGCGGGGAGCCGCCGCAGTGCTGCCCCGCCTGCCCTATGGCTGGCTGCGGGCTGGCGCGCACCTGCTGGGAACGGCGGCTAGTGTGGTGGACTATCGTGGCCGCGCGGCGGCGTTAGCGAATCTACAAGTCGTCTTTCCGAACACGGATGCCGCCACTCACGCGCGCCTGCGACGGCAGTCCTATCAAGGATTCGCGCGTGCCTTTGCCGAACTTTTTTGGAGCCGCAACGTGCAGGCGGACAACCTTCCCCAGTTTGCTAGCGCACATTTCACCAGCGACGCCACGCGCACCGCCATGGCCGAGGGGTGCATCTTTGCCACGCTTCATGCGGGAAATTTTGAATGGCTCTCCCGCGCCACCGCCCTCTGGGGATACCCCTCCATGATCGTGGCCGCTAACTTTCTGAATCCACGCCTCACGCCCATTTTTCAAGCCTTGCGGCAAGTGGAGGGCCATCAAATTATCCCTCAAGAAAATGCGGTGCTGCGCCTCTTCAAGCATCTCAAACGTGGCGGTCGCACCGCCCTGCTGATTGATCTCAACGTGCCGCCAGACCAAAGCGCCACCATCATTTCCTGTTTTGGGAAATTGACCTGCGTCACCCTCGCCCATGCCGCGCTAGCCCAACGCACGGGCCGCCCGCTGGTGCCTGCGATCGCGCTGCCACAGCCGGATGGACGCTATGAAATGCGCTTCCTAGAGCCCATCTCCGTGGGGCCCGCAGACTCCCTAACAGCGGTGACGCAACGCTGCTGGGATCAGTTTGAAAGCCTCATTCATGCGTCCCCGGCCATCTGGATGTGGATGTATAAACACTGGCGCTACCTGCCAGACGCCCTACCCGCAGCGGACTATCCCACGTATGCAAATCGCTCGAAGAAGTTCGAGAAACTGCGGGCGCAGATTTCAAGTTAGGCGCGCGCCCCATCGCAGCCAGCCCTGCTCGCCCCGCACCATAAAAGAGCCGCCAGTGTAGAGTTAAGCCGCCCTCGCAGTGGGTTTGCTAGGGGCAATGCCTTTGCTGGTGGCGAGGATCATTTCCACGATCATAAAGCACATGGCCAGCACCACGAGCAGTGGCCAGATCTCGTTTTGCAGGCGGTCTGCTTTGACTTCCAGCGCGGCGGTTAGCACTTCCACTTTGGCTCCGGGGAGGAGTTCTTTGAGCTTAGCGGGCTCGATAAAATCAGGATCATCTTCGATGCTCGGGCGATTGAGGGCGATGTGTTTGGCTCCACTTTGATAGAGGCCTGCCTGCCAGCGCCAATCCAGCGGCGTGCTAGGGTCCGCTGCGGTCCATGTTTCCTGCGCGTCTGACGGGTGCCATTGGCCCACGGTATCCATGACCGGTGGCCGCAGGTGACGACTGCCCTGGAGGAGGAGCCGCTGCGTCATGGGCAGGAGCACGAAGCCTTCTCCCAGGCTGCTCCAGGCCGCATCTGGCAACGTCGCACAAGCGTAAACGGCACCCGCTCCGATCCGCCGAGCGCTGAGGAAACTGACGCCATCCGCAAACGTCGCATAGACGTGCGTGTTAGGATCATTGAGCGCAGGCACCTGCCGCCGCAGCACTTCCAAACGTGCTAGTGGCAGCGGGCTCCCATTGTCCGTCTTGGCCAGGGGGCCGTCCAGTTCATCCCAAGTGGCCACGGGAAACGCGGCCTCTGCGGGGGCTTGCTCCACGGTATTCCACGAGATGCCAAAGGGGCTCGTGCCCGCCTGCCCAGCAGGTGGGAAGCACAGCACCACACCGCCGGAGGTCACGAAATTTTGCAACTCTTGCGCCACCGTTTCGGTGGGCGCTGGGGCCGCCCAGATGACGAGGGCGGCTTCTTTCCAACGGATCGTTTCTGACCGCGCGCTGGGGATGATTTCTGCTCGGCGGTCAGGATTTTTAGGGTCGGGCGCAGCGGCTAGTCGTAGTCGAGTCAGCGCAGGGTCATCGCCCACGATGAAGCTCTGGAGCGGCGTGGGCGGTGCGTAAACGAAGTAAGCGGTGTGGTCTGCGGGGTTCTCATCTGCGGCTAGGGACACTTTTCCAGAGCCCCCGGTGGCTTGGAGATTGGCGACTTCAAAGGTGAGGACTTGGCGCTGGGTGGCGGACGTTAGAGGGATGTCTTGCTGGCTGGTGGTGCCGTCATCCCGAGTCATCAAGAGTGGTAAACTTCCGGTCAGCCCGGTGGATTGGATTTCTAATGCGAGGGCCACTTGGCCTTTGGATTTATCCGTCGGCTGGAGGCGCAGTTGGGCACTGGTGAGGGCTAGCGCCGCATTGCTAGTAAGCGGCGTGGAGAGATCCAGAATGCGCACGCGGGCTTCCTGCGGCAGCCCGGCTAGGCGGGCGCTGAGGTCTGCCCAGTCTGCGCTCTGGGGCCGCCAGTTGCTGGTTTGTAGATCGCTGGCCACCCAGATTTCTGCGGTGCCGGGATTGTTCTTGGTGAGGTATTCCATGGCGGTGAGGAACATGGCGGGCAGGTCCGCAGCGGCATCTGTGGGGCCAGTCATAGCCATGCTGGTGAGCGTGCTCGCATCTGCGATTTCCAGTGGCTCGCGCAGAGCGTTTTCGATTAAGACGAAGTGGCTGCCCTCGCTTTGTTTAGCGGCCGCAGTGAGGAGCGCCAGGGCGTGGGCGCGCTTGCTCTCCGTGCGATCCCGGCCCGTGGCTTCCATGCTGGAGGAGCGATCCAGGAGGATAATGACGGTCTCTGGAGCTCCGCCTGCTGCCGCGCCTAACCAGCCACCCGTCAGGGGCCGCGCCATGGCCCAGAGGAAAAACAGCAGTAATAACATGCGGCTAGCGAGGAGTAAATATTGCCGAATGCGCGCCCGCCGCGTGGCCGCTTTGTTGGCTTTAAAGAGAAACATCATGGCCGCCCACGGCACGGTTTTATACCGGAGGCGATTCAGCAAATGAATGATGAGCGGCAAGAGGAATGCAGGCAAAGCCCAGAGCATCCAGGGTTGGAGAAATGACATGGCCCGAGGCGTCGGGGAGATTACAATAATTGTAAAGGGGACTTTGGCGAGGAGCCTAAGCTAGCGGTCACTTCACTAGCAACGCCTTGAGCGCTGCGATGGCGCGCTCGAGCTGGGTATCGCCTAACTGGGAGATTTGCTGGGGGTCTCCGCTGGCAGTGGGGTGGTTCCGCCGCCAAGTGGCGAGGCTGGATTCCTGCTGTGGAGTGAGGGTGGAAATGATGTCTGGCGGGATGCCGATCTCGTGGATGACGCGATGGCTGGGGGTGAAATATTTGGCGGTGGTGAGGCGGATGGCGGTGCCGTGCTCGGCGGGTATGATCGTTTGTACGGAGCCTTTACCGAAGGTAGTTTCTCCTACGAGCAAGGCGCGTTTCAAGTCCTGGAGGGCTCCGGCGGTTAGCTCGGAGGCGCTGGCGCTGTTGTGATTCACAAGCACCACCAGCGGATAGGTGCGAGCGGGGCGATGGCGGTCCTTGGTCTGAAAGGGTGGGGGATTTTGGTCGGCGAGGCGGGTCTCGGTGGTGACCACGGTGGTGTTAGGCGGGAGGAATTCCCCACAGATGTCCACGGCACTACTGAGCAGGCCGCCGGGGTTATTCCGCAGGTCGAAGACGAGTCCTTGGAGGCCTTTTTCCTCCAGGGCGTCCAGGGCATCGGAAAGTTCCTTGGCGCTGGGCGCGTTGAATTCTCGCAGACGCACATAGCCGAGTTTGAGCGCTCCGGTCATGCTTTCCGGCAGGATCATGGCCTCCCGCACGCTGACTTGGCGGAGTTTTTCCCGCACCAATTCGATCTCCAGTGGAGCCTGCTTGGCGGGACTGGCGACGGTTAATTTCACGCTCTCGCCTGGCTCTCCGCGCAGTTGGCGCACGACTTCCACGTAGCTGAGGCTGTCCACTAATGTCTGGCCGATGCGCACTAGCCCATCTCCCGCCACCACGCCCGCACGGGCGGCGGGGCCGTCCTCGCGCACGGCCACGATCATCATGCGGCCCGCTTTGGGACTTACGGTTAGGCCCAGGCCTTCGGTGGCTTCCTCCGGGGTTTCTTTTAATTGGGCTAACACCTCCGGGGAGAGGTATTGGCAATGGGGGTCCAGGTCTTCTAACATGCCTCGCAGGGCGCTGGCGATGAGGCGATCATAGCCCACTTTCCCCTCGTCCACATAGTTCTGGCGGATCAGTTCCAGTCCCTGCGTGAGGCGTTCCATGGCCGCATAGCCATCGTCGCGATCCGCCGGGGGCGCTTGGCCCAGCATGGGCAAAACCGCAGCAAGCCAGAGAAGGCTGCTAGCGAGAATTCGGTTAGTAATGGGGAGCATGGTGGGCTATTTCCCAAAGAAGCGTTGCTTTAAATAGCTAGTTACAGCGAGGCGATCTCCGTGGGAGAGATTGCGGCTGTAGAGCAGGGCGCTGGCGATGTCCCCGGTGAGATAATTCGCTTCGCTGGGATTAGAAAACTCCGAGAGCGCAGCGAGGCGCAGCACTTTGAGCGGGCCATGATTCATGTTAGCAACAATGGGCACCTTGGAGGAGATCTCCGTTCCATTGGAGTCCACGAGATAGGCCTTGGCGTAGTTTTTCTCACCATCACGTCCCAGTTCACCAATAAAAAAGTCCTCGTTATAGTTGGCCTCTAATTCGGTCTTGTTAGCCGTGCCGTCCAGGAAACGGATGCCGCCGCTGAATTTGTTGCGGTCGATGCAAAGGTCCCAGGCCTTGGTTTCATTCCCACATTTGGCGGAAACGAGGCGGTGGATGGACTTGTCCGCGCTGGGCACGCGGAAGACGACAAATAGGGAAAACTGCATTTCCACGAGGCCACCTGCCAGCTTGGGTGCCCCATCCCGTTGTTGGCCATGGAGTGACTGCAGTCCCTTAAAGCTGATGGCTTTATGCCGTCCGACGAGGCCGTATTTATCATTCACGTCCACCACCGTGGGCGCCTGGGACTTGGGCCCGCTGGCTTCTGGCGGCGGCACGAAGTCCGTGGCTCCGCCCAGGTTAGGCTCCAAGTCTTGCCACGTCTGCACGACTCCATTGACGGTCTTCACTCCGGCCTCGGCCTCTAGCCAGATGTTTAAGCCGACCGTCACGGGAGGCGCCGGCGGGAGTTGGATGTCGGGGAGTGTGACCGTTGTGGGACGGGCCGGGGCGGGATCTTCTGCGGCCACGGTGGGCGTGGAGTTGCCTTTACTAAAGAGGAAAAAGGCTCCAAGCCCTAGCAAGGCTGTAATGCCCAGCCCGGCGTAGAGCAGGGTGGGGGATTTCTTTGCTTTAACGGCTACGGTTTTGATGGTGTCTGAGACATCTTGGACGGTCGCGGGCACTTGGCGGGTGCCCATTACGGTGGTAGTGCGCAGGCCGGTGGCAGCTTGGGGGAGTTCCGTAATTTCCCCGGAGACTAAGCCGCGGAAGACTTCCATGGCCTGCCCAGCATCCCGTGGGCGTTGTTCTGGCTGGCGGCGGATCAGCCACATTACCCAATCACACAAGATGGAGGGCACGTCCGGGCGCACGTCCCGCAGCGCAGCCACCATGTGATCCAGGTGGCTCTGCATGACCTGCGCTGGCGTGTCGCCTGCAAACGGATAGCGGGTAGTTAGAGAATAATAGAGCACGCAGCCCAGCGAATATAAATCCGAGCGATGATCCAGCGGTCGATGCGAGAACTGCTCTGGGGCCATGAAGTAGATGGAGCCCAGAATCTTGTTATTGCCTTTGACCGTCTGCTGCTTTGGCCGGGTGGTAAATTTCGCCAAGCCGAAGTCCAGGAGCTTGGCGACGAAGCGTTGGTCTGGCAGCCACGTCAGCATGATGTTGGCGGGCTTAATATCCCGATGCTGCATCCCTAACTTGTGCGCGGCCACGATGCCTTCCAGCGCTTGATTAGTGATGGAAATAAAGTCCTCGGGAGTCAGCCCGCCGCGTTGCACAGTCTGTTCCAGGTTCTCTCCATTGAGGAATTCCATGACCACATACGGGCCGTCCTCGGGATCATTTTCCACATCGTAAACAGAGACGATGTTCGGGTGTTGCAGGGCGCTCAGCGCGGAGGCCTCGGCAAAGATGTCTCCCGCATCGGGCACTTCCCGCTGGCTGAGGGGGAGGAGTTTCTTGATGGCTACGAACCGTTGCAGGCGGGTATCCCAGGCTTTCCACACGGAGCCCTCGCCTCCTTCACCTAACTGGTTAAGAATTTCGTAGCGGGTATTCATAGAGTGGTCGGGGCGGGCTCAAAAGGAGGGGAAAAACGATAGGGCAAAAGCGGGCGAAGATGCTAACGAAGGCCAACCATGGTCAATGCTGGACTCATCCGCAAACGAGCCTCAGGGGCAAGTATTTCTTGCTTCCCATCGCCCACTCCTTTCTTTAGCTATGTCACTGATTATTCCCTTATCATTCAGCAAATTCTTTTTCCTTTCCTAATTATGAATACCTACTCACCCCATCGGCCATCTCGTCGTGATTTCCTCAAAACTGGTGCTAAGACCACCGTGGCCGCACTCGGTTTCCCCACCATCATTAAGAGCAGTGCGTTAGGCGCAGATGGAGCCGTGGCTCCCAGCAATCGCATCACCATGGGCGTTGCTGGCTGGGGGATGCAGGCCCCTGGTAATACCGCACAATTTCTCCGCAACCCCAGCGTACAAGTCATCGCTGCGTGCAACATTGACCAAGGGCACATGGAAAAAGCGCTGGCCACCATCAACGGCAAATACGAGAACAAAGACTGCCGCGCCTATAAGGACTACCGGGAAATGATGAGCCAAAAGGACATTGATACCGTCATGCTAGCCGTCCCGGATAACTGGCACGCGCTGATGTCCACGGAGGCCGCTAACCACAAGAAAGACATCTACGGAGAGAAGCCCCTGGCCCGCACCATTGGCGAGCAACAAGCCATCGTGAAAGCGGCCCACGCCAACAACATCATCTGGCAAACGGGCTCCTGGCAGCGCAGCACCTCACAGTTTCTCAAAGCCGCCGAGATGGTCCGCAGCGGCCTCATTGGCAAGGTCACAGAAATCCACGTCGGCCTGCCGAGCGGGCATAACGACTTCGCCCATACGGCGGATAAACTCGTCGTTAGTGAGCCGCCCGCCAGCCTGGACTACGATCAATGGATCGGACCAGCCAGCATGGAACCCTATATGGAAGGCCGTATCCACATGAACTGGCGGTGGAATTATAACATCGGCGGCGGACAGTTGCTGGACTGGATCGGCCATCATTGTGACATCGCCCACTGGGCCATGGACTGGGATAACTCCGGCCCTACCGACATTAAACCACTGCAAGTTGACATGCCCGCCCGCACCGCTCCGTGGAATACGGCTACAAAATATCGCGCTGAACTCACGTATCCTGGTGGCGTGAAAATGATCATCGCTGGTGGCCATGACGACGTGAAAATGGGCACCAAATGGATCGGTGAGAACGGCTGGATCTGGGTGGACCGCAGCGGCTTCGATTCCTCTGATCCAGAGCATAAGAAATTCAGCCGCTTGCCTGAGGCCCAACGCACCAAACCGCTCTACTACAGCCCGGATCACTTTAACAATTTCATTGATTGTGTGAAGAGCCGCCAGCCCACCATTTGCCCCGTATCCACCGCCCACCACAGCGCCATCCCCGGCCACCTCGCGCTCATTTCCTTCATGGTAAATCGTCCGTTGAAATGGGATGCCACCAAGGAAGAAATCATTGGCGATGCCGAGGCTTCTAAATACCTCAACCGCGAATACCGCGGCCCATGGAAGCTGCCAGCGTAAGCGTGTGGAGAGCAGGCCTCCTGTAAAGCACGGCGCTCATTGACGGCGGCGGCGGGCGCGTCTAGGCTCCGCGCCTTTATTATGCTGACCCCACTCACTACTCAATCCCGCCCGGATGGCCGCGCTCCAGATCAACTGCGCGCCATTTCCTTCATCCCTCACATTGCCCCTAACGCCACGGGCTCCGTGCTCTGTTGCTTTGGCGATACCCGCGTCATCTGCACGGTGATGATCGAAGACAAAGTGCCGCAGTGGATGAAATTTCAAAATGTAAGTGGCGGCTGGCTCTCTGCAGAATACGCCATGCTGCCCGGCTCCACACTGGATCGCAAGGCCCGGGATAGCTCTAAGGGGAAAGTGGATGGCCGCAGCACGGAGATTCAGCGCTTGATCGGACGCGCCTTGCGGGCCGTGGTGGACCTCCAAGCGTTAGGCCAACGCACCGTTTGGATCGACTGTGATGTCCTCCAGGCAGATGGCGGCACCCGCACCGCTAGCATTACCGGAGCCAGTGTGGCCTGCGCTATCGCCTTCAATAAACTGGTGGCCATGCGCAAACTTTCCCGGCATCCCATGCCCAAGTTAGTGGCCGCCGTCAGCGCTGGCATCCACAATGGAGCCGCGGTGCTAGACTTGAATTATGTGGAAGATAAAGACGCGGAAGTGGACTTCAATTTCGTGCTGACTGAGGGCGGGAAATTTGTGGAAGTGCAAGGAGCAGGCGAGGAGAGCACCTTTACCGAAGAGCAAATGACGCAGATGCTCACGTTAGGTAAAAAAGGCGTGGCGGAGTTGATCGAACTGCAACGTGCCGCCATCGGAGCGGCGGAGGGGCCACCCGCAGCCAGCCAGTTGGCAGACCTAGCGGCGTTCTTTAAAAAGTAGCCCTGGACTCCCCGCACATGGACCCCATCAGCCAACTCCACGCGCTCATCGGAGAGCCCACCATCCGTCAACTCGTAGCCGCCTTTTACCGGGGCGTGCGCACGGATGACATCCTTGGCCCCATGTATCCGGCGGAGGATCTAGCCGGGGCGGAAGAACGGCTAGCAGACTTCCTCGTTTATCGTTTCGGTGGCTCCACGCGCTACTTGGAGACGCGCGGGCATCCTCGCCTGCGGATGCGGCATTTCCCTTTTACCATCGACCACGCCGCTAAAGAACGCTGGTTAGCGCTCATGGCCACCGCCATGGTGGAAGTGCCCTTGCCCACGGAAGCACAGGCCCCCATCACCACCTTTTTCCGCCAAGTAGCGGACTCCATGCAGAACCAATCCTAACGCCATGCGCATCTCACTCTTGCTCGCCACCTTGGCCACCAGCGCCACTGCTCAGATTCCGATCATTCCCTCCACGCCCGTGGCGGAAACGCAGGTGCCAGTCTTCACAGAATCCACCGCCACGCGGGAAACGCCGCCGCTGGCAAACTTCCGCCTGCATCTGGAATACCGCCTGCCGAAGCCGCAGAGCAAGGCCATGCTGCGACTCCATGCGCAGCGCACGCTGGACCTCACTAGCCCCACGCCGGACGCGTGGCAGACGCTTGATCTGCAATACGAACAACTGCTCGGCCAGTCCGCTTCCTACAGCGCCACGCGCAATGGCCAGCGGCTCGCAGAGGCAGAAGTCATCGGCTCTACGGCGGTGGCGCTAGCCGATCCAACGAAGCTGAAATTTGACCAAGATTTCACAGCTATGGTGAAATTTACCACCACCGGAAATGGCGCGCTGCTGGCCAAATGCCTGCCCGCCCAATGGGCTCCTAACGACAAGATGCTGGGCCTGCGAGAGGGCAAACTGTTCTACGACATCGGCTGGTTAGGCGTGGTCAATGGCAAGACTGGAAACCTCACGGATGGCCAGCCGCACGTGGCGGTGGTGATCTCCCGCCAAGGCCGCCTGCTCCTGTGGTTGGATGGCAAACGAGATGCCGAAAAAGAAGATTTCATCCGGCCAGATGTGGCGGAGCACACCGTGCAGTTAGGCCAGGGGGCGGGAAAGTTTGATGGCGATTTGCAAAATGGCGCAGTGGAAAATTTTCGTTATTGGGAGCGGTCCTTAACGGGTGAAGAGGCCAAGGAACTCAGCTCTGGCAAGGCCGGGGCGGTGAACACGCCACTGGTGAATTGGTCGCCCACTCCCGCCGTGGCCACCTTTCCCAAAGGCATTCCCGGCGTGCCCACGCAGGTCCAACTCACCCTCAATGGAGGCGCCGAGGTGCGCCACGCCTGGGCGCAGCCGTTAGGCGATACGCCGCACGCGCAGCTCATTTCCCAGTGGAGCGAGGAATCGCTAGCCGAAGGTGGGAAAATTTACCAATCTCTCTGCATCACCTGCCATGGCTCCCTAACGCAGGAGGGTTCCATGCCCACCTCCCGCAATTTCCAACGCGAACCCTTTAAAAATGGCAACGATCCCTACCGCCAATGGCAAACCCTAACGCAGGGCTATGGCCTCATGATGCCGCTGCCCATGTTCACTTCTAAACAACGTTATGCCGTGCTGCATTATGTGCAGGAGACGTTCGTAGCTGCGCACAATAAAACAGAACTCTACACGCCGGATGCCGCCTACCTGGACGCGCTGCCGCTGGCCATGCGCACGCTAGCCGTGCAGCAGCCGACGGAAGATCCCTCCAAGCAATATGAGAAAATGGACTTCGGCCCGGTGCTCAACTGGACGTATGGGATCACGCCGGATAACATTGCCTACAAAGGCCAAGCGGTGCGCCTGGATGCTGGTCCCGGCGGTGTGAGCAAGGGCCGCGCGTGGATCGTTTATGACCATGATACCATGCGTGTGGCCACGGCGGTTACGGGGAGTTTTATTGATTGGAAAAATGTCGCCTTCGATGGCTCACATAACACACATTGCATGCTCACGGGCGAGCGGCTCTTCACCAACCCCGTCGGCCCCGGCTGGGCGAATCCGGCGGATGGATCATGGACGGACCCGCGCTTCCATGGTCGGGATGATAAGCCTTACGGCCCACTGCCCCGTGCCTGGGCGAACTACCGTGGCCAGTATCTGCATGGGGCGCAGGTGGTGCAAAGTTACACCATTGGCGAGGCGGAAATCTTGGAAGCTGCGGAGGTCGTCGAGTATGGCCCGCACCCCGTTTTCATGCGCACATTGAACATCGGCAAGTCCGTGCGTGATTTGAAACTGCGCCTCGCACCGATCAGTGATGCCGTGCAAGTGCAGGTCTCGGTGGAGAAGCTGCAACCAGTCTCGGAGGCTGGATTTCAAGTGCTAGCCATCCCCGCATCAGCCACGCCCATTTCTTTCCGCGTGGCTCTGAGCAAGGGCACGGATGCCGCTTCCCTAACGGCCTTGTTAAAGCACTCCCAACTGCCGCTAGACCTCAGTACCCTCACGCACGGCGGCCCCCCGCGTTGCCCAGAAGTAGTCACCACTCAAGGCGTCTCCGGCCCGGACGAAGGTCCATTTGCCACGGACATCATCACGCATCCTGAGAGCGCGCTGAACCCCTGGCAGAGCTGGATGCGGCTCACCGCATTCGACTTTTTTGCCGATGGCGAACGCGCCGCCGTGGCCACCTGGATGGGCGATGTCTGGATCGTGGAAGGGCTGACGAAGCAGCCGTTAGGCGAGTTGAAATGGCACCGCATCGCCACGGGCCTATTTCAGCCGTTAGGCGTAAAGATCGTCCAGGACACCATTTACGTTACGTGCCGGGATCAGCTTGCGCGGCTGCGGGATCTCAATTTGGATGGCGAGATCGACTTCATCGACTGCTTCAATAACGACCAGCAAGTGACCGAACATTTCCATGAGTTTGCTATGGGCTTGCAGACGGATGCAGCGGGAAATTTCTACTACGCCAAGTCCGCTCGCCATGCCCTGCCAGCCTTGGTGCCGCAGCATGGCACGCTGCTGCGCGTGAGCGCGGACGGCTTGCGCACGGACATTCTGGCCACCGGATTCCGGGCCGCTAACGGCGTGTGCCTCAATCCCGATGGCACGTTTTTCGTGACCGATCAAGAAGGCCACTGGACGCCCAAGAACCGCATCAACCTCGTATTAGGCCATGGCCCCAGCGAGTTCTATGGCAATATGTTCGGCTATCACGATGTCACCGATTCGCGCGATTCCGCCATGGAACAGCCGCTCTGTTGGATCACCAATCTCATGGACCGCTCTCCCTCCGAGCTGCTCTGGGTGCCGCAAGATGCCAAGTGGGGCGCGCTCAATGGCTCCCTGCTAAACCTCTCCTACGGCTATGGCAAAATTTACACTGTGCCGCATGAGATCGTGCATGGCCAAGCGCAAGGCGGCGTGTGCGCGCTGCCCATGCCGCAGTTTCCCACGGGGGTGATGCGCGGTCGCTTCCATCCACGGGATGGCCAATTCTACGGCTGCGGCATGTTCGCCTGGGCGGGGAATCAAAGCCAGCCGGGCGGATTCTATCGCGTCCGCGCCACGGGCAAACCCGCTTGGCAGCCGACGGGACTGCATTTTGAAAAAGGCGCTGTAGTCGTCAAATTCAGCGATGCTCTAGCAGCTAACGCCGCCGATGTGAAACGCTACAGCGTCAAAGCCTGGAGCCTCCTCCGCAGTGCGAACTACGGCAGCCAACACGTGGATGAACATTCCCTAGCCGTGGAAACAGCGACCCTCGCAGACGATCACACCCTGCGCCTCAGCATCCCCACCCTGCATCCCACCATGGGCATCGAGATCATCTGCCAACTCCCCCAAGCCAACGCCCCAGACGCTGAGCGCGTCATCCACGGCACCATCCACGAGCTGTGAGGAGAGCCGCTGCACTCGCCTTGCATTGGCGCGGCGGTGCTTTAGCATGGCGGCCTATGAGATTCCTTCTTCCTTTGTTGGCTAGTGTGGCGGTGCTGTGTGCTGATCCGTTGCTCCCTGATTTCCGTTTTTCCACGCATCACATGGACCCGACGGTGGCTCCAGGGGAGGACTTCTTTCACTATGCGTGTGGCGGGTGGTTAAAGGCGAATCAGATTCCGGCGGATCGTTCCTCGTGGGGGCCCACGGAATCGTTGATGGAAAAGAACTCTGCGCAGCTCCGTGCCTTATGTGAGGCTGCTGCGAGCGGCCAGGGAGCTACGGGCGCAGAGCGGTTGGTGGGGGCCTTCTATGCGTCGGCCATGGATGAGACGAAGCTCAACGAACGTGCTTGGTCTCCGCTCGCTGCGGACCTCGCGCGCATTGCGGCGGTGGCGGATTTACCAGCGCTGGCGGAGCTGCTAGGCGACTTCCAACTCCATGGCACGGGCGCGCTCTTCGGCTTCTATGTGGATGCAGATTCCCGGGCGAGTGATCGCTATGCATTCCAGTTAGTGCAGGGAGGTATTTCCCTCCCAGAACGGGATTACTATCTCCACACGGACTTCGCCAAAGAGCGCACGGCTTATGGCGCGCATCTAGAAAAAATGTTTACTCTAGCTGGTGATGCCACTGCCGATGCGAAGGCCCACGCGGCCACCGTGCTGCGGCTGGAAACGGCCTTGGCTAAGGTCTCCAAGCCAGCGGAAGATCTCAATGATGCCGTGGAAAACTATCACAAACTGACCCATGCGGAATTGCTGGCACTGGCCCCAGAGTTTCCCTGGGAGCGCTTTTGGAAAGGGCTGAGCTATCATCCAGAATCCTTAGTGGTGGGGCAACCAGAGTTCCTGGCGGCTGCGGCTAAGCTCTCTGCCAGGGAGCCGCTAGCGGATTGGAAAATCTATCTCCGTTGGCAGTTGCTGCACGGGTCGGCTCCGGAGTTACACCAAGCGGCGGACGATGAAAACTTCGCTTTTTTTGGGAAAGTGCTGGAGGGAAAACAAGTCCACAGCGTGCGTTGGAAACGCGCGGTGAAAGCCACGGACGATGCCATCAGCGATGTGCTAGGCCAGCTCTATGTGGCCAAACATTTTCCACCTGCGGCTAAAGCACGCATGGAAACGATGGTGGCGAACATCAAGGCGGTCTATGCAGATCACATCCGCGCAGCCACGTGGATGAGCCAGGGCACGCGCGAGAAGGCGCTGGTGAAGCTGGAAAAATTCCACGCCAAACTCGGCTATCCTAGCAAGTGGAAAGACTATGCCGGACTGGAGATCAAACGCGATGACTACTACGGCAATGTGCAACGCGCTACGCTCTGGGAGACCAAGCGCCAACTGGCCCGCGTGGGCCAACCCGTGGACCGCGAGGAGTGGGCGATGACTGCGCCCACGGTGAATGCTTACTTTAATCAGAACAACAATGAGATCGTTTTCCCAGCGGGCATCTTGCAGCCGCCGTTCTTTGATTTGGAGATGGATGAAGCTGTAAACTATGGAGCCACTGGGGCGGTCATTGGCCATGAGATGACGCACGGATTCGATAGCGAGGGGCGGAAATTTAACAGTCAGGGAAATCTGGAAGACTGGTGGAGCGAGGCGGATGCCGCCGAGTTCAAACGTCGCGCCAACGTGTTAGTCAATGACTTCAACGCGCGTGAGGCGCTCCCCGGATTGAAGGTGAATGGGAAGCTGACGCTGCCGGAAAACATCGCGGATCTGGGCGGTATCGTGCTGGCCTACGAGGGGCTGGAACGCTATTTACAAGCCAATCCCAAGCTGCGGGAGCCCATCGATGGCTTCACGCCAGAGCAGCGTTATTTCCTGAGCTATAGCCAGAGCTGGATGCAGCTAGCGCAAGCGGCCATCATTCGGAAACGCACGGCGAGTGATCCGCACGCGCCCGATCATCTACGGGCGGTGGCTCCACTGCAAAATTTCCAGCCGTTCTATGATGCCTTTAAAATTGCGCCTGGCAGTAAGATGTTCCTGGCCCCTGAGCAACGTGCGGTGATCTGGTAGGCTGCTGCCTGCACTCAATGAAATGCCAGCACGCGGCGGAGGAACTGCTGCACCTGCGGATGCTGGGGGGCTCCGAAGAGCTGCGCAGGCGGGGCGCATTCCAGAATTTGGCCGCCGGCCACGAAAGCTACGAGGTCCGCAGCAGCTCTGGCAAAGCCCATCTCGTGCGTGCAGAGGATGACCTCCTGGCCAGCCTGCCGTAAGGCTTGGATGAACTCTAGCACCTCTACCGTCATCTCGGGATCCAGCGCGGCGGTGGGTTCATCGAGAAATAATATTTCTGGGGAGGCGACGGCGGCACGGATCAGGGCGACGCGTTGTTGCTGGCCGCCGCTGAGTTGCGCGGGGAACTTGGTGGCATGATCAGCGAGGCCGAAGCGGTGGAGGTTATCCGTGGCTAATTGGTGAGCGGCAGCCGGGCTGTGGCCGTGGACTTGAACCAGAGGGAGGGTGATGTTTTGCAGCGCGCTGAGATGGGGAAAGAGATTGTAGCCTTGGAACAGAAAGCCCTGGCGGCGGCGGTGAGAGCGCAGTGCGGCTTCATGGTTCGGCAGGAGCACATCATTAATCGCGATGCGGCCCGCCGCAGGGATTTCCAAGCCCCCCAGGTGTCGGAGCAACGTCGATTTCCCCCCACCGGAGGGGCCGATGAGCGCGAGGCAACGGGTGCCTGCGGGCACGCTGAGGTCGAGCGCGTCTAACGCGCGCTGCGGGCCGTAGATTTGAGTTAGGGAATGGACGTCAAGTTTCATGGGTGGCTCCATTTCCGTTCCCACCGCCGCGCGAGGTAGCTGAGGGGCAAGGTGAGGGCGAGATAGCCTAACGCCATGGGCACATAGCCCTCCAGCGGGGCGCTGGCGGTGCTGACGGCTAGGTCCGTTTGCTTGGCAAACTCGGCCACGCCTAACACGCTGAGCAGGCTGGAGTCTTTGATGAGGCTGGCGCTCTGCCCGGCTAGGCCCGGCAGCACGCGTCGCACGGTCTGCGGCAGGATCACGTGCCGCCACGTCTGCCAGGGGCTGAAGCCTAACGCCCGCGCAGCATCCCATTGCCCGCGTTCAATACTCGCCACCCCACCACGGATAATTTCTGCTAGGTAGGCACCTTCAAAGCAGGTCAGGAGCACGATGCCCGCCCACACTTTATGATCCAGATGCAAGGCCGCGCCCACCACGTAGTAGCCGAGCAGGAGCTGTGTGAGTAGTGGCGTACCCCGGATGATCTCCACATAGAGGCGGCTCAGGGTGCGCAGCACCGGTTCCCGGCAAGATTGGCCTGCGGCTAGCAACAGTCCGAGCAAAATAGTGCCGATCAACGCCCCCGCGGAAATGAGCAACGTCAGCCACCAGCCTTGGATCAGCAGCGCCCGTTGCGCCCACATCCCCACCCAATTCCAATGATAGCGTAGGGAAATAAAGATCTGCCAACTCAACGCACAGACGAGCACCAATACCAGGGCTCCGAGCCAGTAGGAGGCGCGCGGGAAGAGGGAGGGTGGCATGGGCATGGGTGGCGCTAGCGCGAGGGGTGGGGGCAATCGGCTGGGAGAGCGCTTCCTCATCCCGCTCCCTGCGACAAGTAAAAAATGGCGCGGGGATGATGTCCCCTCACAAGCGTTCCGTCGTGGCAGAGTTAGCGCTCACAAATTGATAGACCTGAGCGCTCCGTGCGGGCATAGACACAGGTAACCAGTCCCCAGTGCCGGACCGGGCGGTGTGCAAAATTTCCGTAGTGGCCTCTGCGGGGCGGGAACTAAGGACGCGATGGTAGGTGCCCGCGCGCACTGGCAGACCATAGTGGGCAATCGCCTTGCTAGGGTGAAAGTTTAGGACGAAGACCAAGGGACCACGGCGGAAGGCGAGAATTTTATCCCCATCGTCGGCCTTGATGAGTTCGGGGAGGTGCCCGCCAGCGGAGTCCATGAGCGCGAGCATGGCTTGATCGAAATCGCCTAACGCTTGGTATTCCAGATCGGGGTGGTCCCGCAGGTGCCACATCCGGCGGGCTTTGGCGCAGGACCAGTCGTTGCCAGCGCGGGGGAAATCGATCCACTCGGGATGTCCGAATTCGTTCCCCATGAAATTGAGGTAGCCATGCCCGGCTGCGCCCATCGTGGCTAAGCGCGCGAGGCAGTGGAGGGCGAGGCCGCGTTCCACGCGGGGATTGTGCGCGTGCCGCCGCATGTCGTTATACATGTCCGCATCGATCATTTCAAAGATGAACGATTTTCCGCCCACCAGAGCTTGATCGTGGCTCTCCACGTAGGAAATGCCGCGTTCCTCCGCGCGATGATTCCGCAGTTCGTGCCAGAGCCAGTTCATGGACCAGTCTTCATCCCGGATCTCGCGGATCAATTTAAACCAACATTCCGGCAGTCCCATGCAGAGCCGCGCGGTAAACCCACACCCGCCCTCTGCCGTAGGGGCACAGAGGCCGGGCATACCGCTAACATCCTCGGCTATGGTGAGCGCCTCTGGTCTAGCGGTCTGGATCAGATCATTAGCCAAGGCCAAATAAGCCACGGCGGATTCATCGACGCGAGGCCCGAAGTAGTCGTCGTAACTGCGGATCGGCTCGCCCAGGCCATGATCTTGATAGAGCATGGAGGTCACCCCATCGAAGCGGAAACCATCAAAACGATATTCCTCTAACCAGAACCGCAGATTCGACAGCAGCAGGTGCAGCACCTCTGGTTTATCGTAGTCAAAACAACGTGAATCCCAAGCGGGATGCTGCCCGCGTGGGCCCGCGTGGAAATATTGCCAGGTGGTGCCATCGTAAGCACCCAGGCCCTCCACTTCATTTTTTACGACATGGGAATGCACTAGATCCATGATGACCCGCAGCCCTAACCCATGCGCGGCATCGATCATTTCTTGCAATTCCTCTGGCGTGCCAAAACGTGAGGACGGGGCAAAGAACGAACCCACGTGATAGCCAAACGAGCCGTAATACGGATGTTCCATTACCGCCATGAGTTGGATGGTATCATAGCCTGCGGCCTTGATCCGGGGCAGCATTTGCGTGCGGAATTCTGCCCAGGTGCCCGTCCGTGGCTCTTCCAGAGCCATGCCCGGGTGCGCCTCATAGATCTTGAGAAAGGGACCACTCGCAGGTGCGGAATATTGCCACACATAGGCGGGCGGATCCCAGACCCGGGCTGTGAACTGCAGCGTCTCCGCATCCTGATGCATATACCGGCCCCACGCGGGCAAGCGGCGGCCGCCCCCGCCGGGCCACTCCATTTCCACTTGATAGTGCTGCCCGTGGGCCATCGCGCTGGCTGGTAAACGGAGTTCCCATTCGCCCCGCTCATTGATTTTCCGGGCTTGAAATTCCGGGCGTCGTTCCCAGTTAGAGAAATCTCCGCACAGCCATAGCTCCGTCGCGTTCGGAGCCCAGTCCCGATAGATCCAGTCCCCCGCAGCGCCCCGCTGGAGGCCGAACCACTGATGCCCCGTGGCCCAATCCCACAGCGAGACCCCACCAGTGAGCCGCTGCGCTAATGCCTGCGCGCGCTGTTGCCGAGCCGCGAGAGCCGGGAAATGCGGTGCCAACCAACCGTCGTCGTGCAGTCGAGCTGCCGGAGGCGCGATCATAAGAGGAGCGTTCCTGGTCCGTGTTCCCGAGCCACCAGCGGACGTTGCAGCATCGATTCATAAATATCGAAATAATGCCGCGCACACGTTTCATGGCTAAATTCCACAGTGCTTTCTCGCATAATTCGCTGAATTTGCTGGTCGCGGATGTCGGCTGGTTGGCGCTGGAAATCCATCGCTCGATCAATCGCCCAGCGCAGCCCATCGCCACCATAGATCTCAAAGCGGAAGCCATTGCCCTTCCCCTCATTTACTTCCAGCGGATGCACCGTGTCCCATAAGCCACCCGTCGCATGCACAATGGGCAGCGTGCCGTAGAGCGGACTAATCATTTGGGGTAAGCCACAAGGCTCGAAGAGGGATGGCATAATCATGTAATCGGCGGCGGCATACCCCAGGTGGGACAGCCGCTCATCAAAGTCCACGATGGATACGCGCCCATGTAGATCAGCTTGGCGCACGATGTCATGCAAATGCCGCTGGTGCGGCCCATTGGCCACCACCGCTAACTGCACCGGGTGGTGCCAGTAATCGCCAATCATGCGCTGGAGGATCTCCGTTAGCAACTGCGGTCCCTTTTGCATGGGGTCCAAACGTGAAGGCCAGAAGAACAACGCGGCTGAGGGGTCGATCTCTAACTGCATTTGTTCCTGGAATGCCGCCTTGTTAGCGGCCTTGCCCTCCGTCTGATTCTCCGGTCCATAGTTCATCACTAACAGGGGATCCGTCTGGGGATCGTAGCTCGGATCTGGCGCATTCAAAATCCCCCGCGCACAGCCCGCCCGGGCTTTACTCGTCAGTTCCCGCCGCACACTTTCCGGCACCACCGAGTGCCATCCCTGCGTGATCTCCCAGAGGAATCGCGGACTGACCGTATTGATGTAGTGGGCCGAAAAAATTCCGCTCGTCAGCAAATCCGCTTTGTTATGATCCCGAGCGGATTCGTAGCTCTGCGGCGGCCTATCAAAATAGAGGTTTGACCAAAACTGCGCGGCATCAATGCCCCGGTCCTCGATCTCCGCTAGGCTGGCGCGCTGTGTGTGAATGTTATGCACCGTGAACAAACACGGAATCCCCAGCCGCCGAGCCTGGCACGGGATCAGCCCCGTCATCCAGTCATTACAATGAATCAAATCCGGGCGCACACTGGGAATGATGTTATTGATCACCTCCCGCTGAAAAGTGAGGGCCACCCGCATCGCATCATCCTGATAGCCAGAGTAAACTTCATCTCGATAATAAAACAGCCGATCCTCCGCCAAATGAATCCGATCCTTACTCAGCTTCCGGCTATACCGCCGCAGTTCTTCATGGTGCAGCTTAATGACATCCACATTGAACATCCGTCGATAATTTGGCACCGCCACGTGGATGTCCGCTCCTAAATCAAAGAGCGCGGAGACTAACGAGGCGGACACATCCGCCAAGCCACCTGCCTTGGCAGACATGTGCTCTGCCATGTTGCCCATGCCGGGCGGCAGATAAGTGATCTCGGGGGTGACAATGAGGATTCTAGGACCAGCCATGTTGTTTTAAGGATACGGATACGCTTGCGTGGCACCGGAACAGAACGTTAGATAGATTCTGCTCCGATCCTCATAGCACCCGCAGCAAATTATTGGAGGTGCCAAAAGGATTGGGGACCTGCTCCAAAGACTTTGGATCCGAGCGCCACCCCCCATCAACGAACATTCGATACTCATAGCACCCAGGAGGCAAGTAGAGAATCCGTAATAGTCGCCCCGCTTGTGATTTTAACGGGAGCTTTTGCCAACCGCAAAAGTCACCGGCCACTTGCACGGACATCGCATCGCTGGGCCACTCAAAAATGACCCGACGTTTACCTTTTAAATTGGAAGAGGAAGTTGTTTTCATAGAATTCGGATATGGAAATAAAGTAAAGCAAGCTCCGTGCCAGCCGAGTCCTCATGGAGTGGCGGGCTGTGGCCGCCATCTATGGAGCGCGGATTTTAAATCCGCTGCGATGACCGAGGAGCCTCACCCCATGCTGCGCCACGTGCGTCATGCGTCGGAGTGCAACTCCGCGCTCTGTTTAAGCCACGGCCCTTTGTCTACAGCGGCCACAGCCCGCGCTTCATACCCCTCCGCCGCCCAGGTTCATAGCATGGCCCAGACCCGCACCCATTCAGATGCGCTCCAGGCTTGGGCTCCACACCCGCGCAAGCGATGCGGTGGATCTCCATCCACAATCTCTGCCACTTGTCCCAGGCATCCGTCCTGAAGCAGGCTGGCCGTAGTCTCCAGCCAGCGGCGGGCTTCGGCTTTGGCCTCCGGGCCTTGCCCCACGAGCAACGCCTCGCAATACGTGGGCAGCAGCCAGGGCCACGCCGTGCCATTATGGTAGGCCGCCTTGCGGCTCGTCTGCTCCGGTCCGGTGTAGCGGGCATGATAGGGGAAATACGGATCGTGCAGGGCTCGCCCCTCCGTTTCCACCACTAACGGCACCCGCACCCGCTGGGGGGCTAACGTGCGCAAGGCCCCCGGCACCAGCAGGCTTTGACAAGCCTTCAAGACCCCGCAGATCATGGTCGGATTCGTTATGGCACCCAGCGTGATGGCGAAAAGTTGATTCGGACGCAAGTGCTCATCTGCCATGGCCAAAGCCGCTGGCAGGCCGCGTGGAGCGTGCAGGCAGTCCGCCAGATAACCCTCCGTTTGCTGCCAAAAATAATGTTGCACGGACTCCCGGACCCGCGCGGCTAGCATATCCCATCCTGCGTTAGGATTCAGGCGGTGGCCAAATGCTAACGCGGCCGCCCACAGCGCTTGGATACAGATCGGATACCCTTCCCGGGGCGTGCCGCAGGGGGCCTGCGTATCCATCCAGGTGAAATGAGCCGGACTCCACAGCAGCGCAGAGGCTGGATCAAAGACCACGCCATGGCTCGCGCCCGTGAGGTGGGCTTGCAGGAGATCAATTACCAGTTGTCGTAAACTCCGCGCCCCCACCATTTCTTCTAACACCTCCGGCTGCCGCTGGGCCAGATCCCGCAGCGCAATCACGAGCCACAGCGGAGCATCAGACGTCTCACGGTTAGAAGCATCCTGTCCGCGCAACAGATTCGGAATCGATCCTCCTTCCTCCCACGCCGCAAACCGCCGCAGGATTGAGCGCGCTTCCTCCAGCCGCCCCAGCGCCATTAATCCGCGGGCAAAAATCAAACTATCCCGTCCCCAATCAAGGAACCACGGATACCCCGCCACGACC
>JAYVOP010000057.1:0-8938 GCA_043757865.1 Verrucomicrobiales bacterium | reverse complement strand
TACCAAAATCACTTGAATACGGGACTATCCGTGTTGTGGTGAGCCATGCCCAAAACCTTTCATCTTCATCTCCCAGACCTCCTCCCCGAGGTGCAACGCCGCCTCCGTGCAGGTGGTTCCCAACGTCATTTGGAGCGGCTCCAAGCCGTGCGCCTCGGCCTTGCGGGCGAGCATACCCTCGCGCAAATCGCCGCCGCTGTGGGCCGCGCCCGTTCCCGCATCGGCGCGTGGATGCGCCTCGTGCGTGAGCAGGGCCTGGACGCGCTCCTCGGTCGCCACCAAGGCCGCGGCAGGACTCCGCAAGTCAACGCCAAGGTGCTCGCACAGCTCCGGCAGGGCTTGCGCCGCGGGCGTTGGAAACGCGCCAAAGAAGCTGGAGCATGGCTGGCGCAGCGCCACGGCGTCCAACTCACAGAGGGCGGCGTGCGTTATTGGTTAAAAAAAGCGGGGAGTCTGATGATGGTATATCCACGTGCTTAACCACGCACGATCCTTGTCCATGAGCCGGAGAGTGCCCAGGTAACAACGTCACTCCCACTCCAATCCTCATGCTAAAAACGGAACCCAATTCGGGCTAGGTAAGTGACGAAACGCTCGGTGGCGGAGACGCGCACGAGGGCCGTTTCCGCCAGAATAAGCCGCGTCGCGATCGGTGTGGTTCCGTAACCCTGACCCTGTGGCTCTGGGAAAACCTTAGCGCAGCAGTGGGGTAGGGGGGACCTCTGCGGATGGCTGGGCCAGAGGTATCCCTTTTATCCCGCCTGCCGATGGTGCTCAAATTTGCGCGGGCAAAACGTCACGAGTGGCGCCTACTCACGAATAAATCACCCGCTCACCGCCCTCTCCCCAACTCTTGCTAATCAATGCCGCGCTTTCCTCACGGCCACGGAAGGTATTGAGGGGCGAACAAGCGGCGGCCCAGGTGCCCCCATTCTCCTGCAAGGATGGAATGGGAAAGAGGCGTATATTATGGGGCGAATCGGACGTGGCCAGAACCTCCGCACGCCACCCTTTGCGCTCAGTGTCCTAGGCGGAATCCAGCCGGGGAAGATCGCCCGGCAGTTCAAAGCCGCCGTGCATGGCGCCGCCGAGGATGATGGATTCATCCAGCGTTTCAGCATTCTTATCTCATTATCAGTTAAATACGGGACTGTTTTTTTAGCCGGAGCAAGCGTTTATATTAAAATCACTTGAATACGGGACTATTCGTATTATGGTGAGCCATGCCTAAAACCTTTCATCTTCATCTACCAGACCTCCTCCCCGAGGTGCAACGACGCCTCCGTGCAGGTGGTTCCCAACGTCATTTGGCGCGTTTCCAACGCCCGCGGCGCAAGCCCTGCCGGAGCTGTGCGAGCACCTTGGCGTTGACTTGCGGAGCTTGGCCTCGGCCTTGATGGAGACCGAGGAGTTCGTCCAAGCCCTGCTCACGCACGAGGCGCATCCACTCGCCGATGCGGGAACGGGGCGGCCTACAGCGGCGGCGATTTGCGCGAGGGTATGCTCGCCCGCAAGGCCGAGGCGCACGGCTTGGAGCCGCTACAGATGACGTTGGGAACCACCTGCACGGAGGCGTCGTTGCACCTCGGGGAGGAGGTCTGGTAGATGAAGATGAAAGGTTTTGGGTATGGCTCACCATAACACGGATAGTCCCGTATTCAAGTAATTTTTGTATTATGCGTTGGAGATACTGATGTCGCGCACTGGATTCAGAAGCGCATGTCGGAAGCCGAAGAACTCCTCGCTCGGGTTCAGCATTTCAGGGGGCAAAACAGTACTCTGCGCATGAACGGAAATGCGAATACGACCTGTCCTTACTTTATGGAGACTTTGACTCATTGATTAACACCTGGAAGAAGATTCTGAATGGTTCTGCCGCACAGGCATGGCTGAGGAAAGCTGTCGCCAACGCTTACCTCGCAAGGAAAGGGCGCAATTGGCGGGCGCTGGAAGTTGCGGAATTGCGAAAGATTGTCGAATTGGCCGAGTGTAATCTGAGTTTCAATCCCACCAGCGAAAGTGATTTTCGGACGTGGTTTCAAGCCTACAAGTTTCTCCCTGAGTTCAGTTATAACGAAGCTATTGACCGCCTTCAGGCGTGGGCGACCCGCAGCGACTCGGTTGATGCTCACTATTATTTGTGTATTCTGCACTTTCTGCGGTGGTATAACAATGGGAAGTTGGATGGAGAGCGTGATGAAACTTTAATTGAGAAGCACTTGAAGAAGAGCGCGCAGCTCTCTGTCGGTCGGCGCGACCATTCGTATAAATGGTTTGGCAGCGAACCACATTGGTGCCCCCTTGTTAATTCTAGGGAATTGGGTGGATGGTAGACCAAAAGCAGTTCTTCCAAGATACGAGTAAGCTCGCTTTCTTTGAAGGAACGATTTCCGCCCTCAAAAGAAAAGCAGGGACGATTCGGATCGGAAATGTCACCCGCGCTTTTTTCAGTCCGCCAGCGCATTTGAGGGAGTCGGAGCATCTCAACGCGAAGGTTCACTTTGTCTTGGGTTTTTCTTATGAGCGCCTACATGCATGGTTGGTGGATGTGGGCCCTGCTCCTGTTTCAAAGCCGTCAGCACCAATGAAACCTACTGCGGCCCTGACTGTCCTTCCGAATCGACTGATGGAACACGGGCGAGTGGTGGATTTGCGAGCCCGTTTGATAACCTTCCTCGGGTAGCGACTTGCGAGCAGTCAGACGAGGCAAGTGGAGAGCGAGCAGGAAATCCAGAATCCGACGTTGAACGACTTTGTTCTATTACCTTAGCATTGATTAGATCATTGCAGGAAGAGCGAACGAGGCAACAAAAGCACCTAACAGTGGCACTGGTGGGAATAAGCTTCGAGACCACTTTCCAGGCGAAAAGCCAGTGCATGAACGGTTGGGTTTTCGGTCAGTCCGGAATTTGATTGAGAGTTGGGTCGAACTTAGAACTTCTGGCACGGGACTACACCTAGTTATCGAGGCCGCTGCCCCACTATCGCATGGAGCGTCAGGTGATTTGCGGACTGAGATTGCCGATGTGGTTGCGGCGTTGTGCGATGAGAATCTACGAAGGGGGAGAATATTGCAGCTTCCGACGGTCGGCGGCGAATTGGCGCGACGGTTTCCTGACCCGGTGCCCTTGTTCCGGCGCTTAGGATTTGCGAATCTCACGGAACTCATCCGAAGCTACGAGGATTTTGAAGTTATTTGGCAAAATCCAAGATGGGTCGTCCTCCGGCGTGGTCGGCCACGTGGTTAATGGGCAAAGCGCGATGCGGAACCCGATGCTCCTGGCACGACCGACCGCAACGATCTCGCCGGCCTGCTTTTCGGTCAGTTTGGCACCGGGTCCGGCAAGAAGGCGGGCGAGTTCTACACCCCGCAGCAGATTTCCGACATCCTCTCCGCTATCGTCACGCTGGACCGTCAAGAACCAAAGACCGGGACGAAGAAGCGGTTGGAGAGCGTGCTCGATTTCGCCTGCGGGTCCGGCTCCTTGCTCTTGAATGTGCGGCACCGGATGAAAGACGCGGACGGCCCCATTGGCAAAATCTACAGGCAGGAAAAGAACATCACCACCTACAACCTGGCCCGCATGAACATGCTGCTGCAGGGGGTGAAGGATACGGAGTTCGACATCTTTCACGGCGACACGCTCCTCAACGAATGGGACACGCTGCGCGAGCTGAACCCGGCCAAGAAGCCGAGCTTCGACGCCATCGTGGCCAATCCTCCGTTTAGCTACCGCTGGGACCCCACGGATGCGATGGGCGACGACGTGCGCTTCAAAAACCACGGCCTGGCCCCGAAATCCGCCGCCGACTTCGCCTTCCTCCTGCACGGCTTCCATTTCCTGAAAGACGAAGGCGTGATGGCCATCATCCTGCCCCAAGGGGTGCTATTCCGGGGCGGGCAGAGGAACGCATCCGCACCAAGCTGCTGAAGGACGGCAACATTGATACCGTGATCGGCCTGCCCGCGAATCTCTTCTATTCCACTGGCATCCCAGTCTGCATCCTCGTGCTGAAGAAGTGCAAGAAGCCCGACGACGTGCTTTTCATCAACGCCGCCGAGCACTTTGAAAAAGGAAAGCGTCAGAACAACTCAAGCCCGAGCACATCGCCAAGATTATCGGGACCTATCAATACCGGAAGGAAGAGCCGAGCTACTCCCGCCGGGTGGAGATGGTTGAGATCGCTAAAAACGACTTCAATCTGAACATCTCCCGCTACATCAGCACGGCGGTGGCGGGGACAGAGATCGAACTAGAGGCGACCCATGAGAAACTGGTGGAGATCGAGGTCGCCATCCAAGCAGCGACGGAGAAGCACAATGTCTTCCTGAAAGAGCTGGGGCTTCCTCTCTTGCCGGACACGGCATCCAGTGCGCCACACCCTGCTTAATTAATTGGCACCATGAGCTTAATCATTCACCCGCAGGCGCAGGAAACGATGGTTCACGCTGCCCATGATGCTTGGGTCGGTGACGATGACGGTGCGGGTGGCTCCGGTGCCGGTTTCCGTCACAGTGCCAGGGCCAGTCCAGGTGGTGGCACCGGGGAGGAGGCGGGCGATGACGTTGTTCGGCGGAGTGGCGAGGGCGTCCTCAATGGTGTAGGTGAGGTCTGCGGGGACTCGGCGGGTGAAGCCTAATGCGAGGTGATGCGTGGGCGATTCGCTGGCTGCGGGGAGGCCGCTGGGATTGCTCTGCGTGGGGCTGAGGGCGAGGGCGAATTCTAGGAGGTTACCGATGCCATCGCCATCCGGGTCGGCGCCGGAGTCGGCGTTCGCTCCGGAGAGTCCGGCGGCGGCGGCCCAGTTTACGAAACCGCCTGCGGTCACTTTGATTTTCACCCGATTGCCTTCATACGTGGCGGGCCAGGGAGTGCTGGCGAAGGTGCCGCTGAGGCCATAGTAGGTCACAGGGAAAAATTCGGCATCCACTGGTGGGATGAGACCGCCGGGGAGCACGGCAATGAACTTTCCTGCTAGCGTTGGATAGCTCGTCACGAGCACCCCGGAACTAAGTCCTGCGCCCGCAGCAGCAATGGGAGCGCGAAGGGTGCCCGTTGGGGTTTGGGTGTAAGCCCATTCAGGGCCGAAGGTGTTGCCGATGCCAGTGATTTCCAAGGTGCCTTCATTGAGTAAACTGTTGCCCCCGTAGTAGTTCGTGAACGCAGCGCCAGGGGCGAGGCGCAGCGTGGCTCCGGGCAAATTTCGTAAGCTGCTGTTTTGGATCCCAACAACTGGGACGCCAGTGGCCACGCTCATGGTACCAGCATTGCTCAGCACTGCACCTGGGTCCATTGTGCGCCCGGTAGTTCCCGTTAGGTTAATGATGCCACCTACCGTAAAGGTTCCACCGATACCTCCGCTGGTCCATTCGATCACACCTGCGCCAGCGGTATTCAAGCGTCCCGTGCCATCACCATGGCCGCCAAGGCCGCCTCCAGCGAGTTCAAATGTGCCGGAATCTACCGTGCTTGTGCCTTGGAATGTAAGGCCGCCGTTAGTTAGTCTCACGCGGCCCGGCCCTGCAAAATGGGATCCAGCGCCCACGCTGCCAGTCGTGCTAACATCGAGGTTTCCAGTCAACGCAGCCATGGTGCCGCTGTTTTCGAGGCTCCAGCTATGGATGGTGGCGGAACCAGTGCCAGCAGTCTTTTGCAACAAGCCACGATTCACAAAGGCATTGCCGCCGTAGTAATTGTAAAATGGCGCGATGTCGCCAGCCAGCCGCATCGTGCCAGGCTGGCCATTAATCAACGTCACGTTCTGGTAGCCTTGGATCGCTACCTCGCTCAGTAGGTCCATGGTGCCATTGTTGATGAGTACGGCTCCAGGATTGAGCGTTTTGGTGTTGGCCGTGGAGAGCGTCAGCGATGCGCCAATACCGACAAACATTTGCCCATTGAAACTTCCACCCGTCCACTGGTTGGCTCCCGTGAGTGTGAGCACGCCCGTGCCCGTGGCTCCCAGCGTGCCGCTGTCCACACGAAAATGCCCATTAACAGCAGCATCTGCGATGACTCCACCGCCCGTCACGCGATTCACTCCAACGCCTAAGACCGTGGCTCCAGCCTGCAAGGTGAAATCCCCTGAGGCAAATTGCACTTCCCCGCCAGCGTCCGATACATAGGCTCCGGAGCCGCTGCCACCTTCCTCCAACGATAAATTCCCCTGCTGCACGGTGCACGTGCCGTCGTTATTCATCGCCCAATCGAGATGTGACGTAGAGCTACCAGTCTTCTGCAATTGGCTCCCTGGCGCAAGGTGGACTTGGTTTCCGCCGTAGATGTGGTAGAAAATACCGCTGCTAGAGCATCGGAAAAGGGAGCCGCTGAAATTATCGATTAGAGAATTTTGGTAACCTTGTAAATCACCGCTCCGCCAATCCACCAAGCCGCTATTCTGAATGATGGCACCACCTCCAAGCGTTTTGTCTCCCGTGGTCAATCGCAACGTGCCACCGTTAGCGACGCGGAAGAGGCCTCCCACCGTGCCATTCACCCATTCCAGCACCCCCGTGAAGCTGGCAGTGGGCGAGCCAGTCATGCCACCATCGAAAAATTGCGTGGGAGCGGAGAATTCGCTATTGCCGTCTAACCAAGTGCCCGCACGCTGCCGGATCAACCCGGGCCCAAGCGTGCGTGTGCCAGTGAGCCAATGCACCTCGCTGCCAAAATCAAGCCCGCCACTATCGGCCCGGATGTCTCTGCTATTATTCACGGTCCAGTCATTGATCGTCGTGATGCCCGTGCCGCCAGTCTTGGCAAGCGTGCCCTCGTTGACTAGCACGTTGCCGCCGTAGTAGTTATTAAAGACGTCACCATCGGCATTGAATTCCAATCGCGCGGCAGCTTTGTTGCTCCAAATAACATTTTGATAGCCAAGGATCGGGCCAGGGCCATCCCATTTGGTGGTGCCGTAATTGTTGATCACAGTGCCTGGGTTGAGGACATGATCGGCGGCTCCGGTGATGGTCAAGGTTGAGGATGCAGGAATGCTTAATTGAGCCGCCAGATTACCGCTCATAAATTTCCAACTTCCCGTTAGTGAGCCAGGGCCGCTACCAACCAGCGTGGCTCCGTCTAACGTAATGTTTCCACTCGCGGTGGTATTGCCCGTGAGATTGACCGTGCCCGATTTCCACACTTGAGTGCCCGGTCCAGAGAGGATGGAATTGTTGGCCAAATTCAGCGTAAGATTTGTTTCGATTCTGCCCGTATTCGCGCGCATTTCCCCGGAGTTATTGAAGTCCCAGTCATTGAGCACCAGTGCAGAGTTTCCTGCGGTCTTCACGAACAGCCCCTCATTGTCGAAACGATTGCCGCCGTAATAGTTGTTAAAAACATCGCCATCAGCATTAACTTCAAACCGTGAACCTCCCTTGTTGAGCCACGTCGTGTTTTGATAACCACCGATCGGACCAGGGCCGTCCCATCTGGTGGTGCCGTAATTGCTGATAATGGTATTTCCGCTGAGCCAATGATCGGCGGCACCGGAAATGATGACCGTGTTCGATGGCGGAATCGTTAGCTCTCCTGCCAGCACACCACTCTTGTATTTCCAATCGCCCCCGACCACGCTTGAGCCGATTCCGATGAGCGTGGCTCCATCTAATTCGACGTTGCCGGAGGACGATCCCAAGTAGCCCGTGAGATTGACCGTTCCTGTTTTCCAAACTTGCGCGGCAGGTCCAGTGATGGTGCTATTATTGGCTAGATTCAGCGTGAGGTTCGTTTCAATTCCACCAAAATCAGCGCGCATTTCCCCCGTGTTATTGAAGGTCCAATCATTGAGGACCAGTGCAGTGGCGCCCGCTGCTTTGACGAACTGCCCGGCGTTATCAAAATGATTTCCACCATAATAGTTGTCCAGTAGATCGCCACCGCTGAGCATTTCAAAACGTGCGTCAGTCTCGTTCGTGATGGCGCAGTTCTGGTATCCAGAAATATTTCCTGGGCCAGCCCAGACTACGTTGCCGCGGTTCACCAGCTCAGATCCTCCTCCTAGCCAATGGGTATCAGACCCATTGATTGTCAAGAATGAGCCCCCCGGGATGATCAGCTTGTTTTGAATCGTCCCGGCCTTCCATTGCCAATTCCCAACAATGTTAGCTCCGCCACTACATGAAAGGGTGCCTCCCACTTTTTCCAGGACCGCCACATTTTGCACGAGCATTCCTTGCAAGTCTATATCTCCGACCCACCGGATGCTACCACCGCCAGTAAATGATGAGCCAGTGATGAAATAGGCGCCTCCCATGAAGTCGATGATCCCAGTGCTAGAGCGCGTTTCTCCAGGCAATTCGTAAGTCCAATCATTAAACGTGACTGTGCCGCTACCGATTTTTTCCACGATGCCGTCGCTGTGAAAGACATTGCCACCGTAGTAATTATTGAAGGGATCACCCGCACCATTGAAGCGCCACACGCCATCGAATTTATTTGTTATATGCACATTTTGGTAGCCACCGATGATTGCGTTGGAGTCCTGAGTGACCGTGCCGTGGTTCTCGAACGTCACCCCGCCGCTCAGCCAATGGTCCACGGCCCCTGTAATCGCCAAGCCACCACCATTCGCTACCACCACTTGCCCAGCGATGGTACCGCCAGTCCAAGTGGAGTTACTTCCAGTCAGTGTTAGCGCACCTCCGGTATAGAAATTCAGCGTCCCATTGCTCAGTCTCAAACCAGATACACTCCGGCTAATAGTCGTATCCACGGTGTCTCCGTTGGCGATCACCACGATGTCCCCTACGCCCGGAATACCGTTTGGCGACCAGTTCTCAGGTGTGCCCCAGGAATGACTATCGTTGTAAGGATCGCCATCGCGAAACGTCGCCCCGGTCCACGTATAGACCGGATAGTAATCTACGTTGAATGGCAGTGACGCTTGGGTCTGATTCCCCGCGCTATCCACGGCGATGGCGATGACTTCATACGCC
>JAYVOP010000056.1:0-8992 GCA_043757865.1 Verrucomicrobiales bacterium | reverse complement strand
GACGCTGCCTCCCCAGCCCCAGCATCAGCAACGCCCCCGCCAAAATAAAGCCCCAAGCCACCTGTAGCTCCCGCCGCCAAGACACATAATGAAATTGCAAAGCGCTGGGCGCGTGGCTGCCCGACAGAGAATACATCAGGCCGGCGGACGGTAAATTTACGGCTAGGGGAATGAGGCCGGATTTGGTGGTGAAGGTAGTGTCGAAGCGAGAAGAAGCACTCTTATCTGACCTTACTGCCCCGACGATCTGGCTCGAATTAAATACTTCCTTCCCATCCGCTTTAGCATCTGCTGGAGTGGGTTCAAGAACTGTCCCGGCAACGGCCATGGCCTCTGAGATGGCTGCTGTTTGAGTGCTGGCGACATCTGCCGTGATCTCAGAGTTCCCTTTGTTTCTTTTGCTTTTGCTGGCCATCACTTTGCCTAACAGTCCGTCACTCAATGGCTTCAGCATCGTCCCTACCAGACTCCCCGTCGGCCTTACGAAGTCCGTTTCCAGATTGCTGGATATGTCATCATACGAAAAACCCTGGGGCAGATGGAGCAGCCATTTAGAACTGAGCACAGGCGTGTTAGGATCGAGAGCGGGTGGGGTCAGGGTTAGTTGGCCGCTGGCTTCCCATGCCGTGGCGGCGGGGAGTTCGTAGGTGAGGTGGATGCTGGCGGGGCGGGCTTCGATGGTGGCGGGGAGCTGGATGCGCAGGCCGTGCTGGGCGGGGTTAGGATCGGCCACGGGCTTCACGGGATCGTTGTCGATGGCGAGGCTCAGGAGCTTGGCTGCGGCGGGCAGTGGGCAGGAGAAAAATTGCTCGCCATTGCTGCGGAGGTTGAAGGTGAGTTCGTGACGCTGGGTGCCATCCGCGTTGAGGATGGAGTTGATCACTAACGCATCAATCACAAGGCCGGGCAAGGCCGCGGCGGGATGGCGCGTGCCGTCTAGGCTCAGTGCCCAGGCACTGCCGCGCCAGCCGTAAGCAGCGATGACGCGATGCCGCGGCTGGTAATTATCAATGGCTGGCAGCGTGAGAATGTCCTGATCATCCATGCCCTGCGGCGTGATGCTGAGTTCCGTATCCGTGTTAGCCTCGATGATATAAGTGCCCGTGATGCGGCCCGCCTCGGGGAGTTTCAGCACGGGCAGTGTGGTGCTAAATCGCATCTGCGCAGCGGCGGGATCGGGTTCTGATTTCTGATCTGCAAACGGCAGGCTCCAGTGATAGCGCAGGTGCGGATGGCCGCTGAGTTCCTCATGGAAAGTCAGCGTCCACTCGCCCGTGAGCGGTTGCAGTTTCCGCTCGGCTATGAGCGGACTATCGAAGCGCAAGTGTTCTGCTAGACCGACCGGAGCCGCCACCAGTAAGGATCGCAGGCCGGAGTTGCGCACGTCTAGTTCGATCTGGCCTTCCAGATCGCAGGTATGCAACAGCGGCAACGCATAGGTGGTGATGTGCGCATGGACTTCCGAAGGCCGACGACTGACGGCTAGGTCTAACGTGAAATTCTCCGCGCGTGTCCAGGTCAATTTCCCGGCTAGGGCCACGCCGCACGCTTGTAAATGCGCGGGGTCCGTGGGCTCCAGGCCCGTGCTGGCGGTGGTGCTGACGTGGAATTGTGCATCCGCATCTAGGCCCACGTAGCCCGTGGTGAGTTCCGGGCCATCAATGCCTAACGAGGCCAGGCTCAGCGGACGCGGTTGCTCGCCTAACGTGAACCAACCAGGCGGATCCAGTCGTGTTACTAACGTGAGTGTGGTAGGCGCGGTGGAGGTCAGCGGGGTGGCCCATTTCACCGTTAGGGAATGCTCTGGTCCTGCTTGCCAGTCGGGTTCTTTGCTGTCGGCCAGAGCGAGGCTCTTAATTTCTTCGCCTGCTGGAAGGTGCAGGGTGGTGGAGAAAATTTTGCCTTCTTTGACTAGCAGACGCACTGTGCGGGTGAGTTCGATGGCATCTCGTCTTATGGCTACGTGCAGCAGTTGATCCGCCTGGAAGCGAGGTTCCAGCGGCTGGAACGTGACGTTAGGCGCAGTGTTGAGCACAGGGAAACTGAAGCCCGCCACGAAGCCCGGCTGCTTGGCGGCATCCCCCGGCAGGCCGACGGTGGTCTGCGCGGTCAGGCCGCTGGTGAGGATGCTGCGCACGCGCACGTCTGCGCCAGCGGTGATAGCGAAGCTGCCCGCCGCACGATTCGCCTCACGCACGCTGGGCTGCGGCAGCGTGACGGAGAGTTCTGCGTGATCCGGCGTGGCGGAAGGCGTGGGCGTCGTTTCTAGCAGGATGCGGAGATTGGTGACGGGCAACTCTGCGGAGTTGAAATGCACCTCCAGCGTGGCTGCATTTAAAGACCAACGAGCAATGTCCGGCCCTTCCACGCTGAGGACGCGGGCCGTTTCCGGCAGGGGAATATGCACGTCCTGCGGCACCCGCGCCAGCGGGCTGCGGAGCACGATGCCGAGGTCGGAGTTCACTTGGGCGGAATCGATCTGGTAAAGGTAACTGCACGTCTGGAGCACCGCGCCACCAGCTAGTGGCGCGAGATCTTGCGCGCGCCAGGAAACGGTAAACGCGTCATTTCCAGCGGCCATGGGCATGGTGTGAAGCGTATTCCCGCTGGGCAGAGCGGTCGTGGAAACGATGCTAGGCTCCGTGATCGCGAAACGTGGTGGCAGCTCTAAAGCAAACTGTGCCGCCGCCGCTGGCAAGCGCGGCAGGGTGATCTGCTGCGTGCCCGTGCCCGTGATAGGCAGGTAGAACGTGGCCTGTAAATGATGCGTGCCCGCCGTGCGCAGCAGCACGGTGGCACGCTGGTCAGTTTGGTCCTTGGGGGCACTCACGAGTCGGAGCGCTGTGGCTCCATCCAGCATCACAGTGCCGAGCGAGGCCATGGGGATGGGCAGTTCTAGCAGTTGCCAAACGTCCGGCTGAGCGGTGAGGACATTGATAGTGAAATCCGCCGTGGTAACGACACTATTTCCTGCTAGGCTGCCATGGAATTCCGCCGCGCGTAGCACCACGGGCGTGGGGGCTACGGTGAGTTTCTGGGGCATGGGCGTGGCGGCATCCTTGGTCAGTGCGAGGTATTCATCGCGTGTTAGGATCATAGCCTTGGGGTTGGTCGCCAAGAGATGCGGGAGGGATTTTTCCGGGATCCAGAGTTCACGTTGGTGGATGGGCTCTTGGGCGGTGGCGGTGAGAGCGAGGGATAAGAGCGTCAGCAGCGTTAGGAGGAGCCGTGAGACGAGGGTGCCGATGGGCCGCTCGTCCATCGCAGCACTGAGCGAGTGGCCCTTGGCAAACCGCATTAACGAGCGGCCTATCGGCACGCTCGTCCCACATGGGGGGGGCGGAACGCCTGGGCCTGGAGGAAAAGGTTCCATGACGTTAGGGAGTGGAGTCTGTGGGGAAGGGCGGGAGCGGCAGCGGATTGGCGTCCGGCAGTGGGCTTTTGTCTGCGGCTACGGTGGGATCGGGGATGGGCGGGATCGGGGCCTCGCTCGCAGATTTTTCCCTAAATAATATTTGCGATGGCTCCACGGGAATCGGGGCCACGATGGGTGGGCCGACGGATACGGGTGGGCTGCTCGGTGGCTGCGGTCGCGTGGGCGGTGGTGGCGCGGTGGGCTTGCTAGGGCGGGAGAACATTTTCGGAAAACTAACGATCAGCCACACCCCCGTGGCCAGCAGCACGCCCAGCCACACGCTTTCCCATAATGGAGCCCACGCAGCTTGCATTAAGCCACGCAGCACCAAGCTGCCGAGTCCCACGGCACAGAAATAGACGCACTTCACCTCCAGTGACCTGCGCAACAGCAGCATGCCCACGAGGAACGCAGCGATCATGGCGAGGTAGCGCACCGCCGTGTCTAACTTAGCGCTGCGATACGTCACCGTCGTCATCGCAGGCGCATCCAGCCGATGTAAAATAAAGGCCTGACCATCCGTCGGCAGTTGTAAATTGAACCCACCCTTGGTGTCGGAACTCAAGGTCGGCGGACTCTGCCAACCCGTGCTCTGGCCAGCATCTAAGTTCGGCCCTAACACGGGAATTAACCACCGTAGCCGCGCTTGAGGATCGCTCCAGCCCGCGGATTTTGCCTCCGGGCGCATGGGGCCAGCGAAGTCTAGGTAAACATAATCTTGCGGTAAATGCAGCGTGAGTTGCGTCTGGAGAATGCCAATGTTCAAGCTGGGAGGCGGGATGGAGAAGCTGCCGTTGAAGCCCAGATCCTTGCCCGCGGTCTCTGCGGGAGCAGGAATTTCATACAAGAAACGCACCGGAAATGCTTGTCCGTTTTGCGTGCTAGGGATTTTGATCAGCACATGGTCCGCCGATGTGGCATCCTTCTCTGCGCGCTGCATCGGCTGCTGGGGATCACCATTTACATAGACATCGCTCAACATCCGACCACGCGCGGGCAGCGCTACGTCCAAGTATTGCAGTGTGTTATTCTTCACCCAATAAATGGCCTCCGTGCTGGTGGCTCCATCCCTGCTGAAGACGCTATTTAAAACCGCATAAGTGGCGATGGCTTCAGGCACTGCCAGAAACACATTCTTGCTGATGGAAAGCTGGATACTGGCCGGATGGCGCAGATTCTTGTAGCTCAAGATCACGCCGGGGCGGCTCAAACTGCCGCGCAATTCCTTGGGGTCGATGATCTCATAATTTTCTAACTTGGAGTCCAGCACTTCCAAATTTCCATCCTTGGCGATGGCCGTTTGGCCGATCTCTTGGAACACATCTTGCAGCCGAATCTGCGGACAGATCACCGCCGTGGCGGCCCCCGCTTTCAGATCCACTATGGGCACCTCCAATGAGAGATCCACCACGAAGTTGCCCATGCGCTTGTCTCGCAGCGTCAGCTTCCACAGCTCCCGATCAGCCTCCAAGGCTCCCGCTGGCGTGGACTGGTAATCTTTAATGACTTCCTTTAACTCCCGAGTGTCCACTCGCAGATCCTTGGTGATGGCCTTCGGTAAATTGATAATGAAGCTGTCCACGCCCGCATATTGGATGTCGTAGGCGATGTGCCAACTGTAGCGGGCGGCTTGTTCTTTCAGTTCCACTAACGTGAGCACATCGCCTACCACTTGGCTCTGTTTCAGCCGCGTGGCGATGCGGCCAGCGGCCACGGCTCCACGATACCGGAAGGCCAGCGCAGGAGCGGCCTTTTCCTCTGGCAGTTGTTTTTCAATGTTGGCCACATCCTCTTGGCGTAGTCCACCAAGCTCAGCCGTGTTAGGATCCAGGCTCTCGTGCAAGGCCACGGCCACGATGGCTTCATGCCGTGTGGCATTGATGGGATCAAACACGGGCACGATCACAGGCTGCTCTGCGCTCTCCCGATTCCGCCGGGCGGTGAGCATCATTTTCAGCGGGCCAGTGACACGGGATTTCAGCCGCACGTCCAGAAAACGCTTGCCCTCCACGTCCTCCACTTTGGAGGACTCCACCATTTCTCCGGTGGCTTCCGTGGCATCGAAATCCGCTGGGACTTGCAGGCGAAGATTGAAAATGCCGCTGCGTTTTACGTTGGCATCCACGGAGGTTTTATAACCCACGGTGTCCAGCGCCACGGTGACTAACGTGCTGGTGTTGACTTCCAAAACCGGCTCTGCGCGCTTCAACGCTAACGTGGCCGTCCACGGCAACTTTAAATAGCGGTAACTCGCCTGCACGGTTGCCTGGAGCTGGAGATTGTTGGCGGTAGGATTCGGCTTGGCTAAAATGATTTCCTGCTGATTCAGTCCCGTTAGGTCTTTCAACGTGGCATCCAACTCGGTGGGCGCATAGAGCAGCACATTGCCGCGTTGCCGCACCACGTCCTTGGCCTCAATGACGGGGATCTTCACGTCGGCAGGCACGCCGTCCACGGGGGCTTCTAGATCGATGATTAAATGATAGTGATCCCGCACCTTTTCGCGCAGTTGGATGGTGAGTTCGCGCGGACCGCCGTCAGTTTTGGGTGGCGACCACTCGCGGATGTCCGTGCCTTCCACGCGCAAGACTTCTTGCGGAGCGGGAATCACTAACGTGAAATGATCCACGCCCGCGCGCAGGATTCGGTAGTCGATCTCCAGCTTATTTTGCACCGTGCCTGCGCCTGCATTCACGCTTTGACTTAGCTCCGCAAAGACCAGCGGCGTGAGCTTGGCCTCGCCACCTTGCTTACTCCAGCGCACGTCCACGGCCTCCGCCGCTCCGCCAAAGAACGACAACTCGGTGCCGCCCGCTCCGTTAGGCAGCGTGGTGTAAGCGCCCGCTGGATCCAGCCGGAACTCCCAGCCTTCCTCAGGAATCACCAACGTCCCGCGCGAAACTGCGCTCTTCGGCAGCGCCAATTTCAGATCATAAGCACTGCCGCTGCGCTGCACGCGGGCCATGCTTTCCAGCTTCAGCGTGTATTTCCCAGCCTTGGGCAGCAGTACTTGATAGCCTTGCTCGTGACGTTGCAGCACTGCCTCGCCCGTGTCTGCTTTGGTGAAATTTTCCATCTCCGCCACCAACGGCAAGACCGCCCAGCCCTCTTGTTTAAAGGATTCCACCTGCACGGTAGCCGCCAACTGCGCCACCTCACCCGTGATGCTCCCGGTAAATTCTAACGAGGTAATGACCGCCTCCGCTGGTGACTTGATCGTCTCTTTTTTCTGAGCGATCGTCAGTTGATTCCACATGTCCAGGAACTCGCGATACGGCAAGAACACACCCTGGCCTTCATTGGCTAACGTCTTGGCGAGGTCATCAAATGGAATGTAAACAGTGCGTTCTTTTTGCGTCACAGGCACCGCCGGAGCAGCCTCTGGAGCGGGCACGGGCGATTGCGCACGGAGCACGGAGCACGTTAGGATGAGGAGGAAAGTAAGGAAATGGTTTCTCATAAGAATCAGGGTGGCGAAGGCGTGGCCGCAGCGTCCGCAGGGAAACGGAGGCGACGGGAATTTATTGGAGCAAATTACGAAAGATGCGTTGAATCTAAGGAATCTTTCCCAGTGCGGCAAGGTCAGAGAGTGTGGATTTAGCTGATTTTACATGATTTTTACAAAGCGAAGAAGTTAGTAAACCTTGAATTTATAGCTGATAGAAAATGAAGCGTGCCAGCCGTGCTCACGTCAGCCTCAATATAGCAGCCCACTTGGGAGACTGAATTTCGCCAAGGTTGGTCAATGGAAGCCTCGGAACTCGGCTGCTACAGGCCATGGATGCGCAATGAGCGGGGCGTCGCTAGGGCGTGGGGCGGCCGCAGTCCGGCGGAGCGGGCCGCTCCGCTTCCCTCGGGGATGCAATTATTATGGCTGATCTGGGGTGATGAATGCTAGCCAGATGCGGTTCTCTTGGTTTCCATTAGGCGCACCCGTTTTGTAGGGGCGACTGAAGGTGCCTAACAGCACGGGGAATCCCACGGTGGAGGCCACGCTAGCGTTCAGTTTCTGCGTTTCAAAAATGGGCTGATGGCAGTCGGCATAATTTAGATCGTGGATAAAGCGCACACACTCTGGGGCGGTGGTGAAATCCACGGTGGTGCCGTCCACGCCTATCACGGGATCGACTTCCAGGGTGAAGCCGAGATTGCGGGTGGTGTAGGACGTGGTGGAGGTTTTGGTGATGATTCCCATGCCTAGATTCCCGGCTCCTAGCGTTCCCAAGCGCAAGGGTGCTAGGCCGCCTTCGTTCAGCAGTTTTGCTAACAGCGGTTCGCTAGAAATGGTGAGCGTCTGAGGAACTTGGGGTGGATCAAAATCAGTGCCGTAAGTGAACTCATCATTCTGCTCTACCTTGGCGCGTTGGCCGGACTTTGTGGAGATGCTGACACACGACTCCAGGCGGGCCCCATTGGCAGCGACCATTTTGCAGAGCTGGGAATGGAGCGTGGCATCCTCCTTGGTGGCTGGCAATAGCTCTGCGGCGGCAGCCAGTGTGAGGGAAAATGCCTCCCAGCGGAGTTGGCATTGGTTGTGCAGGTGCGGCGTTTCTGCTGCGGCTGTGGGGATGGGAATGATTTGTGGGGTAATGAAACTCAGCCACACCAGATCGTCGGCATTGCCACCGCTCATGCCACTGAGCACGGGCTTGCTTTGCGTGCCCAGGAAGCGGGCGTGGCCATCATCGCATGTCATGGATGTGTTGAGTTGCTGGCTTTGGAAATTGGGTTGGTCCAGATTTTGGCCCAAGCTGGTCAGGCTCCGCAGGGCCACGAAGGTGGGCGCGATGGTCACATCCACGCTCACATTATCATCGCCTATCACTGGATCTAACTCCAGGGTGTCTCCTGTATTTCTCGTGGTGAACGTCGTGCCAGTGAGATTTGTCATCAACCCCAAGCCCGCATTGTGCTGCACTGGAGGAGCGCCCTCCGCAGTGGCCTTGGCAGGCACGGGAGGTGGCGTGGGAGGCACGGCTGGTGGCGCGGGCACGGTTCCGGTGGGGCCTAGATGCAGGGATTGCGGCACCTGCGGTGGATCGAAATCCGTGGGATACGGATACTCGTCGATGCTCTCCACCTTGGCGCGTTGGCCGCTCTTGGTCACGATGACTAGTAGCTTTTCCAACGTGGCCTGCGGGGCCTTTTTCACGGCGGCGTAAATGGCGTCTGAACCATGCTGCGACTGGAGCAGGGCGGCGGCCTCGGCCTTCGGCAGGCTGTAGGCTTCGTAGGTGAGGCGGATGTTTTTGGGGAGAGGATCCGCCTCCTGGCAAATGAGTAATTCTACGGCGTGCAACTGCTCCAAGGTATTTTTGACGATGAGGGTGCCGCTGCTGAATTGAAATGTGACCTCTGCGCCAGGAGCGCTGAAATCAATGCCCTGCGCGGTAAACATGGCTTGGATCTCTTGCTTCGACTCAGTGGGAGCCTGCTGGCGCAGGAGAGCAATAACGTGTCCTGGTAATGGGTAGGCACGGGTGGACAATGTTCCCAGATCCGCTGCGGGCACCGCTGCCGCCCCAGCCTCCGGCTTCGCTGGAGGCACCGTGAGGAAGGGATCCGCACTTGCTGCCA
>JAYVOP010000055.1:0-32144 GCA_043757865.1 Verrucomicrobiales bacterium | reverse complement strand
TGCCCGCCCGCCTGCGTACACCACGATTGCCGAAACGCCGCCCTTCTGACCATCCGCCGCAGAGCTTCTTTTCCCGAGAGCGACATTACGCCATGGGCTTAGGTTCGGCCATCCATGCGTTGGCTGCGCAACTGACGTGGCTGGACCCTAGCACCGCTGCGGATCTGCCTATGTTGGCCCGCAGCCTGCCCGTGGAGTTCCGTGGACCCGCGCTGCGGCAGATCCAGATTAGTCTGCAACAAGCCGCCATCCGGCACGTCTTCACCCGCCCGAGCATGGCGGTGGAGCTGTGGCGGGAGCGCTCCTTTGCCCTGATCCAAGACGGAGAGCAGATCAGCGGCACCTTCGACCGCGTGCAGATCGAACGCGATGCGGCGGGGGTGGTCATGAGGGCATTGTTAGTGGAATTGAAATCGGACGCCAGCCGCATTGCCGCCGATCAAGCCGCCACTCTCAAGCGCGCCATCCCGCAGGTGCAACTTTATCGCATAGCCTTGATGAAATTACTCCACCTCAGCGCAGCCCACGTGTCATGCCAAGTCGTGCTCTTAACCAAGGGCATGGTCATCGACGTGCCTCCTGCGGGCTAAGCCCCTGAGGCCTCTACTTACCCTTTGCTTTGTCCTTACTGTCCACAGCGGTGGCGGCGGGCTTGTTCGACATGCGCTCGAATTCTTTCATGGCCTCGTTGATTTGCTCCTTGGTCAGCGTCTTGGCCATTTCATCCCGCTTCTTTTTGGCAGGCTCATACTTGTCCCCGGCGGCCAGCAGTAAGGCGTAGGCGCGGATGACGTCCTTAGAGGTGCCTTTGCCTTCCGCGTTATTCGTAGCCAGTTGAAGCATGGCTTCGGGAGAGCCGGCCTCGGCTACTTTGGTCAGCAGGACGTTGCTGGTCTTGAAATCTGGGGCGATGTTATTTTCCCCAGACTCTAACATGGCCACGAGTTCCATGGCAGACTGAGCATCGCCTGCTTGCAAGGCGCGTTGGAGCCAAGTGCTACAGGCCACGATGTCCTTCACACCGTCTTTCTTATAGTTTAATCCCACCATGCGCATGGCGGCAGGGAAACCCGCGATGGCCGAATGCATGAGCCATTGTTTGGCCTTGGCAGCGTTCACCTCCGTGCCTAGGCCCTTTTCATAAGCCACGGACACCGCAAACATCCCTGCGGGGCTGCCGCTCAGCGTGCCCTTCTCCGTGTCCGCCGTGGATTCTAGATAGGATTTAAAGGCGGCTTTAGCATCTTTCGCCACGCCCGTGCCATCACTTAGCAAGTTCCCCACGATGACCTTGGCATTGAAATCACCAATCTCTGCGGCCTTCTTGTAGGCCGCATACGCGTCCTCAGGCTTCTTCTCGATCAAGGAATAAAAATTTGCCAAGCCCATGGTCGCCTCCGCACCATGCTTCTTATCGTCTTCTTTAGCGGCGGCATTTTGCAGAAAGCGCTTGGCCTTATCCGCGTCTGCCTTCACTTCGTCCTTGCCCAGTTTGGCACCGGAGGCATAAATATTTCCTAACTTCAACATGGCGCTCACGGATTCGCGCTTGGCAGCATTTTCGTAGTTCTCCAGAGCTTTATCCAGGCTCTGTTCCGCGCCCTTACCAGCCTCATACATTTGGCCCAAGAAGTTGAAAGCTTCCGCCTCGCCAGCGGCTCCGGCTTCTTCAAAATACTTTTTCGCCTTATCTAAATCTTGCGTGAACCCTTGGCCTGCGGCCAGAAGTTGGCCCATGACTAACTTCGCCTTAGGGTTCTTCGTAGCCGCCGTGCTCAGGTGTTCCTTGCCTTCGGTTTGGCGCTTCTCATCGGCATCGGCTAGTAAGAGGCCCGCCAGATCCAGTTCCGCGCCTTCTTCTCCGGCCTTGATCGCCTTGCGGAAATAGTCCTCGGATTTCTTCGCGTCTGGGAGCAGCGCGTTGCTAGGCAAGCCTTGTTGATACAGGCGGCCCATGGCCAGGAGGCCTTTTTTATCGCCCTTGGCGGCCAAGCCTTCAAAGGCTTTCAAAGCCTTCGCATACTCGTTATTATTCATCGCCTCATAGCCAACCTTGAGGTCACCTGTGAGGTTTTTGCTCTCCCCTTCTGGGAAGACGAGAAAGGCTGCGAATGCGATACTTTGGAGGCAGGTGGTAAGAATCATGAGAAGTTAGGGTAGTTCTGAAAATTTACAGGAAGGGATGAGGGGGCGTAGCTTTGCGATGTTTTTGAGATTTACGCAAGAACAGATTGCGGGCCTAAAAAATTCCCCCAAAGGGCGCGCGGACGCTCACTCTTTGTCTGAGAAATCTGTTTTCGCTTCCTTGCGGTCCGTCGCCAAGATCCAGCCATTGCGGTAGCGGACATCATGCCCTTCGCACTGAAGTTTCAAGCCCCCAGGCCGATCCGTGATCCCCTTGCCGCCATCATTACCGCCGTCGATCCCGGAATTCGGTCCGCCATGCACTTGGCTGATGCTCTGATTCGTATGCACTTTCTTGCCGTTGAAATAGATCGTCACTTGGGCCTTCTCCGTTAGTTTCCCATCATGGAATCGTGCGGCCCGGAAATTGATGTCATAGGAATTCCATTTCTCCAGCCCCAGGTAAGCCTCGTAGGGCGATTCCGTCTCGTTAATCACCGCCCCCATGCCATGCGGGGTTTTGTTGCCATCACAGATTTGGATCTCATAACGGTTCTGCAAATAAACGCCACTGTTCCCGCCCGCCTTCATCACCATGAACTCCAGGTGTAGGCGGAAATCCCGATACTCCTGCTTGGTCACGATGTCCGCTGCGCCATATTTCCCACCATCCGCTGCGCGGTCATCCGTCATTAATGCGGTCTTACCGGGCACTGCCGGATCCTCCACTATCTTCCATTTAATAGGCATCGCAGAGCCGAAGCGGGGCCCCTCCCAGTAGATCCATTTGGCATCAAGCAATTCCCGCGTGCCATCAATGATGACTTCCGCGCCCGGCAAGGGCGGGGCCCCCACGCCGACATCGGCCAGAGCTACAGTGGAAAAGGAAACCGCGCCTAATAGGCTGGCGCACAACAGAGTGGAAGGTGAAATCATGCTCCACCCAGAGCGCCTATTTCCCCACTGTGCAGCCCCGCATCCGCGTCGCTCCGCTTGGCTGATTGTAGGTGGTGCGCCCTGCTGGACTCGAACCAGCGACCGCCAGATTAGAAATCTGATGCTCTATCCAACTGAGCTAAGGGCGCCTAAATGCTGGAAGGGCATCATGGGGCACGGCGGCGGATTGGCAAAGGAATCCTTTTTTGCTTATGGGGCTGCGGTCTCTAGCATGGCGACGAACTCTGGCTCTGTGACCAAGCGCACGCCCAGGCTGCGGGCTTTCTCCGCCTTGCTGCCAGCGTCTTCACCAATAAGCAGGAAGGACGTTTTCTTGCTCACGCTGCCGCTGAGTTTCCCGCCATTTGCGCGGATGAGTTCTTCAAAATGAGGCCGTGGTTCGCCTAGCGTGCCGGTGATGACCCAGGTGCCCGCGAGCTTATCGGACACGGGACCACTGTCGCCATCGGGCATGGTGAAATTCAGCCGGGCGGCTTGCAGTCGGCCTAAAAGGCGTTCGTTTTCGGGATCCCGGAACCAAGCATGGAGGCTCTGGGCCACGATCTCGCCCACATCCGGGCAGGTGACCAGATCCGCCACGGTGGCGGCTCCCACGGCGGTGATGGAGCGAAAATGTTCCAGCAATTTCTGCGCCCCGCCGCTGCCCACGTGCATGATGCCCAGGCCGAAGAGCAAGCGCCAGGGGGGCTTTTGTTTACTCTTCGCTAAGCCATCCAGTAAATTTTGCGCACTCTTCTGGCCGAAGCGTTCCAGCCCGGCTAGTTGCAGTTCATCCAGCGCATAGAGGTCTGCTGCGTCTTGGGCAAATTTGGCATCCACGATCTGCTCCACTAGCACCTCCCCCAGGCCGGAAATATCCATGGCTCCACGGGCCGCAAAGTGCTGAAGGCGACGTTTCACTTGCTCACCGCAATAGAAGTTAGGGCACCGCACTGCCACCTGTCCTTTTTCCCTAACGACCGCAGTCTGACACGACGGGCAAACCTCTGGCATCACGAAGGGTGCTAAGTAGCTGGTCCGCAACTCCGTGCGCACCCGCACCACGGCGGGAATGATCTCGCCTGCCTTTTCAATGATGACGACATCCCCCGCGCGGATGCCCTTCCGGGCGATCTCTTCCTCGTTATGCAACGTCGCCCGCGCTACTGTGGAGCCACTGACGAAGACTGGCTCCAGATAAGCCACGGGCGTCAGCACGCCAGTGCGACCGATCTGGATTTCGATGCTCAGCAACTTCGTCTCCGCCTGCTCTGGAGCGTATTTATAAGCGATGGCCCAACGCGGGGCTTTGCTGGTCACGCCTAGCTCCCGTTGCAGCGCTAGGCGGTTTACTTTTACCACCGCTCCGTCCGTTTCATAAGGTAAATCATGCCGTTGGGCGTCCAGCGCGCGGATGGCGGCTAGCACTTCTTCCAACGTCTGCGCGCGCCAATGCAGGTCCGCGCCTTTCAGACCCACCTGCTTTAGAAAGTCCCGGAAGTCCGACTGACTTTCCGGCACGTAATCCCCGGGAACGCTGCTGAAGCCGTGAAAGATCACGGCCAGCGGACGCAGCGCCACCAGCCGTGGGTCCAGTTGTTTCAAGCTGCCCGCCGTAGCATTACGCGGGTTCACAAACTCCGCTTCTCCCGCCTCAGAGCGTTGTAGATTCATCTCTGCAAAGCCCTGTTTGCTCATGTAACATTCCCCCCGCAGCTCGAACGTCTGCGGCGCGCCCGCAGGCAACACTAACGGGATGCCTTTGATCGTCCGTAGGTTCTGGGTGATGTCGTCCCCCGTGGTGCCATCACCCCGCGTCACGGCATATTTCAGGCGGCCATTTTCATAAAAGACGGACACCGCCACGCCGTCCACCTTGGCCTCTATCCACGTCTCCACGGTCTCCACGCCTAATGTCTTGAGCACGCGCGTATACCATTCTCCCACTTCCATTTCCGAATAAGAATTTTCCAGACTCATCATCCGCTCCCGATGCCGGATCTGCACAAAGCCGTCCAGCGCAGCTCCGCCCACGCGCTGCGTGGGGGAATCCGCGTCCCGCAGGTGAGGATGAGCGGTCTCCAGATCTTGCAGTTCGCGATAGAGCGCATCGTAGTCCCGATCTCCAATCAGCGGCTTCGCATCCACATAATAGGAGCGGTTATGGCGTTCTATTTCAGCAGACAATTCAGCGATACGGGCAGCGGGATCTGTAGGCATAAAAGGAGCGGCTTATGAGCCGGAAGCATTGCGGATCAGAATGGCGGCATCCTCGTCGGCAGACTGGCTGGGGGCGGTCCATTCTCCGCCCGGCAGTTCGCCTAGCGGCTGACGTTCGCCCGTGCGGCAGTGGTAAAGTTCGGCGGTAAATTTCCCATCCGGCAGGGCGATCTTGACCGTGCCGCCTTGCGGTAAATAGAAGGCATAAGTTTTGCCGGATTCGGCTAGGCACCACGCCGCTCCTGCTTTAATCACGGACGCATCCGGTTGGCATGCCCACCAGTCGAAACTCTGGAAGAAGTCCACCATGTGGGCATAGCCTTTGAGCATCACTAGCTCATCATCGCCCCGACCATTGATCCAGCCGCCGCTCTTGGTCGCTCGCTCGCCCGTCGTCTGATAGCCCCCCGCCATGACCATGCCCCAGGCCAGCCGACGACGGTTCTCGGCATCGCGGGCGGGGGCTTTCAGATTGTCTCCCCAGCCTTGTGGGTAGTGATCCTCGTAGCCGTATTCCTCGTTGATCTGCGGCTTCGGATGCCCAGTCAGTTCTTGCGCTCCGCGATTTTTCAGCATGAAATCATAGCCACCGCTGGCATCCCAGGCTTGATACAGACAGTAGTCCGCCCAAGGCGCAGCGCGGAAATGGAATTCATTGCTCCCATGCACGGACATCAGGTGGTCATAAGGATCACAGGTGCGCAGGAACTCGCCCATGGTATTCGCCCAGGCGTCGTCCCGCATCAGATGATATTCATTGCATAAGTCCCAGGCTACATTGGCATAAGCGCTGAAGCGATTAGCGGCATAGGAAAAGTAGCGTTTCTCATCTTCATTAGCGGCATGGGTTTTGCCAAATGGCTCCACCCCAGGATCGGCCCCATCAAGATAGAAAATCAGCGAAACCGCAATCCCCTGCCGCCGCGCGATCCGCAGTAGCCGATCACATTTCTGCCAATGGTCGAGGTTGAACCTCGTGACCTCGAAGCCTGGATCTCCCGCGCTCTCAGGCCGAGCGGCCTCCCAAGGGTTCAGGCGCATTTTAAACTTATCATTCCACACCACTTGCGGCTCGAACCACCGTTTCCCAGACTCTGTGCGTCCACAAAGCGCCACCCGGATGCGGTTCACTTTCAGCGCCGCGAGACGTTCCAGGCTGGTTTTGATTTCATTATCATCTTCCAGGCCTAACATCCAATAAGTAGTGGTGCCATTGAGGAAACAATGGTCTTGAGTGCCATTCCATATAAAATGATAGGGATGCGCAGGGTCCACGCGCAACAGGCCTTTCCGCAGACTCGCTTTGGCAATGAAACGGCCCGTGAACGTCTGTGCAAAGCCCACCTCTTGATACGTCAAGGTATAGGAATAAGTGCCCGCCTGCTGCGGCAAAAAACGGATGCGATGCACAGCCCCAGCGGTCGAATCACAGAAGCCACTGACCGCTGTGCTAGCTGCGCCTTCAAGTTGAAAGGATCCGGTGACACTCGCATCCACGAAGGGGTTCTTAGCCTCGGTGCCGGACACTTGCACGGTCACTTCCACAAAGGCATTCACGTCCACTTCCGCACCCACCGGCTCTAAGGAGACCTTGGGCGCGGACCAGCATGGATGCAGGCACAGCATAACGAGGAACAGTGCCCATCCCAACCCAGGGCGAGGAGATAACATGGCGCGACTATCCAGATTCGCCTCACGGCACGCAAGGTTTAGTTACCTGTTAGCAATGCGTCTTCGCGGGGGCTGCTGCCTGAATTCTTCTGCAATTTTCTGCGTGCATCCCAGCGCAGATTCTCTAGATACTCCGCCTCGCCTGCGTTAGCTGCTGGCTTCTACCTCTACAACTATACTCAACATGCAATTACCTAAACTACACAACGCCATGTGGCCCGGCCTCGTGGGCAAAGAGCCAGATACGGACCATCCTCCGATCAGCCTGGAGCGGATGCTCGAACTCACCGCCAACGCCGAGGTCAATGGCCAGAAGTTTGAAGGCATCGACTATTTTCTCTTCCACCCCCACACTGATCCCGATGCCTCCACAGATGAGTTGAAGCGCATTGCCGATCTCGTTGCGAGCAAGAACCTCAAGATTGGCTCCCTGGTGGCTCCCGTCTGGCCTGGTACCGTGGGGGCAGCGGCCATGGGCAGCGATGAAGATCGCGCGAAGTTCGTGCTAGCCGTGGAGAAAGCCTGCCGCATCGCCAAGATTTTCAATGAGCACGGCGTGCGGCAGTATGGAGTCATCCGCATCGACTCCGCCTCTGGCGTCAGTGGCTGGGCAGAAGACCCCGGTGCCAACACCACCAAGATTGCCGCCACCTTCCGGGAAGCTGCCAAAGTGGCCGAAGCCCATGGCGAACGCTTAGCCGCCGAAGGCGAAATCTGTTGGGGTGGAATGCACTCCTGGAGGCACATGCTAGACCTTCTAGAAGCCGTGGGGATGCCGAAGACCGTCGGTTTCCAAGCGGACCTGGCCCATACTTATCTCTATCTACTCGGAGCGAATGCACCTGAACATGCACTTTTAAAAGCAGGCTATACCCAAGCCGAATTTGCTGCGGCCTACACCACCATGACTGATGCCCTGCGTCCGTGGACCATTGATTTCCACGTGGCCCAAAACGATGGTTCCGTTCATGGCACTGGCAACCACGACAAGACGGGCCGCCATTGCCCAGCCGATGATCCTAACGGTAAGTTGGACATCACCGCCGCCTCTGGCTACTGGCTCAAAGATGCTGCCAGCCGGGGCCTCCAGCATATCTGCTGGGACGGCTGCATGTTCCCTAATGCCATGCTGGAAACGCAAGCCACCTGGAACACCATCCTAGCCGCCATGATTAAAGTGCGGGATGCGCACGGCTGGTCCGCCGTATAAGCCAGCGCCTGCATTCGCAACTCATTCGAATGCACATACGAGATCCGACCCAGTGCGTCCCACTGGGTCGGTTTTATTTTGTGAGGGCCATGGAGATTCCCGATGCAGGCTTCTGGACACTTCCATCCCAGTGGTCGGGATTAGCCGCCTCGGATTGGTTTCAAAGTAGTGCCGAAGTGCATTCATAAAGTTAGGTGTGGACGGATTTTTACCCTGGCTTGAGCCACTACCATCCACATATCCAGGTAACTATAAGTGGCCAGTCGGCCCAAGAAAATAGTGTTAGATTCTGCGGTGGCCAGCAGCTTGTATTTCTGATACAGTTCCATACCCTGCCCGAAGGGCATCGGGTAATACGGCTCATTCGTTTCATCGTGAGCGTGGGGAAATTCTCGTGTCAGGACTGTCCCTCCCAGCTTCTCGTGTCTCTGTGATAATGGCACCGCGTTGGCGGGCCACAGCGGCTCAGCGGCCTTAGCTTGGGGCTCCGCAGGCAACCCTGGAGCCGCATTCTCACTGAAATATAGGTGATCGTAAAACCGAGTGTAAGGCAAATCATTGCACTGATTGATCACAGCATGGGCTAGCCTGTCAGGACTCCAAAAATGTTCAAAGCGCAGGCTGCGATACGGCAGCCGCCCGTAGCGGCAGTTGAAATATTCATCTATCTTCCCCGTGTAAATAACAAGTTTTGCCGCCGCTGCCGTGGCTCGCCACGCATCCTTCTCCACGCCCAGATGCAGCGGTATTTTTCCTAACATCCGCTCAAACATCCGCGCATAGCCGTCCTTCGGCTGACCTTGGAATTCATCCGTAAAATACCGCTCATCCCCATCCGCCCGCCGCGTAGGCACCCTACCAATGATGGCTGCGGGCATCTGATCCCACGGCACGCCCCATTGCTTTTGGGAATACTGCACAAAGATCAAATCTCGTATCTCCGCATCCGACAAGGCCCGCCCTAACTGCGCCTCAGTCTTCGGGCTATACGGAATAGAAATCCGTCCCAACGCGGTATCACCCACCACCCGATGCCGATACTCCGTCCACTCCGTAAACCGACTTAGAAACTCCCACACAGCCCTATCATTCGTATGAAACAGATGCGGCCCATACCGATGCACCATCACCCCTCCGTGCTTCTCATCATAGCAGTTCCCGCCAAAGTGATCCCGGCATTCATACACCACCACCTCATGCCCGGCGTCTGCCAGCAGCCGAGCCGCCGTTACCCCAGAAATGCCACTACCCGCCACTAGCACTCTCATAATTTTCCGCCCGATTTTAATTTCAAGCCGCGTGGATTGGCTTCTGTTTTCACGAACGGCAACCCAAAGAAATGCAGCCACAGACGTTCAAAGATGTAGCCGTTGACGTAGAATTCACGCGCCAGTTTCTTCATCCATGCCAAGTTTTCTTTTGGTATCAGGTGCAGCCGTCGATTCTGCACCGCGAACTGCGCACCATACGCGAACCTCCCCGTGGATGCAGCCCATGCCTCCGCAGCCAACTCGGTCAGCCCGCAGCGTTCCAGAAAATGGCCACTGATATTATACCCACTCTCCAGTTTGTTATGCGCTAAATAGTGCGGCATCATGTCCCGTGAGCCTGCATCGAAAAATCCCTGCATGTGCAATGTCCAAGCACTGTATTCCTGCGTGCGAATCCGCAGCCCCAGCAGCCGCTCGGAGTTCTCGTTATCCATCATCGACTGCGGTGGGATTTGACTATTTTCCGCCCACCCCCATGTCAGCGGCTGCACCTCGTTCCAAAACTTCCTGACATGGCTTTCCAACAATTTCAAAAAATCTGGGCTATGTGTAAAAGGATCGCCCTGCGAGAAGGCCGTCCACCCGTTAGGATCACTATCCTCCCGCACCATCAAATGATGCAGATAAGTGTCCGACTCCCGCCCCTGATTCCTGAGTTGCTTTAGAGAATCAATCCTACCCAGCACGGCCTTATCTGTCAGCTTCAAGCCTTTGTTATACACCACCACTGTAATGTCCGCAGACACCTTCAGCAGCCAACTCAGATCCTCCATATAGCGCGCCACCACCAGCGTCACTGGACCAGTGGGGCTGGCCTTCTGCCGGGAAGTGCTGCGCGTATTTAGTTGCTCAATCCACCCCCGATACAGCGGACTCGCATTGGGAGATTTCAGTTTCAGCTTTGGTCCCATTGCAGCGGCCCTTTTTGCAGGCGCACAGCACGCACCACCCTGTTGTCCGAAGTAGTAAATCTCACTCCGTGGATTCGCCCACGTCACGTATTCGATATCCACGGGCACCAGTCGCGAATCGGAGTTCGCTGGCAGAAACGTCATCACCCCGCCTGCGGCCACCCGTGGGTAGATGGCTGCTTGGAGGAACCATTCATCATAGCCGTAATTCGGCCACACCGTGCCGAACACCTTTTGCGCAGCACAGCCCGGCGGATTGCATTCCGTGCCCAGGTGGCCGTGGGTTGTATTCCAGTGCAGCGCCTCCATCAGCATTCTGGCAGGCATGGCATTACAGGAGCCAAACTGACACCCCAAGATGGGCCGATACGCGTTGGCATTCTTGGCGTCAGGGTTATCCACGATGGGCTTTTCGATCAACCATGGCACGCGCCACATGCCTAAGCCAGAGCGGCTCATGGTGTCCGTGCGTTCCAGATCAGAGAGCACATTCGGAGCGCGATCCGAATCCGAGAACGTCACCAGCGTGTCCGTTTCATCCAGTGCCAAGAATCGCCACAGCGCCCCAGGATTATGACGGATAGACGGACTCTTCATCACCCGCACCTCACAGCCTAACTTAGTGAAATCCTCCGCCAGGAAATCCATATCCGCTGCCAGATAAATGCGGAAGTGCGCATCCTTCCGGGCTGCGTGCACCTTCTTGGCCCCGTCCAGTAATGGCTGGATGTAGTGGTTCCATGGCTCTGCGCGTTTCAGTATCCCCATCTCCTTAGCCTTCTTCAGGATCTTCCGTGTCGGCTTCGGCAAGTCTGGATCACCCGCATGGATGTTTTTCCAAAATAAAGAGAAACACACCGTATGCTTTGATCTCCGGGGATTGAGCACCCGCGCCACTCCTAGCCACTCTTCATACTGGGCTCTCTCCTCCGTCGTTACCCCAGCCTTATAGCCCGCCACCATTTCATCCGTCAATACCGGGAATACATCAGTCCAACTCATAGGTTTTTAGTAATAGGTTAAATCGTAAATTATAGCTTCGTGACCCGATGCGTCGGCTGAGGTTTACCCGGCTTGAATGCAGCCTTCTCCGTCAGTTCCCACACCACGCCTTTCGTTAGCGCGTGCAGATGCCGCATCACCACCGCATCCAATACCGCTGGCTCGCCCTCCGCCCGCAGATTTATCAACATCCGGGCGTGTTTAAACTTCCCTTCCGCCTCCCGGCTCACCTCCGCCAGCGTCCCATTCCGCACCGTATTTACCACTACTAGCAAGGAGCGCGGAGTTGCACTCCGCTTCATTGGCCGAGCCTCCTCACCCGCTCCCTTGCGTGATGCAGCGGATTTCAACTCCGCGCTCCTCGGTTCCAGACTCATTTTGAAATGTGCCAACTCCACACCCTCCGCTTCCAGACTTGCCTGCATCCCCCGCGCCAGCTTCAGCAGCCAGGCATTCCCGTCCGTTCCTCTAGCAAATGTAAGCTCCACCGTGGCATTGAACCACCCCATCAGCGCCTCGCCCACGGCATAGCGTTCATAGTCCACCTCCATCAGTTGCTGTGGCTGCGTTTCCTGCCCCATCAGTAGTTCCATCCAAGCATCACAGCCAGCGCCCGTCTTGGCAGAGATGGTGATGATCCGCTTCCCCTCCCAGTCCCGGTTTAGCCTTGCCAGCAGTTGCTCCAGTTGCTTCGGCTTCAGTAGATCCACCTTATTCACCACCAAGATCTCCGCCTCTTCTAACTGCTTTAGGAAAATGTAAGTCACATCCTTACTGAACCCCTTCCCAAAGGAGCGCGGAGTTGCACTCCGCTCCATTGCCCCAGCCTCATTTTCATCAGCCCCCTCCTCGCGAGATGAAGCGGAGTGTAACTCCGCGCACCACAAATTCCACGCCCGCTGCGCATCCATCACCACAGACATGGGAGCCCGCTGGAATGCCTGCCCATAAGTCCGCTCCAGCGGCAGCAACACCGTAGCCACCAGATCCGTGCAACTCCCCACCGGCTCCGCAATAAACACATCCGGCTTATCCTCCCCCTCCTGCATCCCCCGCAGGGCCGCCGCCAATTCATCCGCCTTACAACAAAAACACCCACCCGAAATCTCCCGCACCACTGGTCCCACCTTCTTTCCACCACCACCACCCACTTCCACTGCCCCCGACTGAAAACTGAAATCTGAAAACTGTAAGCTCACAAGGCTATCCACCAACCCCGTCCCCTGGTCATTCGTTATCAGCCCCACCCGCTTCCCCGCCGCCTGCAACTTCCGCGTCAGCATCCCCAAACAAGTCGTCTTCCCAGCCCCCAGAAAGCCGCCGATGAGTATGAATCTACACCCCGAATGAAGCCCTGAGGCTCCCGGATGCGCTGCTGAAAACATTTTTTGGGAAGACATGTAATATGTCTTGCTTACTCTCTCTCTCTGCAAGGATTATGCCATAACGCAGGAAAAATAATCACGAACCTAAATAAAAATCATGAAACGTCGGACATTTATCAAAGAGTCTTCTGTTAAAACTGTATCGGTGCTATTTTTAGCGAACTTGGTTAACTCAGCAAGTGCCAACAACGCCACGCTGAGTTCTAGCCAAGTGTGTCAAGGCTCTGGATCAAGCAGAGTGTCGTTATTGGAGCCTGGCTCGAAAAGGTGCATTCCTGATGAGGGATTGGAAGGCGTAACCGCAGGCGCTTCCTGCCATGTTGAGTGCCAACAGTACGGCACTACTACATGGGTGACTTGCCATTCCCAACAAATTATTAGTGGAGCTGACTCAGACGTAACTGAGAATCAATGGCAATGCTAGCTGGGCTTCATCATTCATGAATACGAAACAACGAATAACACTAGGCTCCTTAATTTTGGTTGGAGCTGGGATTTGGTTTAGTATTCAACGCTTCTCTGGGGGCGACAGTGTAGCAACTTTTGTCGCCCCCATAGCAAACCAGTCTAGCCCTCTTAAGTCACATCGAATTAACGAGGATGAGCAATCTTTGCCGTCAGTGGTTTATCAAAAGAAAAATGACGTTATAAACCGCGCGATCAGCGAAGGATGGGGAAACCATGAAATTGGCGCACTAATTGAGGGTTTTGAATCCCTAGGTGCGGATGACCTGCTGGATGAATTGTGGAAACGAAATCCGAAATCAGGATCTGATTATGCCATACTCGCTGCCTATTCTAAAGACCCCAAGCTTAAGCTTATTGCTGCGACGGAATGGTCAAAGTTAGAGCCGAGTAATATCGCACCAGCTTTGCAAGTGGCATTTCTTGAGACGCAGGGTAAACCTTTGAAAGAATTGGTCAATCGGGCCCAAGCTGCTCTTGCTTTAGGTAAATTTGATTTGCATGAATCGGCTCGGCTCATCGCTTTCGACACTGCAATGATTCGCGCTAATATGAGTGAGGAGAATGGGATCCATGCCATCAAAACTGAGTTGGTTGCGAATTCGGCAGCCCTAACTCTTCGAAGGATTTTAAATGAAAGTCCTCAAATGGCGGTTTTGACTAAAATTAAATTTCCTGATCCAGATGCCACGGGTGACGACGCGGTATCTGTGGCTTCAAGCGTTGTTCATTACCTTAGCGCCCGTCCTGCTAGGAGCCTATTTGAAGTCCGCGAAATCAGTTTGGAGGAGAATTCAATACTAAGTCAGCTTCCAAAAGATATGGAATACGGAAGAGAAGGATATACTGTTGAGCAAAGAATGAAGGATTCTAACACAGAACGTCTAGCATTTCAGGAAATGTACGATACATGTGTTAAAAAGTTAAAAGCAGACGATGCACTCTTAAAAGTCTATAATGCCAAAGTGAGGACTTTGGGGGAATACGCGGCTGTAAAAGGGCTTTATGAGACATTAGTTAAAAGCTACTAAAAATAGTTTTGATTACGATGTTTCAAAGTTGTGTGATTGCATGGAAATAGGTGGATTCAAGTTTTGCTTGGTGCAAAGGCGAAGTAATAAAATCGGCAAGACATCACACAAGTTAGCCCCTAACGTCGCACCATAGGCAACTTATGTTTCCAAAAATCATCCATCAAATTTGGCTGGGGAAGAATGCATTCCCGCCCATTGCAGAGCCATGGCAGGCTAGCATCAGGAAGTTTATGCCGGACTGGGAGTATCGGCTGTGGGGGGATGCGGATCTGCCGAAGTTAGCGGAGAATATGCTGTGCCCAGAGCTTGTGCTGGATGAAAGCATTGGCATGGGAATCCGCCCGGATGTGCTGAGGTTTGAAATTCTGCGTCAGCATGGGGGAATTTACCTGGACCATGATATGGAAGTGTTCCGCCCGCTGGATGAAATCCTGGTGGAAGATTGCATGCACTTTGGCTTTGATCTGCCGGGCCTAGCATCCTGCGGCACGGCCATCCTGGCCTCCCCTGAGGGCCATCCGTTTTGGGAGTTCTACCTCCGCCGCATCCGCGCTACGGTGAAACCAGAGCGGCCTGCGGACCCCTGGGCCGTCCTAAACCTAACTGGCCCCGCCGCTCTCCGCCGGGCAATCCACGAATGGCTGGGGGGTAACTTCCATGGCACTGCCATCGTGGGTGAGAAGGATGTGGTGCTAGGCCATATTTTTGAACACGGTGACTTGGTAGGCTGGTCACGGGAAGCGGTCTTTCCCTACCATATCTCCGAACACAATTTCGCTGGCTACTGCCCCGGAAAATATCCACAGGCCTACGCAGCCCACCACTGGCAGGGCGAATGGTTCCGTGAGGATGCGGAGGCGAAGCGAACAGCTCGCACGTAGTTTCAACTTCTGCATCTTTTCAGTTTGAGACGGGCTTATTTTCTATAGTTCTTCGGCGTATGGGTGCTGCTTTGCCGCAAATGATCCATCTGTTTTCCGACCGCTGTCCCACAGCAGTCCACGTTTTATTGCTTGCTTCGCATTCAGCGTTTCCGCTAGTTTCGCGCGCAGTGACGGCAAAATGTCGTCTCTTTCCATCTGAACCCACCTCACACTTTATGAAACACGTCACTACTCTCACCCTCGCGCTCGGACTCACTGCCCCACTCCTTTCGGCCCAGGAAATAGCCCCGGCTCAGCCCGGTGGCAAGCTCACAGGCAACCACGCCATCCAGCTAGTGAAAGTGGCGGACGGCCTCATTGATCCCATCCATGTCACGGCTCCCAAGGATGGCAGCGGACGTCTCTTCGTTTGCGAGCGTCATGGGTTAGTGCGCATCATTAAAGATGGTAAACTCCAAGAGAAACCCTTTCTCGATCTCAAGGACAAGACGCTCAGTTCCTTTCTGGAAGAAGGCTTGTTCGCCATCGAGTTCCATCCCAAGTTCAAAGAGAACGGCCTGTTCTACGTGGCTTACTCTGACCTTTGGTTCAATGGCTCTACCATGATTATGCAATATAAAGTGTCCGACAAAAATCCTGACAAGGTGGACTTAGATAGCGGCAAGGTCATCATGCAGTTAGATTTTCCCTATTGTAATCACCACGGTGGCAAAATGGCGTTCGGCCCGGATGGCTACTTGTATGTGGGGGTGGGGGATGGTGGCTGGGAAGGAGATGTCATCAGCGCAGGCCAAGACCTCAGCACGCTCATGGGCAAGATGCTGCGGATTGATGTGAATAGTAGCACGCCAGACCGCGCTTACACCATTCCTAAGGACAATCCATTCATCACCCCGCTCCAGCAAATGACGCTCTTCGGCGTGAGTGAAAAGCAATTTTCCCAAGTGCACCCCAAGGCCAAGCCAGAGATCTGGGCGTTCGGCATTCGCAATCCGTGGACGTTCTCCTTCGACCGCAAAACAGGCGATCTCTACATTGCGGACATTGGCCAAAACCATTGGGAAGAGGTGGACTTCCAGCCAGCCAGCAGCAAGGGCGGAGAGAACTACGGGTGGAAATTTATGTGTGGCAGCCACACCTTCCCCATCGAGGATGAAAAGACGAATCCGCGCGTCGGCATCTTGCCCATAGCGGAATATAGCCACGTGGATCAAGGCATTTGCGTCATCGGCCTGGGCGTGTATCGCGGCAAAGACTATCCGAATCTGGACGGCACCTATTTCACCGCCGACTGGGGCAGTGGCAAAATCTGGGGGCTGCAAAAAAACGCTGCGGGTAAATGGCAAATGGAAGAACTGCTCGACCTCGACACCCCGCTACGCCCCACCAGCGGAGGCGAAGACGAGGCGGGCAACATTTACCTAACCCACGCTACCGCTGGCTACGGCGGCCCCGTGGACCCCGCCACCAGCGAACGCGGTGCCGTGTGGAAAATCGTGGCCGCGGACAAAGTGCCTGCGGGTGCCGCCACAGCCCCATTGCAGAAGAAGTAACTCACTCCTGTGAAAAATCTCCTCCCTATCCTCCTCTCCGCCTCCACGCTCCTGGCCCAGGAGCCTAACACGCCCACCCCCGCTGCCGAGCATCATCACGAGGGCACGGGCGTGGCGAGTGCGGGGCGGAAAATGGAGTTAGTGGCAGGGATCACAGAGGCGGATTTTCTGCGTCTCAGTGTGAAGCCCAAGACCGTGGAAGTGATCATCGTGGCGGTCTGGAACGACGAGAACTATGGCATGAACTTCAACGGTCATGCTAAGGGCAGCGCCATTTATACCATCCCCAAAGGTTGGACCATTGAGGTGACCTACATTAACCCTAGCCCGATTCCCCATAGCCTCATCGTGCTAGAGAAAGATGCGGCCACGCACAAGATTCAGATGCCTGAGCCCTATTTCAAAGGCGCAGCGGTGCCGAATCATCTGCAAGGCTTAGCCTACGCTAAGAGCAGCTTTTCCTTCACTCCGGATGAGGCCGGAGAATATGCCTTCGCTTGTGGTTTCCCCGCCCACGCCATGAGCGGCCACTGGATCGGCTTGGACATTGATGAGAAAGCCACCGCACCCACCCTCAAATTAGGTTCCGCCGCCGCGCAACCTGCCAGCCCTGCCAAAACGAAATAGCATGAACTGCCTGGACCGCGCCTATACCGTCGCCCCTGCTGGATTCAATCGTTGGCTGGTACCGCCCGCTGCCATTGCCCTGCACATGTGCATCGGCCAAGTGTATGGCTTCAGCGTCTTTAAAAAGCCGCTAGCCACCGTCGGCTGGACCGAGGCCCAGGTGGGCGTGGCCTACAGCATCGCCCTGGCTCTGCTCGGACTTTCCGCAGCGGTTTTTGGAAAATGGGTGGAACGCAGCGGCCCGCGCAAGACCATGTTGGCATCGTTAGTGTGCTTTTGCAGCGGCCTCGTCATCGCCTCGTTGGCCATGCAGTGGCGGCAACTTTGGTTGCTTTATGTTGGCTATGGATTGGTGGGCGGCGTGGGGTTAGGGCTCGGCTACATTGCGCCTGTTTCCACGTTGATGAAATGGTTCCCAGACCGCCCCGGCATGGCCACCGGCATGGCCATCATGGGCTTCGGCGGCGGGGCGCTGATCGGTGCGCCCCTAGCCGAAGAACTGATGGGACATTTCAAATCCACCAGCACCTGCGCAGGCGCGGGCGAGGCCCTACTCGTCATGGCCGGACTCTACGCCGTCTCCATGAGCCTAGGCGCATGGCTGATCCGCGTGCCGGCGGACGATTGGAAGCCAGCCAACTGGACGCCCACCGTTCATGCTAGCAAGCTCGTCACCACCGCCAGCGTGGCCGTGGACACCGCATGGCGCACGCCACAATTTTGGCTGCTCTGGATCGTCCTTTGCATGAATGTCAGTGCTGGCATCGGTATCCTGGGCCAAGCCTCGCCCATGATCCAGGACATGTTTGGCGTCACTCCATCCATGGCCGCAGGCTACGTGGGATTGCTCTCACTGTGCAATCTGGGCGGACGATTCTTCTGGTCTTCCATCTCAGATTTCACCGGGAGAAAGGGCGTCTATGGGATCTACTTTGTGCTCGGCGGCCTGCTCTACAGCAGCGTTCCGTGGATCCAGGGCCAGGGAAATGTGACTCTCTTCGTCATCACCACCGGCCTCATTTTAACGATGTATGGCGGCGGCTTCGCCACCATTCCCGCGTATCTCCGGGATCTCTTTGGCAGCTATCAAGTAGGGGCGATCCATGGCCGACTCATCACCGCCTGGAGCATCGCTGCCATCATCGGGCCGCTGTTAGTAGATCGTATTTCCACTGGCAGTAAACAAGCCGGAGTGCCCGCCGCCTTGGCCTACAACAATATTTTTTACGTCATGGTCGGCCTGTTAGCGCTCGGCCTTATCGCCAACCTCCTCGTCCGCCCCGTGGACCCTAAACACCACCTTCCCGCCACCCCATGAAACTCGTCCTCGCTTGGCTCTTCGTCATCTCCGCCCTCGGCTGGGGAGTCATGAAATCCGTCCAAAAAGCCCGCCCACTCTTCTCGGCAGTGGCGGAGAAATGGAGCGTGGTTTAGAGCCGCTTGGCCCGCTCAATCGCGCGGACCATGGCGGCGGATTTGTTTACCGTCTCATTGTATTCGTAGATGGGATCGGAGTCCGCCACCACGCCTGCGCCAGCCTGCACGTAAGCGTGGCCGTCTTTGACCACACAGGTGCGCAGGGCGATGCAGCTATCCAAATTCCCATCGAACCCAAAGTATCCCACCGCTCCGGCATAAGCACTGCGCTTGTGTTTCTCTAACGAGTTAATGATCTGCATGGCGCGCACTTTGGGAGAGCCACTGACGGTGCCAGCGGGAAACGTGGCCTGCATAACATCGTAAGCGGTCTTGTCAGGATTCAATTTCCCCCGCACGTTGCTAACAATGTGCATCACATGGCTGTAGCGCTCGATAATCATCAGATCATCCACCTCCACACTGCCATAAGCACTGACACGGCCCACATCATTGCGCGCCAGATCCACTAGCATGAGATGCTCTGCGCGTTCCTTTTCATCGGCTAGCAACTCCTGCGCCAGGGCGTCATCCTCGGCGGGGGTCTGACCTCTCCAGCGCGTTCCGGCAATGGGGCGGATGTCGATGCGACCATTGATGGCCCGCACATGCACCTCAGGCGAGCTTCCGACTAACGCGAAGTTTCCTAACTCCAAGCAAAACATATACGGGCTAGGGTTCACGTGCCGCAGTGCGCGATACAAGTCCAGAGGCCGCCCCGCGTAGGGCACGGCAAAGCGTTGGCTCGGCACAAACTGGAAAATATCCCCCGCTTTGATGAACTCCTGTCCCTGCCGGACCATCTCGCAATATTCCTCCTTGGTGGTATTGCTAGGCGGCAACTCTGCGGGCGGAGGTGCCGCGGTGGCAGGCATGGGCTTGGTATGCAGCGGGCGCTCTAACTTGGCGATGATCTCTCCGATGCGCTGCCCCGCCCAAGCATAAGCTGCGGCGGGCGTGGCATGATCTGCCATCACGACATTGGCCACTACTTGCAACGTGCGGTAACGATGATCGAAAATCACTAACGTGTCCGCCAGAAGATAAATCATGTCCGGCAAGCCCAGCACATCTGGCGGCGGAGCGCCCACCGTGGGCTCGAAAAACTGCACCATGTCATAGGCCAGATAGCCCACGGCTCCGCCGCTGAAGACAGGCAACTTAGGGCTAGGCACTGGCTGAAAGGCACTCATATAGGTCTCCAGATCGCGCAGCGGATTGCTCTGCGTTAGGAAACTGCGCGTCGCTGCGCCTTCCTGGATGGTGACCATTTTGCCCACGGCGGAAATGATCGCACGGGGCTGAGTGCCCATGAAACTGTAGCGCCCAGCAGTGCTCGTCATCTCCGCAGATTCAAAGAGGAAGCGCGGCCCGCCATCCGCTAGTTTCTCGAACGCGGAGAGCGGCGTTTCGTAATCCGCCGTCAATTCTGCCCACACCGGGATCACATTGCCAAGGGTGGTTAGGGTCGCGAATTCTTCGCAGGACGGTTGGAGATCAAGTGCAGTCTGAGCCATGGCCGTCCGTAGTGCAGGGAGGTTATTTGGCAAGCGCGGCCTTGCCAAGTTAGACTATCCTCCAAAACCATGGGGGATAGCACGTTCCTTCCTGGGGGATAGGGTCAGTTCCGTTGCGCGGGTAACAGACTGATGGCGTAGCGACGTGGCCAGCGACGGATCGACATACCCAAGAGCAGCGAATCTGGGCGGGGCCGAGTTTGCAGCAGAAGAGGGGAAAGAACCTGGAAGCGAGCGAATGACATGAGGGCGTGGGGCAGCATAAATGGGATCCATTTTCCAATCTTGCTAAGTTTGCGGGCTGACGCGTGAGCCGCAAGCAATGAGAGTTTATGGTAAGCAAAACTTACCACGATCCCTCCATTTGGCAATGTCACTGCCATAGATTATCTACGACGGTTCTGAAATGTGCGGCAATCACTGCGAGTCCGCTTTGACAAAGGGGAAACATCCGATGTCTGCGCCTATGGCCTCGCTCCCCGGAACGAGGTGGAGCAGCGTGATTCGTGGCAGATCCCCATTAGCTTGGCGCGGCAAGACTAACTGCGCAGCGTCCAGGCTCAGGAAATCGTCCGCTGTGATCGTCACTGGTAAATTCCAGGCATTGCCGCTCACGTCGCTCTTCTCTGGGTCCAAGTTCGTCACTTCCTCATGGCCGTCGAAGCTGAGGTTGCCCCGCATTTTATGGGCATATCCGGGCACGTCTTTTAAGTTGTCTGGGGTCCGGCTCAGGAGATTAAAATTATGCGTATTCTTCCACGCGGTGTTATTAAACCAATCATTGCCGCCCGGCTGATGGTTAGCGTAGAAGCCGCTGGCTTTATTCCTCACGGCTAGGCAATTCCGAATGACGTGACGGGGGATCACGGCGGGCAGCAGCGCAGTGGGGGTGGCCGCGTATCCACCCGCTTTGAAGCCATTGCCATCCGCTAACTTTTCAAACTTGGCGTTGTAACCGTTGTAGAACGCCCAGCAATTTTCTACCGTGATGGGCTCCGCAGTGGTGATGAAATCGAACCCATCATCACTGTTGAACCAAGCCCGGCAGCCCCGGAACACATTGCCCACGCTGCCCTCATGCGCGTGGAATCCGAAGCCATCCACGTTCCCTCCCCGATGATCCTCGCTGGTGAAATCATGATTATTCCAGGCATCACAGTTCAGCACCAAGTTCTGTGCGCCATTGCCTAACCAGAAGCCAATGGCTTGGCCATCGTGCATTTCCAGGCGTTCGTAGCGGTTATGATCGCCCTCGTTGTCAAAGCAGATGGACTGCGTGTGGCGGAGGATGGTGACTTGCACGCCGATGACCGCTAGCCCCGTGAGTTGCAGCCACGAGCCGTCGATCTGAAATGCGGTCACGCGCGAGCCACCAGGCTTCACTGCGCTGTAATCGAAGACAGGCTTTTCCTGGCCATAGGCTTGATAGGTGATCGGTTGGCCCGCGCTGCCGCTCTTAGTTAGGTGCGTGACGATCGCGCGTCCATAACGCTGGCGGGAAATGTGCCGCTCCGTCATTTTATAAGTGCCGCCCCGCACATTCACAGTGTCTCCTGGCTGCACGGATTGTTGGGTGCGCTGGAGCGTGGCGAACGGTGCGGCCTCCGTGCCCGCATTGGTATCTGCGCCATCCGTGGCCACGAAAAATGTGGCTGCGGAGAGCGGGGAAATGGCAGCAGTGAGCAAAAGGCAGAGGCGAAGAATCATCTGCGGCACTGGGCCTGCATTCCTGTGAAGTCAAGGCACGCTAGGGCGGGACCGCTGGCCAAAAGTGTTCTGAGAAATTTCCCGACCGCAGATAACGCTCTGGAGCCTCAGGGTTCTCATTTCAGGGCCGTGGCGCGCAGGAAGCGGCGGTCAGTGGATTGGCGCGGGACCGTGTCCCGGTAGGTGACTTGTTCCTGGCCATTGCCGAGGTCGGTGGCGGTGGACGTGAGGTTGGCGAGGGCGGTCCAGGAGGTGGCTGCGAGGTCGCTGCTGGCTTCGATGGTGTAGGTGACATCCAGGGCGTTTTTTGGACGCTTGAAGGTGATGGTTTGGAACGTGTCTGGGCCTATGGTCACGCTGCTGCCCACGGGGGCGGCGGCAGCATTTTGGCTCTTGGGATCGGTGGCGAAGGCGTATTCTGTGAAGTTGTTTTGGCCATCGCCATCGGGGTCGGCAGTGAGGGCGGCGGGCAGGTTAGGGAGCAGCACGGTGGGGAGTTCTGCGGTGGTAAATTTCGCTAAGCGCCAGCCTTCATAGACTTGGGAATAGGCGGTGTCTCCGGTGTTCGGCGTGCCGTTCGGGGCGGCACTCAGCGCCCAGGTGCTGTAATCGCTATAGGCGGTGGCCGCAGGGCTGGCGCTGGTGGTGACGAGGCTGCGATAGGTGCCGGTGGGCAGTGGGAACCAGTTGTTATCATAATGGAAATCGAGCACTTCCTCGCCCACGGAATCCAGCAGGCGCACGGTATCCCCTCCGTTATTCAGCGCCCCTCCGTATTCTCCCACGATGGGCAGTCCGGTGCCGTAGCGGATCTCGAATGCGCTCTGACTAGCCACAATGAGGCAGCGCGCTCCGGCGGCTAGGGTGTAGCCAGCGGGGAAGATGAATTCCACGCCTTTATCAAAGTAGGCTCCGCCCAGATTCATACTCGCAGTACCAGTGTTCGTGATTTCCAAAAATTCAAAATCCGCTCCCACCAGTCCAGGCAAGACGGCCAGTTCCGCAGGCGTGGCGGGCGCGGGCTCGAAGTTGATTTCCGTGACCCGGAGGAAATTTTGCTGAGCCGTGGGGACGCCCGTGTAGGTCTGCGTGACCACTGCGGTGTAGCCTGCGGCGGGATTCAGCGGGTCGTTAGGACGGCTGAGGATGATGCTGCCGCCGCGCGCGCTGAGTTGATGGTTATACGGACCCGCCACTTGGCGGTATTCATTGATGGTGGGGGAGGTGGTGCGGGTGCGGAGGCCTTGGGGCTTGTTGGCCACGATGAGTTGATTCACATAGGCTGCATTCGTGGCCTGGCTGGTCGGCGTGCTGGTGCCGGGGATGACGGTGCCGCCTTTAAAGAGCATTTCCACCGAGCCCCCGAGCATCCAGCCGGAGATGTCCACGGCATAGGGGTTGGGGTTACGGATGATGAAATATTCCTGGTCCTGCGTGCCGGACACGGGGTTATAATCTAGGCCTTCAATGATGAGGTTAGGGTTGAGCGGCTGACTGCTGGGCAACGCGGCGTTGGTATTGGGAAAGGAGGCGCTAGTGCTCGTTGGAGGCGTGGCGCTGAAGTAGAAATCCCGCCGACCCGGGATGAATGGCAGGAGGCTGGTGGTATTATCCCCCCAGCCTGCATAGGGCGCTGGCGAGGCTGGGAACTGCGGCGTGGGATTGGCAGTGGTGAGCCGTCCGGCTTGGGTGCGCACGGTATGATCTAACACCGCCGCAGCAGTGTAGGCGATCTGCGATCCCCCCGCGCCATCCGTCCAGTAGCCCCAGGAGCGCATGTCTAGGTCCGCATCGTCCGTGCCTGTGGCGGGGTTGTTCGGATCGGGATCAATCTGATTTAAAATACTGGTGATCCGTTGCTGCCACGGGCCATCCATGGCGGTGGCCGAGATGTAAAATTGATCCACTAACGTGCGCAGCCGACGGACGAACATGTAGTTCAATTCCGGTGTATTATAAACGATCTCCATCAGGCGATTGGTGCTCACGCCGATCTGCATGGGCGCTTGGCTATGGATGTCATCGTCCCAATAACCGGGCGTGGCATTCCACGTGTGGCCCATGCACAGATCCTGATCCCAGGGCAGCATGCTCCACTCCCCAGTGCCATGAGTGTCCCGGTAAATGTAGTAGTTTTTGTGTCCGAAGTCTCGGCTCAGCAAGATCGAGTGCGTGGCGAGCAAGTTCACTAACGAGGGGATGTCGGCATTGTCGTAGGCGAACTTGAGGCGATTGGTCATGGTGTTGGCGGTGGCGATGCCAGTGACGAAGATGGCCAGATCACTGCTGTCGTTGTCGTTAGGATTCTTCTTTTCCACCGTGGTGTTATTGGTGGTAATGGTGGCGAGTTCTAATTGGTTATAAACCTTGTAGAGCGCCCCCGCAATATCGAGATTTTGGCGGGAGAGCCAAGAGGCGTTGGCGTTTTCCACGAGGTCATAAAGACCTTTGAAGACGCCGTTTTGCTGCACGCGGACGAGCGAATCGTAGTGCGAGGCCAAGTGCTGGGTCTTCTCCCACGTCCACCACGCCACCGGATTGCGCACTTTGGTTTTGTCCGCGTAGTTCGTCAGCAAGTTCACGCCTGCGGTCTCGGGCGTATCGTCTTTCCAGAGGAATTTATTGTCCTTACTGAAGCTCATGTCATGGCTCTTCTTGGGGAAGCCAGCGGATGATTGGCCATGGAGGTTGACGAGCACGTTGTCGTAGAAACGTGGCTTCGGCGGAGTGTAGGCGATGCCAGGGTTATCCTTGGATAATGGTTGCCAGAAGAACGAGCCGCGCGTGCCGGGATAGGTGGTGTTCGGCAAGGTACTGCTGCCACTGTTATCTGTGCCCGTGAAGAACCAGTAGAGCGTGGGCAGGCTGGTATTGCCCACCAATGTAGGCACGGACATGGTGCCGAAATATTGTTCAAACTCAATGGCCTGATCGACGACTGGAGGATTGGTCGGCAATGTCATGGGCGAGAAACCAGGATAGGCGGGATCATAGCTGTATTGGCTAGTGTTATCTTTGGCTTCGATGCGCCAACGGATGATCTGGCCCGCCGTCAGGCTGGTGGTGGGCACGGAGCAAGTGTAGATGCCATCGCCCGCTTTCACATCGCCATTGGTGCCATTGTCCACCATCACCACGGCCGTTTCCGTGCCGAACTGCACGCGCCATTTCAGCGTCACAGGGTCCACGGCGGCCAGCGGATTCAGCGTGGCCCCCACTTTGGTAGTGATGAGCAGCGGCAGGCTGCTGGCTCCCCCAGCGGGTTGCGCGGGCTTATCCGTGGTGCTGGAAATAGTGGGCCCCACATTGGTGCGCAGGCCGCCATTGGCGACACCCCGCGTGGCGGTGGCCAGATAACCCGGCGTGGTGCTAGTGAGGGTATCGACCTCTAACTGCGGGCGGAGTAGCACGTTGGCGTTCGTGCTCGTGCTATTGAGGATTTGGATGGCCAGTAAATTTTGTCCAGCCAAGAGCAGACTCGGCCCGTTGGCTGGTGTCGTCACGGCGGCCGTGCTCGCTAGGCCATCCGCTCGGTCCGAGGTGGCATTGGAATTCCACGTGGGCGTGGGGGGATTCCGATCTTGGGCGATCTGGGTGCCATTTAAATAGGCAATGTAGCCGTCGTCATATTTTACTTTCAACCGCACCGCATTGATGGCCCCGGTCGCCACGTTGAACTTATAGCGGACGAAGGCGCTGGCATTTAAGTTTAGCATCACGGAGGACAGACTGGTGACGACTAGGCTCGTGAAGGGCGAACCATAGCCAAAGGCTACGCCGGACTGCCAACTAGCATCGTTGTAACTCAGAGAACTATTCCAGCCGGGAAAATTCGCACTGAAGTCCGTGGCATCCGTGGCCACCTTCGCCTTGCCGCTGGCGGCGGAGGGCGTGTCCGCTAGGAGAATTTGCGTGCTCACGGTGGAGGCAATGCCATAGGTGACGTTAGGAAATTGAGCCGGGTATAAATTATAGCTATGCTCCATGGTCACCCCGTCAGGCCGCACCAGCGCTAGGAAACCAGCAGAGGCACTGAGCTTGAAATTGGTGTGCAACTTAGTGATCACCGCCTTGCGATTCTTGCTAGAGGCCCATACTACCAACCGCGCAGCCGGGGCTAGGCTCACCACCGGAGTAGTGACGGGAAACTGCCATTTGCGCAGCGCGGTAGCATCATCCGTGAGATACCAACCGTTCAAACTAACGGCGGTGCTGCCATTGTTCTGAATTTCCATCCAGTCCGAATGCTTCCCATCCTCGTCCACGTCCGCACTACTCACGTTGTTGGCCATAAACTCATTGATGATGAGTTGGGCCTGCACAGTGCTAGGCAGCACCAGCAAGCAAAACACAAAGAGACAGGAAGGGAGGAGTTTTTTCATAGGGGGCTGTGTTCTTCGCAAAATTTTCTCGGTCTGAGAATCCTTATCTACGTGCAATATTGTTGCGGAGACGATTCCGCCTGCCCCGCTTTTTGGCGATTACCGGACAGGCTCTATGGTTAAGCTTCGCTCATTCCATGCCGCTATCGTGGCCAAGCAGTGGGCCGCGTAAAGTGCTGGGCGGTGGATGGATAACGTCTTCATCGAACGGTTTTGGAGTAGTGTGCAATATGAGGAAAACTCCCTCAAAGCATACGTCGCACTTTCCTAACCAAATCCAGATTTTAGGCGTAAGACTTAGGTTTAATGCAGGGTGTAAGGACTGGGCCACTCTTTACTTTACTAGTCGAGGAAGCAGCGCATAGTCGTCCCTAGTGATCCTTCACCCCATGCAGTTGCTGGCCTCAATATTCCTCTCCACCCACAACCTTGCCTCTGTGCCTTTGCACGCGGCGGCGGTGTTGTTTTTCGCCTTTCTCATTGGCCATGCGTTAGGAGATTATCCTTTGCAGGGAAAATTTTTGGCGATTCGGAAGAACCGCCATATCAAGATGGTGGATTATACAGAGGAGACGCCCCCCACGTTGTGGGTCTATTGCCTGAGCGCGCACAGCATGGTTCATGCGGGCATTGTGTGGCTGATCTTGGAGGCCTTCCATCTGCCATTCGCAGCGGAGATGGCGTTCGCTGAGTTTATCCTGCATTGGGTCATTGATTTCGCTAAATGTGAGCGCTGGACGAACTTCCATGCGGATCAAGGTCTGCATGTGCTGTGTAAGTTAGGCTACATCGCCTGTCTTTATGTATTCTGAATGCTGCGCCTCGGCAGAGGAAACATTTGCTTATGGAGAACGGCTAGCCGCCACGGTGCAGGTGGGGGCGGTGCTGGCGTTAGTGGGGACGTTAGGCGCGGGTAAGACGCAGTTGACCAAGGGCTTAGTGGCGGGGTTGGGTTGCACGGCAGAGGTAAGCAGCCCGACGTTTGCGCTGGTTCAAGAATACGCTGGAGGGCGGCTGTCCGTCGCGCATTTTGATCTCTATCGCCTCCAGTCCGCAGGGGAGCTTTGGAACATTGGTTGGGATGATTACCTGGACGGAGACGGCGTCTGCATCGTGGAATGGGCGGATCTTTTCCCCGCGGCCCTGCCGCCCGGCACACGGTGGTTCCAGTTGACTCACCAGCCGGAGGGGCGGCACATCCAGGAATTTGACTATGCCCCCTAGCACCATTTTCATAGCGCCAGAGCCGCCCGTGATCTTGGCTATAGAAACCTCCACTACCGTGGGCAGCTTAGCCGTGCGACGTGGCGGGCGGACGATTTACGCGGCGGAATTCTCATCCCAACGCACACATAATGCCGTGCTCTTCGCGCCCCTGGCGGAGGCTCTGCGGCTGGCCCCAGACGTGACGCAACTCCTCATCGGCAGCGGGCCGGGCAGTTACACGGGCGTGCGCGTGGGGATCGCAGCGGCCATAGGACTTAGCCTAGCACGAGGGCTGCCACTCTGCGGCGGGTCCAGTTTACTAGGCCTGGCGGGCACTCCAGCTACGTTTCTCATTCTCGGAGATGCCCGCCGGGGCTTGTGGCACTTTACGGAAATATGTGCTGAGCAACTGTCTGCGCCCCCCAGGCTGGGCACCGTCAGCGAGGTCCGCGCCTGGGCCGCCGCTAGCCCGCTGCCTTGTTATGCATTGGATGCCACAGTTGCCGCCGCCACGGGCTTCCCGTTGGTGCAGCCGAGCGCGGAGATCCTTGCCACGCGGGCAGAAGGCTGGCCGCCTAGCCAATGGGCCGCTGCCCATGCCCTCGCCCTGGAGCCCACCTATCTCAGCCCGCCGTTCATTACCACGCCGCGCCCTACCAAAGCATCGGCCACGCGCCCGCTGTCTCCAGATGCGCCTGGAACAGCCGTGTTAGGTAGCTGAGGGGATCGCCTTGGGTGGGCGGGGAGCGGAGAATCTGCTCCATTCTGCTAGGCCAACTTTCCGTGAACTGCGGAGCCACCGCAGGCTCGTGCAGGCAGTGCGCCCATTGCTCTAACCAAGGATTGGCAGTGCGCAGTCCCTCCTGAAAATGGGAGAGATCCTGCACCACCGCCGATTGTCCAGTCAAGCTGAGTCCGGCAAAGTGGCTGAAATCCGGCCGGCCTGTCACCCGCGCTAAATCTCGCCAAGCCGTGGGCAGCAGCGGACACCGTTCCTGCTGCCAAGCCGTTTCCCATTTCACAGCTTCATCACTTGGCACGATAGCTGGCGGTAAACGCAGTTGGTCATAAACATGGGGGAATTGACCGCCATGCTCTTCTAGCCAATCTGTGATGCCAGGGAGACGACGCAAAATCAACGGCTTCTGCAAATGCGCGGCCTCCAGTGCCGTCAGCCCGAAGCCTTCTTGCACGGAGGTTTGCAACACCATCTCCGCAGGGGCCATTAGCTCGGGCACGCTGAGCCCAGTAGCCGCCGCCACGCCTAGCTGGAGATCGATCCCCACCTGTTGCGCGCCCGCCAGCGCCCGCTCCGCGTAGGGCAACTCTGCCGGAGAGCATGGCCCGGCTACTAGCAAGGTGCTGACTTCTGGGCGCACTAATTTCAGCAGGATCAACGCCTCCAACAGATTCTTCCGTCGCAAAATCCGTGTGGGAGCTAGCCAATACGGCTTATCTAATAACAACTGATGACCGAGGGTCGCAGCCACCGCAGGCACGGGATTAGGCAACCATAGCACCCCTGGGCCTAAGACCGCCGCATCTGCCGGATGCACCGTGGCATGATGCACCAACGGCCCAGTTGGAAAGCAGGCCACCGCCGCTTGGCTGATGGAATCTACGCCCCAGTGTGCCATTTCCACCCACCGCTCCCAGCGGTGCTGCGGCCACCAATCATGGTCATGGCAGAGCAGTGGCACCTCTCGCACGGAGCAGTGGCTCTCTAACGCTAGCCCTAAATGCACATTTCTTCCCAGAGATAAATTGTGCGCCCACACCAGATCTGGCCGCACCGCAGCCAAGTATTGTCCCAGGATGCTCGTTATCTGCGCAGGCAGCCCCGGCTCCACCGCCAACTCCGACAGATAACCTAACCGCTCGTCCGCCTGCACCTCTAACGTCACGCGGGGCAGGTTCTGGGCGAGCCGACCCAGCCAATCCGACGGGGGCGCTTCTCCAGTTAGGAGCACGATCCGCCGCCAGTCACGTTGGGCGCACCATTCCTGAAGTCCGCACTCAATTACACTGCGCACTCCTCCGGGACGGAAATGGTAATGATACACCAAGAGTGTCTTCATGGCGCGGGGGGTCTAGAAGGGCTATCATTTACAGATTTTCTCATCATTTTTCAAGATTTAAATAAAATATTTTGAAATTTCAACAAATGTAAACTATATTGAGCAATTAAAGATTTGCAGCGGAATTATCCGTTGCTGATTGGTCCCGAACTTGCATAGCATCCACGATCATGTTTGAAATTATTTCCCAAGGAGGTCCCCTCGTCTTTCTGCTGCTCGGTTGCAGCCTGCTAGCCGTAGGTATTTTCCTCGAGCGATTTTTCCTCTTTCACCGCGCGAATCTGGATGTGCAGGATCTGATGCAGGGGCTCGCGAATCTGATTCACAAAAAAAACTATGCCGAAGCGCTGCACGTCTGTGCTGGCACCCCTGGACCGGTGGCCCGCGTGGTGCATTCCGCCATCGTCCAGCACGAGGCTCCCCGAGATGAATTGAAACAGATCGTCCAAGAGGCCGGGCAGCTCGAGGTGCCTAAACTGGAGCGCTACCTTTCCGCACTGCTCGCCATTGCTTACATTGCACCCTTGTTAGGGTTGCTGGGCACGGTGCTCGGGTTGATCGACACCTTTATGCCCGTGACCGCGAATGGTTTTGCCGCCACCACGGATTTGGCCAAGGGGATCTACCGCAGCCTCGTGACCTCAGCGGGTGGACTGGCCGTGGCCATACCAGCCTACATTCTCTATAGTTACCTAGCAGCTGCCTTACACAGCCTGATGCATGATATGGAGCGCGGCGGGATCGAGATCGTGAACCTCCTCACCGCCGGGCGGCAAAATAAGGAGATCGTGGACTTCCGAGAAAGCGCGCAGCGCCTAGCCGATGAACAGAAGAAACGCAAGCTGGGTGGGATCAGTAAATAAGCTGGTGGCTGCTAGATCCCTGCCGTATGAAACTTGAAAGCACGCTGAAGCTGCGGCCAGATTTCCTCTTCGTTGCCCCGTTGTTGAATGTGGTCCTGCTGTTGCTAATCTTTTTCCTCGTGACCTCCTCGTTAGTAGTGCAAGGTGGCTCCCGGGTGGAGTTGCCTAGCTCTCCGTCCACCTTACGCCCCTTGGAAAAAGCCCTGGTGTTAATCGTGACTGCCCAGCGCCCGACTCCCCCCGCCGTGAAACCCGTGCCCGTGAAGCAAAGCCTGCGGGAACCGACCAGCCCAGCGACTCCGCCAGTAAATCCGGAGCCGATCATGTATCTCAATAAGGAAAAGGTTACGCTACAGGAGTTACCCGCGCGCCTCTCCATGGAGCGCAGCATTTCCCGGCTCGTCATTATTCATGCGGACGTGCTCGTCTCCCATGGTCGCGTGATTGAGCTAGAGAATATCATCTGGGAAGCTGGCTGCCAGCCCGCCATCGCTACCTCTCTCCCTCCCTAACGGCACGTATGCACACGGAATTGCAGGTAGATGGCACCCCGCGCTTGATCTTCGATGAGCTTGCTTGGCAGCCCTCGCGTTGGCGGTTAGGGTGGTTCCTCCTCATCTCACTGGTGGGCCATCTAGGCGTCTTTTATCTCTTTAAAGTAACCACCCCCCTCACCACGAAACGCCTCCCCCCAGAACAGAGCGTCTTGATCCTCCGTGGCTCCGATCCCGCCTGCGCACAGGTGCTAGCCTCACTGGAAGACCGCTCCCCTGCTAGCATGTTAGTCAGCCTAACCGCCCCCAATGAGGAGCATTGGCCGCAGCTGGCCCTCCCTGCCTACACCCCCAGCTATCAAGGGTATGAGCCAGACTATCACTTCAACTGGGATGTGCCGCATCACCCCGAGCCTCTCCTCGCAGAAGCTAGGAGCCCCCTGCTGCCACGGTGGCTCCCCGCTCGCCCGCGCCCTGCTCCCCAATTAACGCCCAGCTCCCCGCACCGCTTGCTCCTAGGCCCCGCGCTAGCAGCTAGACCACTGGCACAGCCGATCCTCTGGCCGCCCGACCTCCCCGCCGCTGAGGATGCCACGGAGCCGTATCTTTTCCGCATCGCCATCGATCCTAGCGGACGCGTGAAATATTGCCTCAGCGACGGCCCCACGCCTCCGCCAGCACTGCTCCAGGCCATCCAAGCCCTTCATTTCCAACCCCAGCCCGGCACCGATTTGTGCTGGGATACCATCGAGATCCACTAGCAGTATCCAGGACCTGAACGGCTCACCAGCCGCTGCCGCCTACTTTCCATTCTTCAAACGTGTTCTTGGGCAGTTCTCCCAGGAAGCCGGAGGCGGTCTGCCACACCTCGCCATCGTAGGCTTTATGCCACATGCGGGGATAGGTTAGGTAAAGTTGATCCCGCGCGCGAGTTACCGCCACATAGAAGAGGCGACGCTCCTCCTCCAGGGCGTCGTTGCCACCTTCTTCCACCGCCCGGGGATTGGGAAACATGGAGTTCGTGAGCCAGATCACGAAGACCACGCGCCATTCCAGGCCCTTGGCTTGGTGGATGCTAGAGAGCACCACGCTGGCCCGCGAGCCTTGGTTCTGCTTGGCTTCAGCGGCTTCTGGGCCGCTGAGGAGAGAGAGATCACTGAGCATTTCCTGCACGGTGGCGAAGCGGGA
>JAYVOP010000054.1:0-2451 GCA_043757865.1 Verrucomicrobiales bacterium | reverse complement strand
GAGTGATCGTTTTCATCTGGGCCTTCACAGAGTTAGGGGTGCCGCTGATGTTCCAATTCAGCCGCGTCACCAGCGTGCAGATCTTCGATGGCATCAAGGATCTAGGCGGGAATCCCATTCCGTATGCCCTCGTGGTGGTGACGTTTCTCGTCAGTGTGGGCACGTTTCTCATCAGCAAGAAAATCATCGGCAGCACGGACTACGCTAGCAGTGGTCGGGCGGCCACGGCCTCGCAACTACGGCCTCTGCATGGCGCGGCGGCCATGGCTTGTAGCGCGGTCTTCCTCTTCGTGGTGGGCATTGCAGTATTGCCGCACATCGGCGTGGTGGCCACGGCATTTAGCAATGATTGGTATCGCACGGTCTTTCCCACGCAGCTCACCACGAGCAATCTCAGCGATGCCCTGGGCCATCCCATCACCTTGCCCAGCATTCGGAATAGCCTGATCTATGCCAGCCTCGCCACCGTGGTGGATGTGGTGTTAGGCGTGGCCATCGCCTTCATCGTTACGCGGACGAAAGTGGCGGGGAGAAATTTCCTGGATGCCATGTCCATGCTGCCGCTAGCCGTGCCGGGTCTGGTGATGGCGTTCGGCTATTTCTCCGTGACGCGCGAGGGCCAGCCGTTGCATTTCCTCATGATCGGCAAGCACGAGGCACCCATCATCCTGCTGATCGTCGCCTACTCCATGCGCCGCCTGCCATACATCGTGCGCAGCGCCATTGCGGGCTTCCAGCAAACGAGCGTGAGCCTGGAGGAAGCCGCGATGAATCTGGGGGCCTCCCCCATGCGCACGATGAAGTTGATCACGCTGCCCTTGATCGCTGCGAACTTGGTGGCAGGTGGGCTGCTGGCCTTCTCCTTTGCCATGATGGAGGTGAGCGATAGCCTCATCCTCGCGCAGCGACCCGAGGATTACCCCATCACCAAGGCCATGTATATCCTGTCAGGAAATCTGGGGAATGGAGCCGCGCTAGCCAGTGCGCTGGGCACGTGGTCCATGCTCTTTCTCGGCGTGACGTTGATCGGTGCGTCCATGATTTTAGGAAAAAAGATGGGCTCACTCTTCCGCGCCTAGCCGCACTCCCACACTCATGTTTCTCCTGCATCTCTGCCAAGCCTGGACTTGGAAAATGGCGTGGCGGGACAGCCGCCGGGGCCGCCAGCGCCTGCTGTTGTTCTCCATGAGCATCATGCTCGGGATCGCTGCGTTAGTGGCGATTGGCTCTTTAAAAGAGAACCTGATTACGGCCGTGGAGAACCAAGCGAAATCACTGGTCGGCAGTGATGTCTTCATCAATAGCCGCCGCCCATTCCCTGCTTCCTCGAACCTTCTCCTGGCTCGCAGTGGAGCAGAAATCGCGCATGAGACCAGCCACGTGGCCACGCTGCATTTCCCCACGGGTAAGGCGGAAGCGGGATTGCTGCGCGTGGAAGCGCGTGCGGTGGAGGCGGGCTTTCCGTTCTACGGCACGCCAATCACGGACCCGCCCGACGCGTGGGCGCGGTGCATGGCAGGCGAGGGCTTCGTCTGCGATTCCATCTTGCTAGACCAAGCGGGCATCAGCAGCGGTGCGCCTGTGAAATTAGGCGGACTGACGAGCCAACTGCTGGGCGTGTTCGTCACGGCACCAGCGCGGGCGTCGTGGGCGGGCGCGTTTGGCGTGATCTCCCCAGAGGTCTTCTATGCCACGGCGTTAGAGCCGAAAACGGGGTTAGGAAATGGGCTCTTCTCCTCCCATCGCGCGCATTTGAAATTTCCGCCTAGTCGGGATCCCGAAGCCTGGGCGAACGGCGTGCGCGAGGAATTCAAACGCGAGGGCATGGACATGGAAACAGTGGAAAAACGCCGCAAGAACATCGGCCAAGTGCTGGATCATTTGTATAGTTTTCTCAGCTTGCTAGGCTTTGTATCGCTGGTGCTAGGCGGGCTGGGCGTGGCCAGTGCCATTCATGTGCATGTGCAGCAACGGCTGCGCAGCGTGGCCACGTTACGCTGTCTGGGCTGCACCGCGGCTCAGGCATTTGCGATTTTCATCGCGCAGGGGATCGCGTTAGGATTGTGTGGCGCAGTAGGCGGCGTGCTCATCGGCGTGGGCTTGCAGCGGGGGATGCCCGCGTTGTTTAAAGGCTACATTCCCATCGAGATCGAGATCGCCTTCGATCCGCTCAGCATCCTCACTTCGCTAGGGTTGGGCTTTCTAATCTGTGTGAGTTTCGCCATACTTCCGTTGTTAAAGATCCGCCGTATCAGCCCGCTGGCGGCCGTGCGCGCAGCGGATACGGAGCCCGTGCAGCCTCGGCGGAAGGGCGTTATTTACCTGTGGTTAGGCTGGGCGGCGGTGCTCGCGTTCTGGGTCTGGCAATGCTGGCGCGGGCATCTGCCATGGCTGGCTAACGTGCATACGCAGAACGTCGGGCTGGTAGTGCTGTTCCTCATGGGCGCAGGC
>JAYVOP010000053.1:0-9025 GCA_043757865.1 Verrucomicrobiales bacterium | reverse complement strand
CCTCCCAGGCGGGAAAGGCTGCATCCACGGCCAACGCCACATTCTCCGCCACCGTCAGCCACGGCAGCAGGGAATAATTTTGGAAGACCATGCCGCGCTCCAGTCCAGTACCCGTAATCGACTGGCCGGAAAACAGGGCGGTTCCCTGTGTGGGTATTTGCAATCCGGCTAGTAACGAAATGAGCGTGGTCTTCCCCGCCCCGGAATAACCAATGATGGTGACGAACTCCCCGGGCTCCACCGTGAGGTTGAGGTCGTGCAGGATGCGTTTATCTCCGAAGGATTTGCTGACGTTGGTGAGTTGAATCAGGGACATCGTTAGACGGATTTAAACCTCCCTTCCACCACGCTCATGCACCGATCTAGAATGTAGCCCACCACGCCTATGGTGAGGATGCAGAGGATGATGTGGGAGTAGCTACTCGCATTATATTGCTGCCAGAGAAAGCCGCCTACGCCGGGCCGCCCGGTCAGCATTTCCACCGCTACGATGACCAGCCACGCGATGCCTAACGAGAGACGGAAACCAGTGAACATGTAGGGCAGCGTGGCCGGGAGGAGCACCTTGATGAGCGTCTTAAACTTAGTGAGCTTCAAAACCTTGGCCACGTTGAGGTAATCCTGCGGCACCGCGCGCACGCCCACCGCAGTGTTCATCACCGTCGGCCACATGGAGCAGATGGCGATGGTGAAAAGCGATGCCGCATCCGAGGCTCCGAACGTGGTGCGCCCGGCTGCATCCAGCACTTTGACCCCACTGAACAGCACCAACCCTAACGGCAGCCAAGCCAGCGGGGAGACGGGGCGCAGGATCTGGATGAGCGGATCGAAGGCACGGGTAAACGTCTTCGATAAGCCGAGACAGAAGCCGATGGGCGTGGCCACGAGGAGCGCTAACAGATAGCCTTGGGCCACGAGTTTCAGCGAGAGCCACGTGAAGCGCAGGATGCCTTGGTCCAGCTCTCCGCGCTTGGCGAAGGGGTCGGTGATATACGACTTGCTAGCCGTCCAGGCCTCCCCCGGCGTGGGCAAATCTTGCGAAAGCCCGACTCGCTTCGTCACTGTGACGGTATCCCCAAAGTCATCCACCTTGGTCGTGGTGACATTGCGCCCAGCGATCCCCTGCCAGATCAGGCCGCAGCCCAGGATGGCGAGGAGCGGCAGGATCAGCGAGTCGAGCTTCAGTTTCTGCAAGAAATTCATCCAGTTAGTCTTTCATGGTTTTGATGGCAAAGCTCTTGGCATAAGCCTCCAGATCCCCGGCAGGATCGAACTTCACTTTATCAAAAAGCGTCTCCGCCGTATGATCCGCCACGCCTTTCGTATAGCCGATCTCCTTCATGGCCGCCTCGTAGAGATCTCCACGCATCACTTGCTTAGCCACGCCCACATAGTCAGGCGCACCCGTGGTGAAGCCCCAGCGGCGGAGCTGCGTCAGCCACCATTGGGCATACTTCGCTTGGGGGTAGTTACAGTTGCGCTCACTAAAGATCATGTAGTTAGGGTCTTTGATTTTCCGTCCATCGCCCATGTCGTATTTCCCTTGAAAGCGGCCCAGGATGGCCTCTGGCGGACAATTAATGTAGGTGGCCGCACTCACAATCTGCGCGCCCTCCGCACGGTTATCCATTTTGTCTAGCCACACACTAGACTCATGCAGCGCCTTCAGCACTGCCTTCACAGTCTTGGGATTTTTTTCCGCAAATTCTTCGGTAAACGCACACACTTTCTCTGGATGATCTTTCCATATATCCTGCGTGGTGATGGCGGTATAGCCCACTTCCTCAGCAATGGCCTTGGCGTTCCAAGGCTCGCCCACGCAGAAGCCATCCATTTTCCCCACCTTCATATTGGCCACCATCTGCGGCGGCGGAATGGTGATGAGGGAGATGTCCGCCCCGGCCCCAGCGGCATCACCCGGATTAATGCCGCCAGCGGCTAGGTAATAACGCAGCCACATCGCGTGCGTGCCAGGGGGAAAGGTCATGGCAAAGGTGAGCGGATTCCCGCTGGCCTTGGCCGCATCCACCAGGGGTTTCAGCTTGCTAGCATCAGCGCCTACTTTGCCAGCGAGCTCTTTTTTCAGCGTGATCGCCTGTCCATTACGATTCATAATCCACGGCACCACCATCGGCTTCTTGGGGGCGCCTCCCAGGCCCATGGTGGAGGCTATGGGCATGCCTAGCAACATGTGCGTGGCGTGCAGATCTCCATTGCTCAGGGAGTCGCGAATGGCCGCCCAACTGGCTCCCTTGGAGACAGTGGCGTTGATGCCGTATTTCTTAAAGAGCCCTTTCTCATGGGCGATGACGATAGGCGAGCAGTCCGTAAGGGCAATCATGCCCAGCTTCAAATCTGCGGTCTCAGGCGCATCGCTGGCATAAACAGAGCCCACGAAGCCGCTGGGCAAGCCTGCCAGCAAGGAGGAGAGCGTGGTGTTTTTCAAGAGTTGGCGACGATTCATAGTTTATTGGATGTGGGTGTTAGGGTTAAAGTTTCGGAAAATGAGCTTGATTCAATGGCGGGCACGGAGCTGGCCGCCTCCGCACCCGCCACGCGTGGTTTCTCAGGCCACGAAGCAACCAAAGCGCATCCCACCATCTGGACAGACGGTGGTAAAAAATGGGGGAGCCCAACGGGGCGTAGTGATTGCGGAATCATCCAAACAAATAGTGCAGCCCGCGTGCCAATCCGCACGTTAGTGCATTTTGCGGCGTGTGGAAATTTTCCTGCTAGGCACAAAAAATATTCATCCGTTAGGCACGCTGCGAGGCCTTGCCCTCTAACCACCGATATCATCACAATCTATTTCAACCCCTGGCTCCACCAAATTAGCACGTCCGAAAAAATATATGGCCAACGCTTTCACCCCTCAGTTCGCGTTCGTCGAAGCCATCGTCACCCCTTCCTTTGGACTTCGGAATTTTTTTGATTGATGCACATGAATCATTCCCTTGTCGGCATTCCCCTACCTTTACTCATGGGTGAGGTGATCTATCTGCGGGCTAAGAGGTTACCACAAGTTACCCCGCCGACATGCTTTGGAAAATCTGAGAATGCGCACCACGAAGAACATGAAGGGAAACGGATCAGCTAGGCTTGCTACTTGCACTACGGCCATCTAACAGCGGGTCCATTCGTGGATATCGTGGTTCCTATTTTTTCTGCTAGCATGGTGGTAGTGACCAAGTTTCAAGGCCTCCGCAGGCCTCTGGGCTGGGCTCCACATGCTCTGGGTCATCCCCAAGCTTGGCGTGAACTCTAACCCCAAAGGTTAAGGCCCACGTCCCTACGCCAGGGAGCTAACCCTGTGCGGATGCGGAGAAAGATTGACGGAGGCCGAGATCTGGCCACACTCTGCGCACATTATGGACGTGAAAACTTGGAATCTCCGCACCTGCTCTGAATGCGGTAAGGTCGCAAAATTGGCGAAAGCACTCGGCAATCAAAGAGCCTTGTGCCCGCACTGCAAGGCCCCCTTGCTAGCTGTCGAGGCTCTGCTGGCGGAGCCACTATCCGCTCCCCAGGCGATTCCTACGACGCGGAGTTTCAACCCCGAGGAGAATCGCCTGCGCTCCAGTGCCAAGTCCTCGTGGGAAAGGGCCGCCCCAGACCTTCGAGAAATCGACTTTAAAGATCGCCTCGCGCGCACCACCGACCCGGACCATGCGCAAGGGCCTAACGACCCCCCACCGTTGAAGCGCAAACGCATTTCCCGCAGTGAGTTGAAGCACCGCCACCTGGACTGGGACGAGGGCGCGGCGGCTACCTCCGCTAACTGGCGGGCTTGGAAACGTGCGCTGGCCAAGCTCCCCTGGGGCTTGATCGCGCTGGCTGTCATCGCGTTAGGATTGCTGGGATGGAAAATTATGAAAGTGAAGGGACGTTTGGACGGCAGTAGTGCTAACGAATCCACAACCACCCAGCACACCGCCCCGGCAGCCGTTCCGCTCTCCGATGTGGAGCGACGGCCCAAGACTACGCTGCTGGCGGATCTGCTGCCCACGCTAAAGTCCTTCTTGGAAGCGAAGAGCTCCTTGGAACTTAAGCCACTGCTGCGTGAGCCGGAACGGGTGCTACCCATGATGGAGGCTTATTACCAAGATCAGACGCCGTTCGTGCCTGCCGACTATGCTGCGCTGCCGCGCTTCGACACGCTCTTTGCCCATAAGAACTTCGTAGTGGTCACGCTGGAAACCAAGCAGTATAAGCCCTACACATTGAGTCTGGAAAAGACCGACGGTGGCTGGAAGGTGGATTGGGAAAGCTATGTGGCTTATGGAGACATGCCGCTAGAACATTTCCTCTCTACGAAACCGACCAAGCCCACCCTCTTCCGATTCATCCTTGAGACCACTTCCTATCCGAACTTAGATTTCCCTGACAACGACACGCATCAAGCCTATAAGCTGTATAACGCGGACCGCAGCAAAGTGCTCTTTGGCTATGTGGTGCGCCAATCCGCCGTGCATGAAAAGCTGCTGGCGGCCTTTCTGAATAAGCCTACCATTTACTCGGTGGTGCGCGTGCAATATCCTGAGAACTCGACCAACGAGCAGCAGGTAGAGATCACGCACTATCTGCAAACGGGTTGGGTGCTGCGGGGTGAGGACTTTGAAATGCCGGGGGATTCGACCAGCAAAGATCTACTGGGTAACCCCTGAAGCGCGGATCCTACACTGCCAGATAGCCCACGTTAGCCGCCGTCGAGGCTACTTGGGAGGCCGACTCTAGCAGCTCGGCAATGGGATCCCATTGACCGCTGATGAGGCCATCGCGGGCGGTGTCGGGGATGACGACGGGGAAATTTTCTGCGCCAAAAAAGACGCGACATTTCTCCACATCGACCGTGATCTCTAGCGTGGGATCAGCCTCCACGGACGCGGCCAGCGCTTTGATGTCGGCAGTGGTGGCAACGACGCAGGGGATGCCTAAGGTGGCACAGTTACCAAAGAAAATCTCCGCAAAGCTCTCCGCTATGACCGCGCGCAGGCCGTAGCGATAGAGGGCCTGCGGGGCGTGCTCGCGCGAGCTGCCGCAGCCGAAGTTCACGCCAGTGAGCAGGATCTTGGCGTTGGAGAAACGGGGATCGTTCAAGGGATGCGTGGGGATCACCACATCTTCTGGTGTGTGCCGGACATCGTAGAAAAAGTATTGACCGAGGTCATCGAAGGTGACGCATTTCATAAAGCGCGCTGGGATGATGCGGTCCGTATCAATGTCAGAGCCAGGAACGTAAACGCCGGGACCGGAGACGGTGAGGATTTTTGCGAGAGCCATAGTTGGGAGAGTAAAAGAGTTAGAAAATAGGAAAGTAAGGTCTAGGCGGCGGAGATTGCGAGTTGGTCCGCAAAGACCTCGCGCGCATCCGCAATGCTACCAGTGATGGCTGCGGCGGCCACCATGAGCGGGCTCATGAGGACGGTGCGGCCCGTGGTGCTGCCTTGGCGGCCTTTAAAATTCCGATTGCTAGAGCTAGCGCAAAGTTGATCGCCCACGAGCTTGTCAGGGTTCATGGCTAGGCACATGGAGCAACCCGCCTCCCGCCACTCGAATCCGGCGGCAATGAAAATTTTATCCAGTCCTTCTTTGATCGCCAAGTGGGCGACGATTTGGCTGCCGGGCACGGCAATGGCTTTGACGCCTGTGGCCACGTGGCGGCCTTTGAGATATTTAGCCACTTCCCGGAAATCACTGAGTCGGCCATTGGTGCAGGAGCCGATGAAGGCCACGTCCACCTTGGTTCCTTTGATGGGGGCACCGGGGGTGAGTTTCATGTAGGCCAGGGCTTCCTCGATGCTGGCTTTCTCGGCGGCAGTTTTCGCTGCGTTAGGATCGGGGATGCAGCTGTCGATACTGAAGCCTTGATCTGGGCTGATACCCCAAGTGACGCTGGGGGCGATGTCTTCCGCACGGAAATTTACCACGTCGTCAAACTTCGCATCGGCATCCGTGGCGAAGGATCGCCAACGCGCCAACGCCGCCTCCCAGGCGGCTCCAGTGGGGCTGTAGGGGCGGCCTTGGAGATAATCGAACGTCTTCTGATCCGGGTTCACATAACCACAGCGCGCACCGCCTTCGATGCTCATGTTGCAGACGGTCATGCGTTCTTCCATGCTCATTTCATCCACCACATTGCCACCGTATTCATAGGCATAGCCGATGCCGCCCTTAGCCCCTAACTGGGCGATGATGTGGAGGATGACATCCTTAGCATACACGCCGGGCAGTAGCTTACCGTCCACGTTGATGCGACGAACTTTCGCTTGGCTCATGGCCATGGTTTGGGTGGCTAGCACATCCCGCACCTGGGTGGTGCCGATGCCAAAGGCGATGGCTCCGAACGCCCCGTGCGTAGCAGTATGGCTGTCGCCACAAGCAATGGTGGTTCCTGGCTGGGTAATCCCTTGCTCTGGCCCCACGACGTGGACGACGCCTTGTTTGCCACTTTTTAAATCAAAATAAGTGATGCCGAACTCGTCCGCGTTGCGTTGGAGTTCCTTGATCATTTCCGCCGCCAGCGGGTCTGCAAATGGCTCCACTTGGCTCAGCGTGGGCACGATGTGATCCACGGTGGCAAAGGTGCGGTGGGGAAATTTCACCTTGAGCCCCAGATCCCGCAACATACCGAACGCCTGCGGGCTCGTGACTTCATGGATGAGGTGAGTGCCGATCAGCAACTGCGTCTGACCATTGTTGAGCTTGCGCACAGCATGTGCGTTCCAGACTTTAGCAAAGAGGGTTTGGCCCATAGCGATGTGAGGGGGATGAGGGGATTAAGAGGGTGGAAAAGTAAGGGGGAGACGCGGTCTGGGACGGAGCGCGGGGAGAGGCAAATTAGCACGGATTAGCCCGTGGCAAAGAGAAAGACGGTGGAATTTGGCCAGGGCTGATCAGCGCCAAGGATGCACTCCATGCGGCCAATCGCACGGCCTCCTCAATAACTTTTTGTAACCACTCTATTTCCACCTTGCCAGGGGCCGAATTGCCCGCCTCGTTAGGGATCTTGATATGACTCGTTTCCGCCCCTGCATCGACCTCCATGATGGCAAAGTTAAACAGATCGTCGGCAGCTCGCTGCGCGATGATGGCACGGGCTTGGTGACGAACTTTGAGGCCACGCAGCCCCCCGCCTTCTTTGCCGACCGCTACCGTGCGGACGGCTTGAGCGGCGGCCACGTCATCCAGTTAGGCGCGGGGAATACCGCCGCTGCGCAGTCCGCGCTGGCGGCTTATCCGGGGGGCTTACAAATCGGCGGCGGAATCACGGCAGCCAATGCTGCTGGCTGGTTGGAAGCCGGAGCCAGTCATGTGATCGTTACCTCTTGGCTCTTTTCTCCAGAGGGAAATTTCCTACCTGAACGGCTGGCGGAAATGGTGCGGGAAATCGGAACGGAGCGGCTGGTGATTGATCTCAGTTGCCGCCGCAGGGACCAGGGCTGGACCGTCTGCATGAACCGCTGGCAGACGTGGACAGACTTGGAAATAGCGCAGGAAACCTTGTCCCCCCTAGCCGACTCCTGTGCGGAGTTTCTCATCCACGCAGCGGATGTGGAAGGGAAACGCGCGGGCATGGACCACGCGCTCATTTTCGCCCTAGCGGACTGGTGCCCACGACCTGTGACTTATGCTGGCGGGGCGGCCAGCTTGGGGGATCTGGCACTCACGGAGCAACTCAGCGCGGGGCGTGTGGATCTCACTATCGGCAGCGCGTTGGACCTCTTTGGCGGATCACTGCCATACGCTGATTGCGTCCGGTGGAATCTGCGCTCAGCATCTTAGTAACCACGCTCCCTTTTACCCTCACATGAAATTTCTCGCCCTCCTGCTGCTCCTGCCTATGCTCGCCCACGCGGGCATGGAGTTCGCATCCACCATCGTCAAAGCCACCGCTAAGCTCGAAGATGAGAGCGTGGACTTTCTCTTTAAATTTAAAATCACTGGAGATCAGCCCTTAGTCATCAAAGACTTGGAGGTCTCCTGCGGCTGTCTGGAGGCCACCGCCAACAAGACCCAGTATGCGGCGGGGGAATCTGGGGAGGTGAAGGTGGTGATGAAAGTGGGCTCCGTGGAAGGCGAGTCCACGAAATACATCACCGTGACCACCGACGATGCCGCGCATCCTAACGTGCAACTAGATTGCAGCGTGAACGTGCCCAAGCTCTATGAATTCACCCCCATGACGACGACGTGGGAAATCGGAGATGCCTGCACGGCCAAACAAGTGCGCATCAAAGTGCTAGGCGCAGAGCCCATCAACATCCTCAAATACGCCAGCACCCGCCCCAACATGGCCGCCGATATGCAGGTGGTGACGGCAGGCCGGGAGTATCTGCTAACCCTCACGCCTAAAAGCACGGAGCAGCCAGAGCTGGGCCTCGTGACACTGGAAACGGACTGCAAGATCAGTAAATATTCTAAGCGCCAACTTTTCTTCACTATCGTGCGCAAGCGCCTCCCTACTCCTATTCCTCCGAGCAAATGAAACGTCGTCCGCTCATCAATCTCCTGCTCGTTCTCTCGCTGTTAGGAAACATTGGCATCGTCGTCTTGCTGCTACGCCAACGCTCTCCGCAAATCGCCACCATGGCTCCCGCTGGACCACGGACCACGCCCAAAGTGATGATCGACAGCCAGAACTTTGATTTCTCTGACACCAAACTGTCCGACGAGAGTTGGAAACTCCCCGCCCCTGCCACCAAAGCAGAAGACCCCACGGAAGCCCCCACCCCACCCGATTTTAAATAACCATGCCCCGCACCTACTGCCCCATCTGCCGCACGCCCTTCGATGTCACGGACGCCCTATTAGGACAAAAAGGACTTTGCGTGAGCTGCGGGGCCAAATTTATCATCGCCCCACCGGATGGCGATACTTCGCGTGATGAAGCTGGCGGCACCACCCAACCCTTCCACATGCCTAACACTCCGCCATTTACCACCCGCTCGCCCGCCTCCGAGAAGGTCGGCAGCGCCCTCGCCATCCTCGTGGGCCTGCTCACGGCGGCGGCATTTGGGTGGCTGCG
>JAYVOP010000052.1:0-2460 GCA_043757865.1 Verrucomicrobiales bacterium | reverse complement strand
AAACCAAAACCAAACCTATGAAAACCACTCGTCATTTCCTCCTCCTGGCCCTGCTCAGCCTCGGCTTCACAGCCTGTGCTAGCACGGGCAGCACCACCAGCAGCGGGGGCACTAAGCCTTATCCGCTGAAGACTTGCTTAGTCACGGGCAGCACCTTGGGCAGCATGGGACCAGTCGTTTCCGAGACCTATCAAGGTCAGGAAATCAAGTTCTGCTGTGCCGCTTGCATCAAGAAATTTAACGCCAATCCCGCCAAGTATCTGCCCGGATTAAACTAATCTCCTCCAAACCAAAACACCAAAACCAAAATACCCCTATGAAAACCAAACTAACCTGTCTGCTGGCCACCAGCGGCCTCCTTTTCCTGGCCTCCTGTGCCGCTCCCATGGCCGATTCTGGACATGCCGCCCGCAATCGGGAACGCATCGCAGCCAAAGCCTATCCGCTGAAAACCTGCCTCGTTTCTGGGGACAAGCTAGGCGAGGATGGCGAGAAGCCCGTGGTCTTCGACTATCAAGGCCAAGAGATCAAACTCTGCTGTGAGTCCTGCAAACCTAAGTTCGACAAAAATCCCGCCAAGTATCTGGCGAAACTCCACTAACCCCATGACCGACGACGAACTAGACGCCCTGCTGCGCCAGACCACGCCCCGGCCCAGCCTGCCCACGAGCTTCCAGCGGGAGGTGTGGCAGGAGCTTGCGAGCCATGCGCCTAGTCCGTGGCTCATCGCCATCACGCACGTTTGCGCTTGGTTCGCTCGCCCTAGCATCGCCTTCGCCACGGTGACCTTGCTCACCGTCGGCGGAGGTTGGCTGGGGCTGCGGGCCGCGCCAGCGGGCGCACGCACCACCTACGTGCAGACGATCAGCCCCTTCTTAGCCGCCGCCGAACCCGACCACCAACACCACGATCCATGAAGCGCGGCCTGCTCATTCTATTGGCATCAGTGGCCTTGGGCTTGGGGGCCTACTTTGGGATGCGCTCCACCGGGCGCTTCCAAGCTAGCGCCATTGCCGCAGACCGCTGGCCGGAGCTAGCATGGCTGCGCAGCGAGCTGAAACTAACCGCTGCCCAATACCAAGCCGTGGCCGCCCTGCATGAAGCCTACCGCCCCCGCTGCGCATCCATGTGTCAGCGGATTGCCGCTAGCCATGCGCAGCTTCAAGGCTTGGCCACGTCTGGCCAACTCACCCCAGCGCTAACGGCCGCCCTGGCAGACCACGCCGCCGCGCATGTGGAATGCCAGCAGGCGATGCTAACCCACCTCTACGAGACCGCGCATTGTTTAGACCCCACGCAAGCCCAGGCCTACCTGCAACAAATGTTGCCCTATGCCCTAGATTTTTCACATAGTGAAGCCAGCCCCTAACCTGCCAGCATGACTCCAGATTCCTCTGCTGATCCTTCAGATGCGGCCCTCATGCAGCAACTGGCCGCAGGCCAAGATCTAGCATTGAACGTCCTCATGCAACGTTGGCAACCGCGCCTGACGGCCTATCTCATGCGCATGACCGGCCAGCACAGCAGCGCGTTAGATTTAGCCCAGGCCACCTTCGTGCGCCTCTACCAAGCACGCCACCGCTACCGTCCCCAAGCGGCCTTCCCCACGTATCTTTTCACCATCGCCAGCCGTCTGGCCCATAACCACGCCCGCTGGGCCGCCCGGCACCCCACCGTTTCCCTAGACTCCGCAGAGCCACCACTGCACGACCCCGCAGATCCCCAGCCTGACCCCGCCGCCGCCGCTGTTCGTGCAGAACGCCTCCAAGAAATCCAAGCCGCGCTCTCCGCCCTCCCCGTGGATCTGCGCACCGCCATGGTCCTCTTTGCAGAGCACGGCCTAGGCTACGCAGAGATCAGCACCATCCTGGATTGCAGCCCCAAGGCCGTGGAAACGCGTCTCTACCGTGCCCGCCAACTCCTGCGCCAAAGTTTGGCGGTCTAATGCTACGTTGGGAGCGGCAAACGTCAGGAAAGCCCCACCCATAACCCAGCCTCTGGCTCCTGGGGGATCTAGTTTAACTCTAGCACCACGCCATCGTGGAGCTACGAGGACTTCGCCCGTGGCGCGCTGAGGCCTTTGCTAAAAATGCCGGACCGATCAAAGCAGCAGACGCGACGTTTCCCCGCTAGCAGCATGGAGATGGTGCTCTGGATCCGCCGCAGGCGGGTGGCGGACTGTTTGGCGGACTCTAGCCACTGGATCCAATCTCTGCGGGCGATGCGGGTGAGGCCCACCCATAAGTCCAGCGCGGCGGGGGCTCCCGCCAGGGCGGCCTCCAGATCCTGCGGCACCGGGGGCTCTGGTTCCTCCGCCACGGGGGCGATCACTAACTGAATGCTATTTCCGATCTCCAAGCCTGCGGCGGTGCGCAATTTAGCGTCCACTTTCAACCAGTGGCTGCCCTGACCATCCGGCTCCAAGGTGGCGTGGAACGGATGTCCATTGAGCGTGCCCGC
>JAYVOP010000051.1:0-2476 GCA_043757865.1 Verrucomicrobiales bacterium | reverse complement strand
GCATGCGGTTGGTCTCGGCAAAAATGGAGGTGGTGAAGATGAGGAAGGAGATCAGCATGGGCACCAGCAGCACCCAGCGTTCCAGGCTCAAGCCTTCTCCCCAGGCAGGTAAGAGCAGCCAGCCGTTGGCATTTTGATACTCGACGATTTTCCCAAGATTCAACTCCCCGAACACCAGCAGCACGGGCACCAAGCTGAGCCCCAGACTGAGCTCGTAACTAATCATCTGGCTAGTGGACCGCACGGCTCCGAGGAATGGATATTTAGAATTAGAAGACCATCCGGCTAACACGATGCCATACACACTGAGTGAGGAAATGGCGAAGATAAAGAGCGGGCCGACGTTCAAATCCGCAATGGCCATTTTCACATCATCATGACCCGCGACGTGGAACGAGGAACCGAACGGAATGACCGCAAACGTCAGTAGTGATGGCACCATGCTAATGGCGGGAGCCAGCCAGAAATAGAGCTTCTTGACGTGCGCGGGGACGAAATCCTCCTTTAAAATAAACTTCAATCCATCGGCTAGCGGTTGCAGTAGGCCAAAGAAGGCCCAGTCCTTTTTAAAGCCAAACAACGTCAGCGGAATCCCTACCCGGTTCGGCCCAATCCGATCCTGCATAACGGCAGAAACACGCCGTTCCGCATAGCTCGCCAGCGCGACTATCGTGAGCAACGTCACGATGCTGAGGGCGATCTTGACGGCAGAAGTGATGGTGAAAAACCAGTCCATGAGGCAGGAAAACGGGGCAAAAAAGAAGGGGGCGGGACAACGAAGATGGCCGAGTATCCCCCGCTCCAGAAGCCGGGCAAGCTCTTTGTGAAATTTTTCACAAGCGTTCCGGCAAGCTGGCACCGCCTTTCCCCTTGCCGCCTGCGGGTCGGCTCCTAGGATGGCTGCCGTGCCTTCCGATACCTAACTTGCTCATGCGCCTTAGTCTCTTTCCTTATAAGACCAGTGTGGTCTTGATCGTGCTTTCCTACCTCATCATTGAGCGCGCTGAGGATGGGCGGCTAAGCATGCATTTCCCTCGCACTAGCAAGGAAGTGAAGCAGGCGGAGTGCTATCCGTTTTCTAGTTTTCCGATGTATGCAGAGTTTACTGAGGAGCCGATCATCACTTACTTTACCAATGCCCAAGATGCGCCCGTGGCGATTAACACCCTCACCACGGCAGGGGCCACGGCGGCTAAAAAAGACTACTACAAATTTCTCTCGGATGGCTTCAAGGCTTATAAAGAAAGCCATCCAGAACTTAAGGATCTCAAGAAGACCACGGTTCCACTGGAGGTTAAACAAACCGCTGGGCGCACTGCCCTGCGGGATTTCCTCACGCTGCGATGTGATAAAGAGTGGCTGGAGAAAAATCCCGACACCGTGCTGCGGCTCTACGAAGGCGTGATCTCCCGCGCACCTGCGGGTGGCTCGGCAGTGGTGACTCGCTCATTCCTAGCTGAGGCCTCTTATGCATCTCTAACCCCGCCTAACCCATGAATTTACGTTCCCCTAACTGGGTGCAGCCAGGTAAAATCCGTTATGCCGCTTACGAATGGCTGGCCATGCGGGTGCTCTTTGCCTACGCCATGGTGGAATCGTTTGCGCTCAGCGGATTCGCTCCGTTCAGCCCGGGAGCAGCCTTGGGGCGCGGGGAGAATTTTCTCGCGCTGCCATATCCCCGCAGTTTGGCGAACTTTGTGGATGTCACCTGGATCAATCAACCAGAGCACATCCACTTGGTGGCGGGCAGCTTGGGCGTGCTGCTTGTGGTGTTCGTGCTGGGGATTGCTCCTGCCATTTCCATGCTAGGGTTGCTGGCGTTTCAATGCTGTTTGGGCTCATTGGAAAACAGCCAGGGAGGAAACGTGTGGCACACCAGCCAAGTGTTGGCGTTGGTGATGCTAGGCTTTGCGATAGCGGCAGTGGGAGAGAATTTCACCGCATGGCGGCAGGGCGGATTACGGGCATTGTGGGCGGAGCGTTTCCGCTGGCTAGGCTATGCGCTGCGCACGCCCGCTGCTTGGCTGCGCCCGGCAGTGGGGCCGCTGGAGACCAGCGTAGAGGCTCGTCGCAGCCGTACCATTTACCTCGTGCAGCAATGTCTGGCGGTGACGTATATGGTGGCGGGAATTTCTAAATTATGGATTTCCAAAGGCCGCTGGTGCGTGCAAGTGCAAGAGATCTGGCTGCAGTTTGAGAAGAATCAGCTTTTGAAATATTATCAGACGTTGCAGCCCACGCCCTCCTTCGTGACTTGGGCCACGCAGGCTGTGGAGGCGCATCCCACACTGACTTCTGGGTTCTTTTCCGTGGGGCTGCTGCTGGAGTTAGGGTGCTTCGTGGCGTTGTTTAATCGCGGCCTGATGGGGCTCCTGGGCGTGGCCCTGGTGGTGATGCATTTGCTCATCAGCGCGTGCATGATGCTAGACTTTTATTGGAATGAATGGCTGGTGGTGATCTTCTTTATCAACGTGCC
>JAYVOP010000050.1:0-2481 GCA_043757865.1 Verrucomicrobiales bacterium | reverse complement strand
TTCAATGATTGGGAGTGGAAAATAGAGTTGCTAGCGAATCCTGCCTTTACGCTGATGTGCGGCATTTACGATCAGCAAGATCACCTACGACCGAGCACCGGAGCCTGTCTGATGCAGGCAGGAACAGAGGCCGAGGAATTGCTGGAAACGGTGTGGTCGCACTATCCCACGCCGCACATTACAGGGCACGAGGAAGCAGGATTCAAGGCTGCGCTGGATGGCAGCCCCAAGCTGCGTCAGCAGGTCTTTGCTATGCCGGTGCGGAATCTCAATAGCCATCCGCCACTCAATGACTGGGGGATAGAGGATCCGGTGCTGCATTTCCTGCAACTCAAAGCAACGCGCACGAAGTTGATTGAGGACGCCTGCGCGATGGCACGGGACCGGGCGGGGCGGATGGATGCCGCCATGAGGTAAGCTCCAGCATTGTCCTTTTGGGTGAGCCTTAGATTACCTTCGCCAAGCCCCTCGGTGCTTTGACCACTGCGGCCACAGCCCGCCGCTTGCGCCGACCGCCTGCGGCGGCTGATTCCAACTCCCGTTTGTTGGATTGTGCTGGGTAGCGGTCGTCTCGGACACTAGGGGTTGCTGTAGGTGGCCGTGACCCAGCACAGGCGGGGACGCCCGTGTTCCTTGTGGTCAGCACCTCGCTTGCGGGATTGTGGGGCCCGCTGGCGGCCACTACCCATGCGGCCTTATGCGCCCATTTCTTTTCCTGCTTGCCCTCACTCACCTCACCCTAGCTGCCGAACCCATTCCGCTTTTCGATGGCCACTCGCTGAGCGGCTGGGAAGGCGCAGCGGACCTCTGGCGCGTGGCGGACGGTTGCCTCACGGGCGGCAATGAAGCCACCGACATCAAGCGCAATGAGTTCCTGGCCACCGTGAAAGAATACGGGAACTTCGACCTCAAGTTGAAGTTCAAACTCACTGGCCACCAGGGCTTTATTAATAGCGGTATTCAGATCCGCTCCCAGCGCGTGCCGAACTCTGGGGAGATGGCCGGCTATCAATGTGATCTGGGCGATCCGGGCTGGTGGGGCTGCATCTATGATGAGAGCCGCCGCAATAAACTCATGGCCACGAGCGATCTGAAATTGATCGAGCCCGTGCTGCATCGCCAAGCCTGGAACGACTACGAGATCATTGCCGAAGGGCCACGCATCCGCACCATTTTAAATGGTGTCGTCTGTGTGGACTACACTGAGGAAGATCCTGACATCGTGCAGACTGGCCACCTGGGCATCCAAGTCCATGCGGGCGGACAGCCGCAGATTCAGGTCAAGGAAATTTTCCTAACGGAGCTACCCGCCACGCCCGCCCAGCCTAAAGCAGTGCCGCCAGCAGAGCCCGCGCCTGCGGCCAAACCCTCCCCGCTCACAGCCACGGAGCAGGCTAGCACGTTCACGCTGCCACCCGGATTCCGTATCGAGCTAGTGGCCGAGGAAGCGCCTGGCTATGGGAAATTTATCACCAGCGCGTGGGACGCGGCGGGTAATCTCTGGACCATGACCGCGATGGAATATCCCGTGGATGCGAATGAGAACCGAGGCGCAGCGGAGGCGCTCTACGCCAGTGCCGCCAAGGATAAAGTGCTGGTCTATGATCTCCTAGAGCGCGGCGGCCCCGGCCACCCGGCCACCTATGCCAAGACGCCGCGCGTCTTTGCTGAGGGGCTCGCGATCCCGTTAGGCATGTTGCCCTATCAAGACGGCTGCATTGTTCAACACGGCTCGCAGATCAAGTTCCTGCGGGACACCGATGGCGATGGCAAGGCCGACAAAACCGAGGTGCTGCTAGAGGGCGTGGGCATAGATGATAGTCACCTCTTTCTCCATGGCTTCACGCGCGGCCCGGGGGGCTGGATCTACACGGCTCAGGGCGCGTTTAATCACTCCATGATTAAGGCCAAGGATGGCTCCACCACCAAATGGGATTTCTGCAAGCTGGGCCGCTTCACACCGGATGGACAGAAGTTTGAACTGGTGGCAGCGGGCTTGAATAACATCTGGGGATTCGTGATCGACCGCACCGGCCAACTCTTCGGCCAGGAGGCGAACGACATGGGATTTCCACTCACAGACATAGCAGTAGGAGAAAACTTTCCAGGTATAGGCAACGAGAAATTGAAGCCCTACGCACCCGTCCGTTCCGCCCCAGTCAAGGATTGGCAAGTGGGAGGCACCGGGCTGAGCGGGCTGGCCCTAGCTGAGGATTTTGGCAGTTGGCCGCAGCCGTATGGGCCCGGTGAAGATGCCAACCATCGGCAATTTTACCTAGCGAATCCGATCACGAATCGCATTCAGATGACCCAGGCCGTGGCGGACGGAGCGCATTGGAAATTCCGCAAAGCGCAGGACTTCGTGCGCAGCAGCGATCCGTGGTTCCGCCCGGTGCATATCGCCTTCGGGCCGGATGGTTGCCTCTATATCACCGACTGGTATAACAAGATTATTTCCCACAATGAAGTCCCCCGTAATTT
>JAYVOP010000049.1:0-9149 GCA_043757865.1 Verrucomicrobiales bacterium | reverse complement strand
TTTTCGTGGCCGTATGCCTCGCATTGCCGCTGCATTTCCTGCCGCAGATCCTGGGGCCAGAGTGGCAGAAGGCGTTCAATGGGGCGCTGCTGGGTGTGCTAGTGATGAGCGGGCTACTGATCGTGTGGCGATGGTTCGCTTCCAAGGAGCAGGGGCATCCCGCCCCTTCTGCGCTGCGGGTGCTGGACGGGGCGGGACGCCCCGTCTCCTTGATGATGATGCTGCTGCTTTTGAACTCCCAGGGGGCGTCCACGCCTGCGCCTTACACGGCCTATGTGCCATTCGATAGCACCAAGCCGCTGGCGGACCAGCAGCCAGGACGCTATTTCCTAACCTACGACACTTTCCAAAAACTCTGGGCCTCCGCCCGTGCTAATAAGCTAGCCGCTGGCCAGCCCACGCCCACGTTGGATACCTCCGCCCCAGCTTGGGCGGGCATCCAGAGCGCGTTGTATCGCGGGCAGATCATGGCGGATCGGCTCACGCTGGAAGCCACGCTGAGCATTACTAGCACGGGCACGTGGGCCAGTGTGCCGCTGGATTTCACAGGCGCTAGCATCACCAGTCTGACGCTGGATGGAGCCGCCGCGCCACTCACGGAGCAAAAGTTGCTCATTGAAAAACCAGGCGCTCACGTCGTCCTAGCCAAACTGGAAATGCCCCTCACTTCCAACTGGGCCACGCTCAGCACGCACCTGCCCCAAGCCGCCGGAGCCCTGATAACCCTGAGCCTCAGCGACATGTCAGCACGCATCACGCTCAACGGCGGACTGCCCATCGTGGAAACCGCCACCGCCGATGGAGCCCCGCAGCGGCATCTCACCGCCGCGTTAGGAAATGCCACTACGCTCAGCCTCCAGCGCGATCTAGGGGCCCGCATGGCCAACGCTGCGGCCAGCCTGCCAGCGGCTGCACGGGTCGTTTCCACGCTGTTTCTGAGTCCGGCGTTGGAGCGCTTGGAGGCCTCGGTGGACTATGATTTTCCCGGCGGAGATCGGCAAGAATTCTCCTTAGATCTGGACCCTAGCTTCACGCCCATCAGTGTGGATATTCCTAACGTGGAGCATTGGTCGCTGAATAAAGGAGCGGATCAGCAGACGCTCAGTTTCCGACTCACACTGCCCGTGCGGGAGAAACTGCATCTCACCCTAACTGCCGAACGCCCCGCTGCGGCTAAGCTTCCTAGCACGGAAACATTCCCCACGCTCAACCCCAGTGCCAGCCGCGTGGAGCAGGAGCTGCGTGTGCTAGCCGTGGATGAACTAGAGGTGCAGATGCAGCCTGCGACCAGCCATCAGCAGATCATTTTCCCTGCGATCACGGGCGCGGAAGGCTTCCAACGCTTGGCCGCCTATCAAGTGAGCGGAGCGCCCGTGCCGCTAAGCCTAACGCTGAGCCGACGCACGTTAAACGTTGGCCTGCGTGCGGACTACCTTTACCAGATCAGCCCTAGCAAGCTGGAAATCCATGCGGTCTTCAACCTCCTGCCTGCCCGTGGCCAAGACTTGCTGCACACCAGCGTGGTGCTGCCAAATGGCTTCACCGTCACCCGCGTGGATTCGGATCGGTTGCAAGATTGGTGGGTGGAAGGGGCGCGCGTGCAACTGCGTTTCAGCGGTCCCACTCCGGAGGCCACCACGCTGTTGCTGGGACTAGCCAAGGCCTGGAAGGAGCCACCAGCGCAGCTTGAACTGGCTCCGGTGGCGCTGGAAAACATGGGCCAAGTGCGTGGACGAGCGCAGATCGCCACGCTGCCGGATGTGAATGCGTTGGTGACATTTACCAATCAAAAGCCGAGCCAGATCCGCGAGACGAGCCCTGGCGAGAAACGTGAAGAGTATCCGCCCATCGGGGATTTCAAACTCACCAGCCCTTATGAATCCAAGCGAGAGTTCACATTCGACACGCCGGAGTTCACGGCGGCAGTCACGTTAGGCAAGGTGGCTGCGCGCTTTGACACGCGCTGGGTCATGGCCGCAGAGGTGCAGGAAAGTTGGGTGCGGCTTGAGGCGCGCGTGGATCTGGAAGTGAAGTCCGGTGCGTTGAGCGAGTTCACATTTCAACTTCCCGCCGCCGCCGTGGCCAGCACGGAGCCGCGTCTCACAGGCGAGCACATCCGCGAAATGGTGCGCGTGCCGAATGCCGATGCCGCCGCTCCGGTGCGTTACAAAGTATCCCTGCAACGCCCGATCATCACGGCCACGCAGGCCACTCTAGCACTGGAGTTGCCGCACACAGGCGAGATTCATTTGCCTGACCTCACGTTTCCTGAAGCGGGCCAGAGCGAGCGATTCGTGGTAGTGCAGAATGCTAGCACGGGCGAGTTGCATTACGATGCCAAGCGCAGTCAACACGCGGAATCCCTGCAAGCACGGGACGTGGAGCGGGATCTGCATTTCTCCATCGCAGAATTTACCCAGCCCAGTTACTTCCGGGTCCGTGCGGATTGGGATACGGTATTCACGTTAGAAAAACTGGCCACCACCACGGGCACCAAGGCGCTGGTGCTCTACGCCGAGCTGACGACCGCCCTGCGCGCCAATGGCGAAGAGTGGCTGCAAGCGGACTACAAATTGCAGAATCGCAGCCTGCAATTTTTGCCCGTGCGCTTGCCGGAAGGCTTCGCATTGATGAGCGCGCTAGTGAATGAGCAGCCCGTGCGCGCGGATTTAGGCGAGCGGGATCAGCAGGCGGTGTTGTTAATTCCACTAATCCAAACGCGGCCAGGGGATCTCTCATTACAAGTGCGGCTAGTGTGTCGGAAGCTGGCAAATGCCAATGCGTCTAGCCAGCCACTGCGGCTGAGTCTAGACGACCCAGAACTGCCCGGCGTGACCATCGAGCGCACCGTCTGGCGCGTGGCACTGCCTGCGGGCTATGTGATTCAAGAGCATCAAGGCAACATGGATGTGATGGCTAGTGAGGCGGCTACGGATGAAGAAGACGCGGTGGTGGTCTCGGAGTTGAGTTCTTTGCTAACACTGTCCAAAGCCGAGTCGAATACCTACGAACTCCGCCAGCGTTCGCAGCAGAATGCGGTAGATCTAGCCAAAGCCTGGAACTCGGCCAATAACGGAAACGCCCGCAACAAAGCCCGCGTGAATGAGCTACTAACTGAAGTAGCTCAAGTGACAGTACCCCAAACGACTAGCACCAAAGCGCCTACCGATGGGCATGAGACCTGGAACTGGAGTGAGCACAGTAGCTATCTGAGAAATCGCCAAGCCCAACGTGAGACCACCACCAGAGAAGAGGCGAAATTGAATGCCGATAACTTGGGGCTGAACGATAATGTGATCGTGGGAAATAGAGCGCTCTACTTTAAATACAACGCTCCTGCCGCCACACCTGGGAAGAAGCCAGCGAACGCCAATGACCGCTCCAAGGCCGTTTCCAAGCTGCAACAAGCGGATGCGGGGGCAGCCAACGCTGTGGTGGATCAGCTCCAGCAGATCGAGCTTTCCCGTTCCTCATTGAAGCTGGATGAGGGTAAAGATGGCGCTGCGGTGGACCTGTCGATCGCGATGTCTAATACTGCTATGGTGGCAGCTAATGGTGGCACGGTTGTAGAGCAGAACAATCTGGAGTTCGGTCTGAACTATCAAAATGCCGCTAACCGTCGCACGATGTTGACGGACAATTTCGCATTCACGACCATGAGCGCGGCAGCCGCCCCCGCCCCCATGCCCAGCGCGCCAGCGCAGGTGCAGACGAATATTTCCCAGCCACAAAAGCTCCGCCCCGCAGGCCGCGTGGCCCTGCCCATCAGCTTTGCGGTGGACACACCGTTGGCTTATTTCAAGAAGGTGAAGGACCATGCTAGCATGCAGATCATGGCGCAGAAGCCGCTGAAGGATCCGACCGGACGCATCCAGGCTGCGCTGTGGCTCGGAGTGGGCATGGTGCTCCTGCTAGCGGGGAATCTGGTGCGGAAAACTCGCCGGATGAAGCGGGGCGGACTCACGTCAGCGGCTGCTTGATTAGAGGCTGCGCGCGGCCTCGATGCGCGCCCAGGCGTCAGCGGCTAGGATGTCCGAGAGGTTAGGCTGCGGGACCACGGAGTGGGCGGCCATGACGCGGGCGACGGTTTCCCAGATGGCGGGGAAGGAAATTTGTCCGGCTAGGAAGGCGGCTACGGCTATTTCGTTGGCGGCATTTAAGACGGCTGGCAAGGTGCCGCCGATGGTCCCGGCTTGTCGTGCGAGGTCTAGAGCGGGGAAGACGTCCGTGCGGGGCGCGGAGAAATCGAGCCGGGCTAGCTCCGCAAAATTGAGCGGCCGCAGCGTGTTGGGCACGCGCTGTGGATAGGTGACGGCGTATTGGATGGGGAAGCACATGTCGCTGTGGCTGAGCTGCGCTAACACGGAGCCATCAATAAACTCCACCATGCTGTGAATGATGCTCTGCGGATGCACGATGACCTCCACGCGGGCCATTTCCACGGCAAAAAGCCAGCGCGCCTCGATCATTTCCAGGCCTTTGTTGAAGAGCGTGGCGGAGTCGATGGTGATCTTCTGGCCCATCTCCCAGGTGGGATGTTTCAGGGCCTGAGCGCGAGTGGCTTGGGCGATGTCCGCCACGGAGGCATCGCGAAAGGGACCGCCACTAGCCGTGAGGATCAGTCGGGAAACTTCACTGGGCGCACGGCCTTCCAGGCATTGGTAAATGGCGTTGTGCTCGCTATCCACGGGCAGAACCAAGCAGCCATTGCGTCGCGCGGTTTCCATGACGATTTCCCCGGCCATGACTAAAATTTCCTTGCTGGCCACGGCAATGTCTTTGCCTGCTTCGAGCGCGGCTAAGGCGGGGGCGAGACCCGCCGTGCCCACGATGGCGATGAGCACCAGATCCGCTTCATCCAGGGTGGCTAGGGCGACGAGTCCGTCCGGCCCGCTAAGAACGGGGCGGCCCATTTCTGCGGCTAGGGTGTGGGCGCTTTCCTCATCCCACATGGCGGCGTGGCGCACGCCGAACTCCCGCATGGCCGCAGCCATGGGAGCGGTGCTGCGCGCGGCAGCTAGGCCCACGATCTCCATGTGCTCTGGCAGATCACGCGCGACTTTTAAAGCGCTAGTGCCAATGGAACCAGTAGCTCCGAGAATGACGACGCGGCGGGATCTAACTGACATAACGGAGGTAAAGATACAACGCGGGGGCGGTCCACAGCAGGCTATCCGTGAGATCGAACGCCCCGCCGATACCCGGCAGAGTGCGGCCAGAGTCTTTGATATTGAGGCAGCGTTTGACCAGAGATTCCGCCAGATCTCCCGCCACCGTGAGCAGCGCAATGATGAGGCAGATCCAGACCACGGTGCCCGTGGAGAGGCGGGAGAGTTCCTCAGGGAAAGCCCATTTCGTCAGCAAGCCTGCGCCCACGGCCCCACCAAATGCGCCCCACAGGCCTTCCCAGCTTTTCCCGGGGCTGATGTGCGGGATCAATTTCCGTTTCCCGAATAGTGATCCCACGGCATACGCCCCGGCATCGGTAAACTTCGTAGCGGCCACTAAAAACAATGCATAGAACATCCCCGCCTGAGGATGCGTGGCATCCCAGGGATAGAAGATGATCCGGGTTACAAAACTGAATAAATAAATGATATAAAAGAAGCCGAACGCGGGGAACATGATCTGCCACAGCGTCCGTGACCCTTCCAGTGGGCGATGGAACGCCGACACGAATCCGCCCGTGAGCACTAGACCACCAAATAAAATATCCCATGCCTCCATGGGACCAAGCTCCCATCCGCTGGAAATAGAAAATAAAATAGCATCATAGAGCACGGCCATGAGCAAGATCCAACGACGGTTCGCGGCGGGCAATGTGGGCTCCATCCGCAGATATTCCACTAGGGAGAGCAAACCTAAGCCACCGACTAAAATGTGATACGGCCAGCCGAGTTTATAAGTCACCGCTGCCGCGAGGATTCCCCAGAGGATCACGGTGCTAAACAGCCGTTGCCCGAGGACACGGAGTTGCGAGGGCGGGGAGGGATCAAGAGGAGGTGAGGTCATGGTCAGGCAAAGCAGGCCCTTCCCCTAGAGGGAAACGCTGCGGCGGGCAACTTATTTTCCCGCAGGGGGTGGCGGCCTTGAATGCGCATTGGCATCTGGGGCCGCGGCGGTGCATGGTCTGAGCTATATGATTCCCCCTCTCACTGATACCCATCTGCGCCATGCGCGGGCGATGACGCGTCGCCAATTTCTCACCACTAGCTCGCTGAGCTTGGGGAGCATGGCGCTGGCGGAGTTAGGCGGGCGGGCGGCTAGTCCGCTGGCCGTGAAGGCTCCGCCGCAGTTTGGCAAGGCCAAGGCGGTGATCTATCTAGGCATGAGCGGCGCCCCGCCGGGGCTGGATCTTTTTGATTGGAAACCAGCCCTTTCTAAGCTGCACATGCAGGCGTGTCCCGAGAGTTTTCTCAAAGGCCAACGCTTTGCCTTTATCAAGGGCACGCCGAAGATGCTGGGCACGCCGTATCGCTTTGCGCAGCATGGGCAGAGCGGTCAGTGGTTCAGTGAAACGGTGCCGCATATCGCTTCCATTTCTGATGAGATCACCACGGTGCATAGCATGTGGACGGATCAATTTAACCATGCCCCGGCAGAGCTATTTCTCTACACGGGAAACATGCGGGCCGGGGCCGCTAGCATGGGATCATGGCTCACGTATGGGCTGGGTTCCGCCAATGATAATCTGCCAGGATTCGTGGTCTTATTGTCTGGGGGCACGGACCCCACGGGCGGTAAAAGTGTCTGGGGCAGCGGCTTCTTGCCCAGCGTGTATCAAGGCGTGCAATGCCGCTCGGCAGGCGAGCCGATCCTCTACTCGGCGGATCCACCAGGGTTGGACCGGGCGCTGCGGCGGCAGAGTTTGGATGCCATCCAGGCGTTGAACGCGGCGGAGTTGCAGACGTTTGGAGATCCTGAGACCCTCACCCGCATCGAGCAATATGAGTTGGCCTATCGGATGCAAATGAGCGTGCCGGAAGTGTTCGATATTGCTAAGGAAAGTGAGGCTACGCGCACGCTCTATGGCGCGAAGCCGGGGGAAGGATCGTTCGCGAATAACTGTCTGCTAGCACGACGGCTGGTGGAGCGCGGGGTGCGCTTTGTAAACTGTTTTGACTGGGGCTGGGACATTCATGGCACGGGCGCGGGGGATGATCTGATGACGGCCTTTCCCAGGAAATGTCGAGAGGTGGATCAAGCCGCTGCGGGGCTTATTAAGGATTTGAAACAACGGGGAATGCTGGACGATGTGCTCGTCGTCTGGGGCGGAGAATTTGGTCGCACGCCGATGAATGAAGCGCGCGGTGGATCGACGTTCCTAGGCCGGGACCACCATCCGCATTGTTTCACCATTTGGATGGCTGGCGGCGGGATCAAACGTGGCCTGAGCTATGGAGCAACGGACGAGTTCGGCTTTGGAATCGTGCAGGATAAAGTGACCGTGCGCGACCTCCAAGCCACGCTGCTAAACCAAGCGGGCCTGGACCCGTATCGGCTCTCTTTCCCGTCCCAGGGCTTGAATAATCGGCTCATCGGACCCAGTGATGAGGGGCGGATTGTGAGCGGGATTTTGGCGTGATTACTGATACCGCAGTTTGATCAATCCATAGCAATGGGGTAGGCTGCGCAGGGTGGCGGGGGCGAGGTATTGCACGCGGTCCCAGGTGCTGTCGATAGTCTCCACCACGGCGGGGGCGGCCACGATTTGCCATTGGCGCAGATCCGCTGAGAAACGCGCTTCATAGCTCAGACGAGGGTCCACGCGACGTTGCAAGGTAACGAGTCCGAAGGTGCCGCCTTGGTCCATGGGGAGGTATTTCCCTAACGGTAATCCCGAGCCGCCGAGCAGGGACATGAGGTGCGCGTCCAGCAGGGTGGGATTGAGGTTGAAGGCATATTTGACGAGGTTGCTGAGGCCATCCCCTTTGTTCACGGTAAGTTGGGCGGCCGCAGTCCCGCCCAGGTTATAGCAGCTAGCCCAGGTTTGATAGCCCGTGTTGCCAGTGGGGAAGATAGCTGCGGAGGTGGCTTGATTCGTCTGGCGTTCGGCGGTGCGCCACGCGGCATAAGCGGTGTTAAAACGCTCGGCCATATCACTGTAGCCCTGCGTGGTCATGTGGACGAAATCATTGCCGCCCACATCTATACCGCGCTCCAGCCCTCGCGTGTCCACGGTGAAGGACCGGGGATCAGTGATAATGTATTCCCGCTGCGTCTTGCGCACTTGCTCGATGCGGCCCGTGCGGGAGGTGCCCACCACCAGCGTGCCCGTGGCTCCATTCATGGGCGTCCAGGAAACGACGTTATACGGATGCGGCTCGTCCTGCTCTGCTAGGTAATAGGTCACGCCAGCAGACTGGAGCCGCCAGCGACGGCAAGCACCAGCGTCCCGCGTGAGTTGATAGGTTCCTTTATTCCAACTGTAATCCGTATTGGCATTGGCTAGACCTAACAGCGGCCTGATGGCATAGAGTCCGCACGCATCCGCGCCTGCCCCCGTGCAACCAGTGAGGGTAAAATTTCCAATCTCCGGCAGCGTGCGCCACTGGATGGCATAATCGATCTGCGCCACGCCCACGACCAGATCGGGCCGCAGATCCTCGCGCAGCCATTTGGTAAATTTCGGCAAGCGCACGCGATAGTCCGTGGACGTCTGATCTAGCTCCGTATCCGTTTCTCCCTGCACCCAGAAATACACCGGCTCCCAGACGGATGGCTTCACGCTGGGCCGATAGACCATCCACTCATCTTTGGCTAGTGAATAGGCGGGCGTGCGCTCGGGCGCTTGCGCGTTAGGCCCCATCCAGTAACTGAAATACTGCCCACCATACAGGTGATGAGAAATGCTGAACAGGCCTACGGAGGGATCTTGCCACGTGCTATAGAGCAGCCGGGTCTGGAGAGCTGGGGCCGCATTACTCTGCCCACCCAGGTGTAGGTAGAAATACTGCTGTGCCCGATCTGCTAGCAACGTGGTGGCCAGCAGGCTATAGAGATCCTTCATCGGCAGCGCATGCACGTCTCCATACAGCAGCAGACAGCCCTGGATGGTCTGCGCCTGCGTGGGGTCTGTGGGTTGGAAAAAGGAGACTGGGCCCACGGGGCGGCCCGGCTGGGCGGAGTAGTGCTCTTTCTCAGCATAG
>JAYVOP010000048.1:0-9204 GCA_043757865.1 Verrucomicrobiales bacterium | reverse complement strand
GTGAGCTAGCCGCTCAGAAAGATTACACGTTCGATGCCAGTGGCTTAGCTCAGCCGGTCATCTTGCTAGGAAATGGCACTCAGCGCCTGTTAGCCATGTATTCTAACCGCACCGTCACCCTAAAAAACCTCGAACTCCGTGGCGGCAAAGGCACCAGCGGACTGGTGGCCAATGCGGGTGGGGCCATCTACTCTGCAGGAAACCTGATGATGATCGACTGCCGCGTCATCGGCAACAGCGCGCCTAATTTCGGAGGTGGCATTTATGCAGAAGCCTACACGGGCCATGGCTCCCTAACTCTGGTTCGCTGCACCGTGGCAGGCAATACCGTGACGCAGAAAAACAGCAACTCAACAAACGGCGGCGGCCTCTACCTTTCCGCCGGAAATACCCGCACCCTGAACACCCTGATCCAACAGAGCACCATTTCCGGTAATAACACCAATAACCCCACCTCCTCCGCAGGCGGCGGCATCATGCATTTCTGCTATAACGGCATTGCTAACCTAACCTTGCGCCAATCCACCATTGCGGAAAATCACGCCCTCACCGGAGCTGGCATCGCCAATCAAGCCATCGGCACCAACAACGTCGCCAACATCACCTGCCTCCACACCACCATCGCCAATAACTCCCCACTCAGCCTCACGAATTCCTCCGCAGCAGGCCTCGCCAGCTTCCAGCAAAACGCCGCCGCCACCACCATTTCCCTGACCAACAGCATCATTGCCAACAACACCGCCGCCACTTGGCCAGACCTCTACTTCGCGGGGACCGGCACCTCATTGGGAGGAAATGTCATCGGCAGCAACGAAATCCTCACCCCCCTCTCCACAGACCACGTCGGAACCAATACCGCGCCCCTGGATCCCTTGCTAGCACCGCTGGGAGACTACGGGGGCACCACCCAGACCCTAGCCTTACGCCCCGGCAGCGTGGCCTGGAATGCTGGCATCCCCCAGCCCGCTGGGGTTGATCAACGCGGCTATCCCCTCCTGGGCAGCCCGGACAGCGGAGCGTATGAGAGTGGAAATGCGCAGAACTATAACGCCTGGATCTGGGAGCAGCTCCCCATCACCTCCCCCGCCTCCGCATTTGCCTCCACCGCCGATCTTGATGCGGATGGCGCTAGCAACCTCGACGAATGGCTGGCGGGCACCGTGCCCACGCAGGCCTCTAGCACCTTCCTCCCCACCGTCACCACCGCTGCAGCCGGGCAGATGCTTCTGGAATTCCCCACCCTACTCGGAAGAAATTATACCCTCCAGAGTTCGGACACCCTGTCTGGGGCCACCTGGAACAGCGGCCCCACCCTAGCCGGTACTGGCGGGATCATGCAGTTTAGCGCCCCCACCAATGGCCTGCGGAGTTTCTTCCGTATCAGCATTTCCAATTAAGCTCCACGCTGTCATTTGCGATGGAGCACCTCCTCCAGATTTTACATGCTTCTGACACTTTTCCCCAAGGCCATAGGGTAAACTGCGCGCACTATGAAACGATCTCTCATCTTCACCCTTCTCACCTCCCTCATGCTCTCCGCCGCGCCAGCGGCTAGGCTCACCGTGCATGAGTGGGGCACCTTTACCGTGCTCCATGATTCCGGTGGTCATGCGCTGCGTTGGTATCTTCCCTATCAAGATCAATCCCCACTGCCCCCGTTCGTGCATCGCCCAGAACGGGGCTTTAAAGCAGCAGCGGATGGCCTCGCCCTAGCACGGATGGAGACCCCTGTGCTGTATTTCTATCCAGAGGAGGAAATGCTGCTCAGCGTGAAGGCGGCGTTGCCAGCGGGAGGCTTGTCCGAGTGGTTTCCGAATGCACTTATCCCCACGGATCCTCCAGCATCACTGTGGAGTGGGAAACCCTCTGCGCTGCAATGGATTGGCCGCCTGCTGCCGCCGGCCTCGGCCTTAGCCCAACAAATCCCCCACACCTCCGACGCCCCAGGCCAACACTACGAGGCCGCCCGCGCAGTGCCGGAGGCCTGGCTTTTCCAGTCCAATCTGCCGCTTCCTCCGCACCCTGCCACCGCCGCCGCTCCGCCACCACAGATCGATCACCTGATCTTCTATCGTGGAGCAGCGGATCTCAGCCTGCCGCTCCAAGCGGCCATGGAGGACGACCACACGTGCATCCTAACTGGCACTGGCGATGCCCCCATCCCCGTCCTCTTTGCCGTCCAAACTACCACCACGGGCCTCGCTTGGGTGCGCTTGGAGGCCTTGGCTAAGGCCAGTTACGCAGAGGGGAAAAATATCCACGAACAACGCCTCACTTTTCCTAACAGTGCCCCGCTAGGCACGACTGTGCCCGCGCTGCGCAGTTCCCTCACGGGCTCGTTAGTCACCGCTGGGCTCAGCCCGTCCGAGGCCGCCGCCATGGTTTCCACGTGGCAAGATTTATGGTTTCAAGAGATCGGCACCCGCGTGTTAGCCCTGCTCCCCGAGGCGTGGGTGCAGCAAACCGTGCCTCTGGAAATCAACCCAGCGCCCACCCAGCTTCAGCGCGTCTATGTGGCGCGCTTAGAGATCCTGACCCCCGCCCGGGAGAACGCCCTGCTCAATCTCCTAACTGCGGAAACAAGCCCCACTGCGGCGGCCCCCGTCATGCAAAAGCTAGCGCTGGGCCGCTTCGCTGAAGGAGCCTTCACCCGCGCCCAAGCACAGTTCACAGCGCGCTTGCATGATCGTCTGACTATGCTGCTAGCGAGTGCGGCCAAGGCCCCGTGAGCGGGACACGGAACCTGCTTGCATGGGTGCCTGACATCGGTTAGAGAGGCGCTCTCCTGGCCATGAAATATCGCTCCGCTGTCCCGCTCTTCCAAGCTTTCACCCTCGGTCGTCCTGACCGCTGGGGGACGTTATTTTACACAATGCTAGGATTCGTGGCGCTGTGGCCATTGCTGGTCCTCACCGTGCGCCCCATCGCCCGGGAGCAAATGCGGCGGATGCATCTCGCCAATAACTCCTTCCCCGCCTTCGCTCTAGAGCAATTGGTGCCCGCCATGTATAACTTTTCCAATCAAGGCTATTGGTCGAAGATTGATGTTCCCCTAGCAGATTGGCCGTGGGAGTTACCACGTGATCGCGAAGTCTATTATTTCAATCATTTCCCCGTGCGCAATCTGACGTGGCAAGCTCGCGCCCCCTTCCCCGCGGCGGGAGTCTGGGGCCTTTACCGGACGCAATTCCAGGGGCTGGAACTGCGCACCAAATACCACCTCCAGCCCGCCGCCGGCGGCGGCTGGTGCGTGATGCTCACAGCATCTTCTTTCACCGATGCGCAACCCTAACCCCGCATCTGCGAATCTCCGTCTCATCGCTTGGCGGCTGGCGTTAGGGCTAGGCATGGCCGCGTGGTTTGTAAAATCCAAATTGCAAATCAGCTTGTTTTTCCAAGGTCCAGAGCAAAGCATCCGCCACCATTCCCTCCTGCCCACGTGGCTGTGCAGCCCCGTGCTGGGCGGCGTGCTTTACTTCACGCCGCTGCTCACGCTACTCGCCTTGCGCGCACAACGCATCCGGTGGCTACGGCTGGCGGCAGCCACCTATGCCACGTGCTCCCTGCTCATGTTATGGCATGTGCAAAGTTATAACGATGCCACTCAAGTCACCGGGTTCTACACCGCGCTCTGGCTTTGGTGGTGGGCCGGGCAAGTGCCGCGCACGGATGCCGCCTCATACTGGCACGGCATCACCTTGGCGCTGGGCGTGCTCTCCCTCTGCTGGCTGGGGGGCGCGGTGGGAAAGATCACGCCGGAATATTGGTCAGGCGAGCCCTTCTATCATCTCTATTTCATGGATAAACCACAGTTCCCCTTCGATTGGTGGCGCGAGCATTGCACCACTGAGACGCTTCACGGCTACGCTCGCATCTTCTCCCGCCTCGTCGTGGTGTCAGAGCTCGCCCTGGCCACTAGCCTCCTCTGGCCGGTGCGTTTGGCGGTGCTGGCTAACATGATGGCGCTGTGTGGCATGGTCATCATTTCCCAGTTGCAGCTCTTCTCCGTATTAGGGTCATTAATGGGGCTCGTCATCGCCATTGCTTGGCTTTTAAGATCCCCTCCACCCTCACCTCCTAGCATTTTATGAAATTCCTCACCCCCCTCCTCATCCTAGCCGCCCCCAGCCTTGCGGGAGCACAGGAAAAGCTGTCCCTCTCCCTCGACTGGAAACCCGGGAAAACCTACCTAGAAAAGATCGACCTGAGCCAAGTCGTCGGCATCCCCCGGCATGGCGAGGCTAAGGCCAAGACGCATTTAGAAGTCTCCCTAGCCGCCGCTAAAGGCGCACCCACCAGCCTCCAGATTGGCTTTGAGGCGCTGCGCATCCTGGTGGACCCGCCCGCACCGGCGAGCAATTTGAGTTTTGATTCCGCCCTGCCCAAGGAGGGCAATCAAGACATTGCCCAATTTTTTACGAACCTCCATAAGCAACATCCGAAGCTCCTGCTCACGGACCGAGGCAGCGTGAAAGGAATGTCCAGCCTGGAGGCACTGGCCACGCAGAACCCCTTGCTCGGACGATTTTTGGGCAAGGAACAACTGGCCAATCTCATGCAGCAAGGATGGCTGGTGACGCTGCCCGAGAAGCCCGTCAGCAAAGGCGACTCCTGGCCGTATCAGTTGAAATTTCCCACGCCCGTGGGACCACTGGCGCTCTCTGGCACCTACACGTTAGGCGGCACGGTCACGCACGAAAGTCGGCAGCTCGTGGAAATTTTGATGAAAGGTCAAGTGCAAGGCGACTTCACCAAACCCGATCCCCAAGAGAAGGATGAAGAAGTGCTGCGGCTCCAAGGCATGATGCTGATGATGGGGGTCAAAGTGAAAGAAAGCACCGTCACGGGCACGCTGTGGTATGACCCGGCGGTGAACTTACTGGTGAGTTCTCAAGTGGACACCAACATCCGCCTCAGCGTGGCCAAATATCCTGAGAACGGCCAGCCCACGGAGATTCCGCTCCAGCAGTCGATGACTTTAAATTTGCAAGCTGCCCCGTAAGCCATGTTGCATGTGGTCTTGATGCAGCCGGAAATCCCGCCGAACACGGGCAACGTAGGACGCTTGTGCCTAGCTACGGGGACGCACCTGCACCTAGTGGAGCCGTTAGGTTTTTCCATGGATGATAAAATGCTGCTGCGCGCGGGGTTAGACTACTGGAAAGATGTCCAATGCACGCGCTGGCCTAACTGGGAGGCTCTGCAGAACGCGGCGGGGGCCACTGCGCGGTATTGGTTTTTCACCACCAAAACCACCCGCGCCCACTGGGATGTGCGCTTTGCGGATGGAGATTATTTAGTCTTTGGCCGGGAAACCAAAGGCTTGCCAGAGACGTTACTAGCGGAGCACGCCCCGCAGTGTGTCACCATCCCGCAGACCGCTGGACGTAGCCTGAATCTGGCTACCTCCGTGGGCATCGGGGTCTATGAAGCACTGCGCCAACTGCGCTCGCACTAGCCACTATTCTGATTTCCTTTCATGCCTCTTTCCCCCACGCTCGTCTGCTTTCGTCTGGACCTTCGCCTCACAGATCACGCCGCCCTCACGGCGGCAGTGGCCCGGGGCGGCCCCGTGATTCCGGTCTTCATCTGGGCTCCAGAAGAGGAGGGGAAATGGGCTCCGGGGGCAGCATCCCGCTGGTGGTTGCACCACAGTTTGGCGGCTCTGGCGCAGGGATTGGAGGCGTTAGGGAGCCGACTCCTCATCCTCACTGGTCCCACGTTAGGAACGCTGCGGGAACTGGTGCGCACCACAGGCGCAGGGGCGGTGTATTGGAGCCGCCGTTACGAGCCGAGCGTGATCGCGCGGGATGCCGAGGTGAAGGCTGCGCTGCGCGCGGACGGCGTGGACGTGGAGAGCTTCAATGCGACTCTGCTGCACGAGCCGTGGACCGTGCAAAATTTAAGCAAGAAACCATTCCAAGTCTTCACGCCATTCTGGAAACATTGCTTGGCCAAAGCACCCCCCACCCCACCGCTGCCTGCGCCCGTGGCCTTGCTAGCGCCTACGGCATGGCCGCAGACGTTGCCCCTGGAGCACTTGAAACTCCAACCCACCATCCCCTGGGCGGGCGGCCTGGAATCCGCCTGGAAGATCGGTTCCACCGCCGCACACCAGCGCGCCCAGGACTTCGCTGCGGAGGCGTGGCCGACCTATAGCGAGGCGCGCAATCGCCCCGATCAGACGGGCACCTCGCGCCTTTCACCGCATCTGCATTTTGGCGAGATTAGCCCGTGCGAGCTCTGGTGGACGCTGCAACAACGCGCTGCGCACGTGGGCATGGTGGCGTGGGAGAAGTCCCAATACGTGGCAGAAATTGGCTGGCGGGAGTTTGCCTATCATCTGTTGTTTCATTTCCCTAACACTCCAGAATCCCCACTGCGGGAGGAATGGGCGCTCTTTCCCTGCCAAGCCGATACGGCAGGCCTAACGGCTTGGTGCCGGGGCCGCACGGGCTTCCCCATCGTGGATGCGGGCCTGCGGGAACTGTGGACCACGGGCTGGATGCATAACCGCGTGCGGATGATCGTAGCCAGTTTCCTGATTAAAGATTTACTGCTGCCTTGGCAAGAAGGCGCGCAGTGGTTCTGGGACACCCTGGTGGATGCGGACCTGGCAGCTAACACGTTAGGCTGGCAATGGACCGCAGGCTGCGGAGCGGATGCCGCGCCCTTCTTCCGCATCTTTAACCCCATCAGCCAAGGCGTGAAATTTGATCCGTTAGGCAAGTATGTCCACCGCTGGGTGCCAGAGCTACGGCACCTGCCCGCGCCCGTGGTTCACGAGCCTTGGATCAGCCATCCAGGCGGCGTGCCGGGCTACCCCGCCCCCATCGTGGATCACGCCGCTGCACGCGTCAGAGCGCTGGCGGCCTATGCCACCACGCGGGGGTAGTTAGGCTTTCCCACTCCCTTGCTATTCGCCAACGGGTGTTCTATAGGCAGCGCACTATGTCTGCCCCTGTTCATGCTGGTCTCATTGCTAATCTTTCTAAATCGGATGCCGTCGCTCGCACGCTCGAAGTCGTCACTGGACTGCGCGCGCTGGGAGTGCAGGTCACGTTAGAGACGGAGACGGCGGCAGCTTGTGGATTAGATGCTGGCCTCTCATTAGAAGATCTCACGCAACTGGTGGAACTCATCATCGTACTCGGCGGAGACGGCACCATTTTAACTACCGCCCAACGCTGCGGAGCCCACGTAAAGCCGCTGGCGGGGCTGAACACCGGGCACCTCGGCTTCCTCACTTCCGCCACGGAGACGGAGCTGCCCGCCTTCGTTCACGCCATCGCCACGCGCGCCTTCACGCTGACGCTGCGCAGTCTGCTCAACGTGAAATTTACCAGTAGCGATGGCACCTCCCGCTCCCTCCACGCGCTGAATGAGGTGACGATGACGCGCGGCAGCATTTCCCGGCTGATCCGGCTGGAAGTCTTTGCGGATGGCGTCTCGCTGAATCGCTTTCATGGGGATGGCCTCATCATCGCCACCCCCACGGGCAGCACCGCGTATTCCCTCTCCGCGGGCGGGCCGCTGGTCAGCCCGCGGGCTGCCGTGCTGCTCATCACGCCCATCTGCGCCCACGCCCTAGCCAGCCGCGCTTATGTGGCGGAAGATAGCGTCACCCTGACGATTCAAGCGGAGCAAGCCGAGGAGGAAATCTTACTCAACGTGGACGGCGGCACGCCCTACACCCTGGCCATGGAGCAGCCCGTGAGCATCCATAAGGCCGCCTACCCAGTGCCGTTAGTAGTCCTGCAACACACCTCCTTCTATCAGATCCTCCAGCAAAAACTCCGCTGGATGGCGGCCAACATTTAACTTCCACTAACGCGTTATGCTTTCCATCCACACGATTACGAACAAGCCCTGGTCCGGGGAAATGTGCATCCAGAAATACGCTGCGGCGGGCGTGCAAGGCATCACCTTCTGGCGGTCTAACTTCGCCACGGAATCAGCCACGAAGCTTGGCCGCAGAGCGCGGGAGGCCGGGCTCGCGGTCACGGGACTGGCGCGTGGGGGCTTCTTTCCCGCGCCCACGGCGGCGGGTCGCCTAGCCGCTATCGACGACAACCGCCGCGCCCTGGCAGAGGCCCATGACTGTGGTGCGCCCTGCCTCGTGCTGGTCTGCGGAGCGGTGCCCGGCCAAGCCCTCACGGAATCCCGCCAGCAAATCACCGACGGCATCGCTACGTTGATCCCAGAGGCTCGCGCGGCGGGTGTGCGGCTCGCCATTGAGCCGCTGCACCCCATGTATGCCGATGACCGCAGCGCCATCCTCACCGTCGGCCAAGCCAATGACGTCTGCGAGGCCTTAGGCTCACCGGCAGAGGTCGGCATCGCCATGGATGTCTTTCACACGTGGTGGGATGCCGCGCTGGAGCAGGAAATAGCGCGGGCCGGAGCCGCCGGACGTTTACTTTCCTATCACATCTGTGATTGGAAAACGCCCACCGAAGATCTCCTCAACGACCGCGGCCTCATGGGCGAAGGCTGCATCAATCTCCGGCAGATTCGCGGCTGGATGGAGGCGGCGGGCTTCACAGGCTATGATGAAGTAGAGGTCTTCTCGAATCGTTGGTGGGCTAGCGATCAAGACGCTTATCTGGCCCAGATCGTGGCCAGCTATCAGCAACATTGCCGCGCATGAAAGACGAATCCGAGCGCCTGCTGCTAGACCTCCAAGGCCTGGAGCCTTGGAACTTTAAACGGAATCTCCGTCGCCTCGGCCTCGTCATCATCGTGTGGCTCATCGCCTTTGCCTACGCCATGCATCGCCCCTGGGGAGATCCGCGTCCGGGGCTTCGCCTAGAGCCTGCCGTCCAGTATCCACCGAGCCCCGCTGCGACCAGCACGTTCTATGATCTGCTGGATGAAGCCGTCACTACGAGCAAGGCCCACCCACTCCCAGACCGCCGCATCCTCAACGCCCTCACCCACATCAAATATCCGTTATGGAAAGCGAGCGATGCCCCCACCCTAGCCGCCGCGCTGGAGCAGCAGGCTCCGGCCCTGGCGCTCGCCACGCAGGCCGCCGCACAGCCCTTGGAGGAATGCGGCCTGTCTCTTTTTCTGGATGACTCCGCCCATAAAACCCACTGGCATGCCCAGCACCTCACGGAGCTGCTCCGTTTCTCTTATCTGCTAGGGATGTGGCAGCTAGCCGAGGACCAGCCGGAAGGCGCACGCGCGCAGGCGACCTTG
>JAYVOP010000047.1:0-9263 GCA_043757865.1 Verrucomicrobiales bacterium | reverse complement strand
CTTTGTGCTGCGGATCGCAGGCGATGCTCTGGCGTTGCAAATAGGCCGCCGTTTCCTCCAGGGTGGCAGCTTTCACCTGCACGACTGGCAGGTAGAGCTTGGCGGCACGAGCGATGACGTTCGGGGCGGTGGGGCCTGCGGTGGTGATAGCAGTGAGGAGCAGCCAACTGGCGAGCACGCACGAGCGATGAAGAAGGGGGAAATGCATAGTGCTGGGTAGCATCTGCAGGCTGCCTTGGCGAGGAGGGAATTGCTGGGCGCTAGGGGGCTTGCAGGCTGGTATGCAACGCGCGGAGCAGCGAGGATTCGCCCTCGGCATCAGAATCCAGGGACCAGATCATGATGCCTGCCAGCCCTGCCTCACGCATGAACTTGGCCTTGGCTTGGATCGTGGGGATGCCGTTATACCAGATCGTGGCCCCCACTTGATCAAGCTGCGCAGCTTCCGGAAATTGCGCGAGAATTTTCCGATAGGGATAATCCCGTTTCTGCGCAGCGGTGCCGAATCCATAGCCATAGAACGGCACCCCTAACACGGCTTTGGCTTTCGGTAATCCGCGCTCCAGCCAATACGCCACACTGCTTTTCGCTAAAGCTAGCGACGAATGCTGACCCGGATCGTTGAGGTTCCAGTAACCCTTGCCATCGTAGGCCATGATGTTCACCCAGGAAAAAATAGCGAACACCTCCGGCGGCACTTTATCCCCGCCGTAGCCCTGGGAGAGCGCAGCGGTAAGCGGCTTGCCAATGCGCGCAAATGCCCCGCCTAACTGCTGGATAAACGGCCCGTAATCCGCCGTGATGGACGGCCCTTCCAGATCCACATCCAGCCCTGCAAAATGATGCGCCAGCACATAGTCCGCCAACTTATTCGCAAACGCCACGCGCTGGTCTGCGCCTAACAGCGCAGCATAGCGCGCCAACAGTTTCTTATCCCCGGAGGCCGAACCTCCGCCAATGGAGACGAACACGGGCACCGCATAAGTGGCCGCAGCCGTGAGCAGGGCTTGGTCCGTGAAGTTAAAGGAGAGGTTCCCCTCCGCATCCACGGGGTTCTCGAAGGCGACATTTAAATGGGTCACCTGAGCATAGTTTATCTGGCTAGAGAACTGCGCGAGATCAATCCAATTAGGCACATAAGCCACGACCATGGGCCGGGCAGGCTCTGCGGCAGGTAGCGCCTGCGTGAGGCTGAGCAGCACAGTAAGGGTGAGCGAGGGGAGTAGTTTCATGATGGGATACGAAAGCAGCCGTAAAGTGGTGGGAGGAGTCAGCGGGCTGAATGCTGGGATTCATCCAGGATTCTCGCAACTAAATAGCGGGCGCCCCAGATTCCCGATTTCCTCCCACCTTGACAGCCTACTGAGCCACGCCACGGTGCGCGCATCATGGACAAAGTAAGAATCGGACTAGTTGGGCTTGGCAACATGGGGAAAACTCATCGGAGTAACCTCCGTGCTGGCATGGTGCGTGGATTAGAACTAACTGCGATCTGCGACATGCCCCAATCGCTGCCAGAGGCGGTGGAGGGCGAGGCGCAGTTCTCGGACGTGCATGAAATGATCAAGAGTGGGCTCATCGACGCCATCCTCATTGCTACGCCGCATTTCTCGCACACCACCATCGGCGTGGCGGCCTTGGAGGCTGGATTGCACGTCTGCGTGGAGAAGCCACTGAGCGTGCATAAGGCGGACTGTGAACGGCTCATCAATGCGCATCAGAACCCGCAGCAAATTTTCTCCGCCATGTTTCAAATGCGCACGGAGCCGCTCTGGAAGGCTGTGAAGCAACTGGTGGACAGTGGCGAGTTAGGGACGATCCGGCGGATTCATTGGGACTGTAGTGATTGGTTCCGCACGGAATTTTACTACGCCTCCGGCGGCTGGCGCGCGACCTGGAAGGGCGAAGGCGGCGGTGTGTTGCTAAACCAATGCCCGCATAATCTGGACCTTTTCCAATGGATCTTCGGGATGCCAGAGCAAGTCCACGGCTTCTGTAACTTCGGGCGCTATCATCAGATCGAAGTGGAGGACGACGTGACCGCCTATTTCCGCTGGGCGGATGGTAAGAATGCCGTCTTCATTACCAGCACGGGGGAAACGCCCGGGAAAAATTGCCTGGAGATCGTAGCCGAACGCGGGCACGTGACCATTCACCCTGACAAGATTTCCTGGATTCGAAATCAAGTGCCGATGACGGAATGGAGCAATGAAGTCTATTCTGGATTCGCTAAGCCGGAAACGTGGAATGTGGAGATCCCCGTGAGCGGACGGGGCGGCCAGCACATTGAGATCCTGCAAAATTTCACCAACGCCATCCTGCATGGTGACACGCTGATGACGCCTGCCGCAGAAGGCATCCGCAGTATTGAGCTAGCCAACGCCATCCTCCTCAGTGGCTGGCAAGGGAAGACCATCACCCTACCCATGGATTCCGCTGTGTATGAGCAAGAGTTGCTCACCCGCGCGAATGCGAGCACGTTCCAAAAGAAGACCGTGGACCCAGAAAAGCTGCGCATCTCTCAAGAGGACTTTGCCAAGTCCTTCCGCTAGCGTCCCTCGCGCATCTCGGCCCCTGGCCAAGGCGCGCACCATCTGCTCCTAGCGGTGTTTTCTGTTTGAATCCCCCTTGGCCTGTCGTAGGAAGGCGGGTGGCGGCTGCACCAGTTGGTGGCAGCGCTTGTTTTACTTATTCTTTTCCCCTTTCCTCATGCCTTCGACCCCGCCCGCGATTCCCATTGGCCCGCTCTCTTTAGATGGAGAAAATTTACTCTTTATCCTCGGCCCCTGTGTGATCGAATCCGAAGAATTCGTCTGGGATATGGCCCGCAGCATCAAGCGCATCGCGGATGAGTTGAAGCTGAAGTTCATCTTCAAAGCCAGCTATGATAAGGCGAATCGCACGTCCATCGGATCCTATCGGGGGATCGGCGTGCGGGAAGGGTGCCGCATTCTGGGGGACATCGGCAAGGCGCTGGGGGTGCCCGTGACCACGGATGTTCACTCGGTTAGTGATGTGGAAATAGCAGCAGAATTTATCGATGTCTTGCAGATCCCAGCGTTCCTTTGCCGCCAGACGGACCTCATCGTGGCGGCTGCGCAGACGGACCGGGTGGTCAATGTCAAGAAGGGCCAATTCCTGGCTCCATGGGATGTGAAGAACATCGCGGACAAGCTGGAGGCCTCCGGAAATAAAAAATTCTTTTTTACTGAAAGAGGCACCAGCTTCGGCTATAATGCACTTGTGGCAGACATGAGGTCATTATATTGGATTCGCGAGGCCGGGTATCGCATCGTTTTCGATGCGACACATTCCGTGCAGCGCCCTGGTGGCTTGGGCGGGACCAGCGGTGGAGACGGCATTCTGGCCCCCGTGTTAGCGCGGGCGGCGGTGGCCACTGGATGTGATGGGGTTTTCATGGAAACGCACTTTGACCCGACCAAAGCCCTCTCCGATGGTCCGAACCAAGTCCCCCTAGCCAACCTCTCTGGAGTCCTGCGCACGCTGCAATCCATCCACGCGTTAGTTCCTCGATAACTTAGATGAATTTCCTCTGCACCACCGCTTTCTTTACGTTCCCTCCGATCTTCTGCTCTATGAAACTCCGCCTCGCCCTGCTGCCGCTGCTCTGGTTCCACTCTATCCTCTGCGCCCAGCAAGCCGCTCCCACCAATACCAAGCCCGCTGTCCCCGCAGCTAAAGGAGCCAAGGAGAAGGCCGCTCCCACGGCAGGGCTGGATCAACTCTTCCGCATTATTGATCTCGGCCGCCCGCAAATCGGGGTGCGCTATCCGGTGTTAGAGAAAGGCAAGACCACTTCGCTCATCATCAGCCAACGCATGACCAAGCTGGATGAAAATTTACTAGAGCTAGAGGATGCCATCATTGATCAAAAGAATGGCGACAATCCCATGAAATTTTTCCTGGAACGCGCCACCTATAACCGTCTCACAGACCAACTCCTCAGCGCTCAGCCGTCCCGGATCGAATCCAAAGACTATCAAATCGAAGGCGACAATATGGCCTTCGACCGCAAGAACAACGTCGCCCGCTTGGATGGCCGCGTACGCATGATCGTTTATAGCAAGAAGGAAACGCCTGCCGCGCCTGCTCCTGCTGCTCCCGCCGCCGCTCCCACCAAGTAAAATTTACCCGCCATGAAGTTTCTCGTCCTCAGCCTTCTTAGCAGCCTTCTGTTGCTCAATTTTGCCAGTTCCCAGTCTGCCTTGAATGAGGCTAAAAAGCTCTACGATCAAGAGCGTAGCAAGACCAAGCCTGCGGCTCCCCCGACCGCCCCTGCGGGCCAGAACTTCAGCAACGTGCCGGTGCCGCCACCCAAAGTCTTACCCAAGGCGACCCCGCCTCCGAGCAATGAAGAGAACATCACCATCGATGCCAATAGCGCCACCTTCGATGAAGGGAGCAACCGCGCCATCTTTCGCGGCCACGTTAGGCTCCGTTCTGCCACGAAGGACATCGACTGTGAGGAACTTGACGTGACTTTTAAAGAAGATCCTACCAAAGATAAAGACAAGGCTCCCGCGCCTCCACCTAAACCCGTGACTCCCGCGCCCGTCTTCGATCCTGCTAAACCGAACGCCCCCGCTGGCGCACCGGAGGCTCCGAAGGAGATCAAGGCCACGCAGATTGAAAAAGCCATCGCCCGGGGCAACGGTAGCACCGTCACCATCGTCACACGCGGTAACAAACCCGCCGTCTGTAAATGTGGTGAGGCCACCTTCGATGATAAGACTGGCAATATGGTGATGAGAATTTTCCCCGAAGCCGAGCAAGAAGGTACTCGGCTCCAAGCCACCGAACGCGGCACCATCCTAACGATGAATCGCGCGGGTAACATCAACGCCGAAGGCCCTGTCAAGACGATTAAAAGCAATGACCCCAAGCCCGGTGCCACGGATGCCTCGCCCAAGCCTAAAGCCCCCTAACTTTCTTCAGATCATGCCTGTTATCGATTCTGCTCCCTCCGCGCAAGCCGCTCCCCGCACGGATGCTTTCCTCCTCCACACCCACGGCCTTGTGAAAGTCTATGATGGCCGGGCCGTGGTCAACGGCGTGGACATCACGGTCCGTCGTGGTGAAATCGTGGGCCTGCTCGGCCCGAATGGTGCTGGAAAGACTACTTCATTTTATATGATCGTCGGACTCGTAACTCCTAATGCTGGCCGCGTGACGTTTGCAGGTGAAGACGTCACCAAACGCCCGATGTATCAACGCGCCCGCCTGGGCATGGGCTACCTGCCGCAGGAGGAATCCATTTTCCGCAAACTCACCGTGCGAGATAACATCATGGCCATCATGGAAACGATGGACCTTTCCCGCAGCGAGAAGTCCGACCGCTGCCAGGATCTAATGCAGCAATTTGGTATCGATAAATTGGCCAACAACCTCGCCCTCACCTTATCTGGTGGGGAGAAACGACGTTTAACCATCGCCCGCAGCTTGGTCACCGAGCCCTCGCTTCTCATGCTAGACGAACCCTTCTCTGGCGTAGACCCCATTGCCGTGGGAGAAATCCAAGAGATCATCCTCAGCCTGCGAGAGATCGGCCTAGCCATTTTAATCACGGACCACAATGTCCGGGAGACACTCTCCATCGTGGACCGCGCCTACCTCATCCACAGCGGCAAAGTCCTGCGCGAAGGCACGCGGGACTTCCTCATCAACGACCCGCTGAGCAAAAAACTTTATCTGGGCGAAGAGTTCACTATGTGACCCGTCCGTCCCGCTAAAAACCAAAAAACACAAAGTAAAACTGAAAGGAATAGAAACCATGCAAACTGCAAATGTAAATCTGCCCATCATCGTCACCGGACGTCATGTCGATGTCACCGAAGCGATGCGAGATTACGCCCAGAAAAAGGTTGAGGGACTGCACCTAGATTACCCGAAAATCATTGAGGCCAAAGTGATCCTCGATGTGCCGCACGGCCACAAAGGCCCGCGCCATTTTGCCGAAGTAATCCTCTTCTGCGCCAACCACATCACCATCGAAGCTAGCACGGAGACCGCGGACATCTACGCCTCCATCGACGAGACGATTAGCAAGATCGCCCGCCGGATGCGGAAATTCCACACCCGCCTGCTCAAGAACCACCGCCCGCGCAAGGCTGGCATCCGCCACCTCGACGAGCACGTCTATACCCCAGAGCACCACGAGGCGGACACCCATGAGGAAATGGAACCCGTCATCATCCACAAAGAAAACTACAAAGTCCTCCCGCTCTATCCAGACGAGGCCATCACCAATTTGGAGATCAGCGACCGCTCATTTGTCGTTTTCCATAACCAAAAAAACCATCAACTCAGCATCCTCTTCAAACGCAAGGATGGTGACTACGGCGTGGTGGAACTGAACCAGTCCTAACAGGCGGAAGAAAATCCTCTTCCAGAGTGAAAAATAAGTTGCCACCCGCCAGTGACTGCCTACACTCTCGGCCCGTCCGCATCATGAAAATGATGCGGACGACTGGAACACTGGAGCGGTAGCTCAGTTGGTTAGAGCGCAGCCCTGTCACGGCTGAGGTCGCGGGTTCGAGCCCCGTCCGCTCCGCCAGTGTTCCTTTGGTTTTTTATTTTATAAAAATGTGATCATGGTCCAATAGACCTCAGAATAGCAGGGTTCAACTTAATATCCACTAACCACCCGCGCCATTTCCAAAAATTTCAAATTCTTAGTGGTGCCGTGAAACAAAAAAACGGGGTGACGATGGATCGTAGATCAGACGATCATTCGCTTCTGGTTAGGGTTTTGACTACGAGTATGTCATTATCAAGCATACCGAGTTTCATTGGGTTTGGACACATACACTTTCACGTGGACATGGGCAAATCAATTCCCAGCGAGCACTGGCCTGAGGTGAAACCGCAAGCTGCGGACCGATCAGCGATCGTGAGCATCAGTTGGGAAAGAGTGCAGTGATGGCGTCTTCATTGGCTGCCACTAGGCCTCTTTCGGTGATCAAAGCGGTGATGAGACGGGCGGGAGTGACATCGAAGGCGGGATTAGCGGCGGGGGAGCCGGGGGAGATGATGGCGAACGCTTGCTCTGGGCTGTCGGCGTCCGCGCGTCCTAGCAGGTGGGTCATTTCCCGTGGGCTGTGTTCCTCAATGGGGATCTCCCGCAGGCCATCGCGAATGCGCCAATCGAAGGTGCTGCTGGGCAAGGCGATGTAGAAGGGCACGCGGTTATCCTGGGCGGCTAGGGCCTTGAGGTAAGTGCCAATTTTATTCGCGGCATCGCCTGCGCGCGTGACGCGGTCGGCACCGGTGATGACCAGATCCACCTGACCGTGCTGCATGAGATGCCCGCCCGCATTATCCGCAATGACGGTGTGCGGCACGCCGTGCTGGGCTAGCTCCCAGGCGGTCAGGCGCGCGCCCTGATTCCGCGGGCGCGTTTCATCCACCCAGACGTGGATGGGGATGCCAGCATCATGCGCAGCATAAATGGGCGCAGTGGCGGAGCCGATATCCACAAATGCTAACCAGCCTGCATTGCAATGCGTGAGCACGTTGGTGGGCTGGTCCGCCGCGCGGCCTTGTGCAGCGCGGAGTTGCTGGATCATGCGTAAGCCGTGTTGGCCGATACTGCGGCACGCGGCCACGTCCTCCACAGCGAGGGCCTCCGCCTCTGCATGCGCGGCGGCTAGCCACGCGCCGGGAGTGCGCGGCGGCAGCGCGCTTAACACGCGATCCACCGCATAGGCCAGATTTACCGCAGTGGGGCGCGTGACTTTGAGGACCGCGCCTAGCCGGGTGAGTTCCGCCCAGTTTCCTGCTGATTCCGCCACGGCCAAGATCATACCGTAGCCAGCCGTGGCACCGATGCAGCCTGCCCCGCGCACCACCATCTCCGCAATGGCTAGGGCCACATCCGCCACGGTGCGCAGGCTGAGAATGGTGAAGGCAAATGGGATCTGTCGTTGGTCAATGACGTGAACGCTGAGTGGATCTGTGGTGAACCAAACGGTGTGATAGTGAGTGTGGTGAACGAGCATGGGAAATGGGTGGAAAAGGAGGAATCTTAGCCGCCTGCCGTCACTGTGCGAGGGGCAGTTTCCCACAAGGTGGAGCGCGGCCTCACGCCTAAGTTGACGCCTTGGAGTCTCGCGCTATGATCCGCGCCTATGCCTGATCTTACTGTTGTCCCCACTGATTCGCCTTTCCTTAGCATTGAAGATTTGCGCGTGCATTTCACGCAGCCGGGGCGCGGCTGGAGGACTCCTCGTAAGTGCATCGCGGCGGTGGATGGCGTGAGCCTAGCAATCGCTAAGGGAGAAATATTGGGCCTCGTGGGCGAATCTGGCTGTGGGAAATCCACCCTCAGCCGAGCCGTCCTGCAACTCCTCCGGCCCACCAGTGGACGCATCATTTTAGAAGGACAAAATTTATCTGAACTCTCGCCCGCCGCCTTGCGTAAGGCGCGGCTGGATTTCCAAATGGTCTTCCAAGATCCGTATGCCTCCCTGAATCCACGACTCACCATTTTCAGCACCTTGCTAGAGGCGTTGGAAACGCGCGGCTCCATTCCCGCAGCCGCTCAGGCAGGCCGCGTGGCTAGCCTGATGGAACGCGTGGGCTTGGAGCCCAAGTTCATGCTCAAATATCCGCATGAATTTTCCGGCGGCCAACGTCAGCGCATCGCCATCGCGCGGGCGTTAGCACCACAACCGAAGCTTCTTATCGCAGACGAGCCGGTGTCCGCGTTGGACGTATCCATTCAAAGCCAGATCATCAATCTACTGCTAGAACTCACTCGGGATATGGGGCTGACGATGCTCTTCATTTCCCATGATCTGAGCGTGGTCCGCTTCCTTGCGGACCGCATTGCGGTGATGCAGAGCGGACAGATCGTAGAGCTGGGCGAGGCCGAGGCCATCTACGATCATCCGCAGCATCCCTACACCCAGAAGCTGCTCAGTGCAGTGCTCCAGCCCGTGGCATAAGACCCAGAGCGCAGTTGACGCTTAGCCAAAGCCCACGCCGTTCTCTTGATTTAAAGGAATTAAAATAAGGGCGCGGACAGCGAGGGATTCGAACCCTCGCTTCCATTTAAGGGAGGTTACTGAAGCCGGAAACCTTGATAAATCAAGGGTTGCAGCGTCTTAGAGCCTGTCCGGTAAATAGCTGGAATAAGTAAAAAAGGCGCAACGGGAATCAGTGGGGAGTGGACTCCGACGAATTTCTTGCTATCTAGACTGAATGAGCGAACTCAACATCAAAGCATTTTATAGCCAATCCCT
>JAYVOP010000046.1:0-9266 GCA_043757865.1 Verrucomicrobiales bacterium | reverse complement strand
CCTCATACCCGCACTGCATTTCGCGGCGGGGCGCAGAGAATACCCACCTCCTCTCCACGCGCAAGTTTATTTCTCGCCTTTTTGTAAAATTTATTTTCCACACGCTTTGCTCGGGGATAACTCCTTCCAATTTGCTTTCAACAATTCCCCTATTGCATGTCCCCAGTTCGCCTTCTAAAATTGTCTCCTTCGACCAGCTAGCTGCCGTGGCTTTCTTTCCAGTCCCGCTGCTCTCCACTATGTGGGACTATCTCAAAAGACAACAACTCCAACGTAAAGGCCTCTCCTGCGGAAAAAAACGCCGGGAGCAACCCCATAGTGAATGGATGGACATCGTCCGCTCCAGTCCTTACGTGCGCGCCCTCTTCGTAACCATTTTCCTAGCTGGCCTAGGCGCACTGGTGCGCTATCTGCCAAATGATGCGGGCTTTCAGTTCTTGCAGGCGCATACTCGACTAGGCACACCGTTGGTCTTAGCCATCTTAGTGATCTCCCTCTTTCACCTCCGCATTACAGAACCCATCACGTGGTATCGGAACAGCCATGTGCTGCTCGTTTATCTAGTAATCTTCTTGCAGATTGGGCTCGTTCAGTTGGCGGATTTCCTGCTCACGCTGAATCTCAGGCCGCCCTCAGACATTCTGTGGTATGCTCCCTGCGCCTTGGCACCCATCACCTTAACTCTCTTGATCGGAGTTCCGTTAGGCTTCTATGCCGCGCTCTACGCCAGCTTATGGGGAGCCTTGCTAGTGCCGCAGGAGCACTGCTTCGCCTTTCTGCTTTTTAGTCTGAGCACCGGATTAGTCGGCATCCTAACAACACAACATCTGCGTAAACGCCGACAACTCATGCGCTCCGGCCTCTATATCGGCCTCACCGGGCTGCTCCTGGGCTTGGTCTTGCAGCAGGTTACGAATCCAGGGCAGATGTGGTTGGGCTGGAAAGAATTCGGCATTCAAGCGGGCTCCGTCATCGTGGCAGGCATCATTACTGTCACCATCGTGAATGGTATCTTGCCTATCCTTGAAGGCATCTTTAAAATCACCACCCCCATCTCCTGGATTGAACTTTCTGACCTAAATCATCCGCTGCTCCGACGCCTAACGCTCGAAGCCCCCGGCACCTACCACCACAGCCTGATGGTGGCTAACTTGGCGGAAGGTGGCGCAGAGGCCATCGGGGCCGATGCCACGCAGTGCCGCGTCTGTGCTTATTTCCATGACATTGGCAAACTCGAACGACCAGAATACTGCATCGAAAACATCCATGGCGACGAAAATCCGCACGATGACCTGCCGCCGAGTATGAGCGCCCTGGTCATCATTTCTCATGTGAAAGATGGCGTGGATCTAGCCATCAAACATAAGCTGAATCGGGAAATTATCAGCGTCATCCAACAGCATCATGGGAACTCCCTGGTCTGGTTCTTCTACCGCCGAGCGCTAGACCACCAAGAAGAAATTCGCAAGCAGGTAGCTCTGGGACTTGCTAAGCCCACGGATGTGCCCGAGGTGGCAGAGCAAGAATTCCGCTACCCCGGCCCTCGACCCCAGACGCGGGAAAGCGCCATTATCAGCCTAGCAGACGCGGTGGAAAGCGCCTCCCGCGTGCTCGTGAAACCCACGCCGCAGAAGATCGAACAACTGGTGGACGACATCGTGGCCGCGCGGCTCAAGGACGGCCAACTGGATGAATGTGATCTGACCCTGGGCCAGTTAGAGAAGGTAAAGCAAAGTTTCCAGAGCCGCCTGCGCACGATGCTCCACCGCCGCATTCCCTATCCTGATGCCAAAGAGCCGGAGAAGAATCGCCCCGCCAAACCAGCCACGGAAGAACGCGAAAGCAAAGATCCTAAGGAACACCCCGCAGCCGTCCTCAGCCCTGCCGCCGCCCTGCTAGAAAGCCCGGAGGCCACCCGCTTCGGCGGGCGCCCCGCCCTTTGACGCGGATGATCACGTTAAAATTTTACAATCAACAGTCCGCCCATCGCATCGCTCGGCAGCGCATCCAAGGCTGGGTGGCACGCGCCCTGCCCTTGATCCAACAGGCCCCCGGCCCCCAGCCCTCCACCCTAACGGAGGGCATGACGGTGGACATCACGTTCGTAAATGATGCCCAGATCACCCAAATACACGCCGATTTTTTAGCCGATCCCACCCCCACAGATGTGATCACCTTTCCTTACGGGGAGATCCTCATCAGCACCGAGACCGCAGCCCGCCAAGCCGCCGAACACCGCCAACCCCTAGCCCACGAGCTAGCCCTCTATGCCATCCACGGCCTGCTCCACCTCCACGGCCACGAGGATCACACCGCCCACGGAGCCGCCACCATGCAGCACCTGCAAAACCACATCCTCCGCCACGCGTTAGCCCAAGCAAGGCTGGCATCGCAATAGTTAGGTGGAGAGCCGCGCTTGGACCTCTGCAATCGCCCACACAGCATGTTCCGCGATGAGCGGATGGGGGTCTGCTAACGCAGCCGTCAAGGCGGGCAGATCAGCGGTAGTGCCCACATTCCCTAACGCCACGCAGACGTTGCGGAGGAAGGCGGGGCGCTTGATGCGCTTGATGGGGCTACGCTGAAAGAGGGAGCGAAAAGCGTCGTCGTCGAGAGTGAGAAAATCACGTAATTTCCAATCATGCACGAAGGGCCTAGCAGCAAAGACCGCCTCATGCGAGGCCTGCGCAAAACGATTCCATGGGCACACGTCCAGGCACTCGTCACAACCGTAGATGCGATCCCCGATGGCGCGTCGGAACTCCAGCGGGATGGCTCCTTTGTGCTCAATGGTCAGATAGGAAATGCAACGGCGCGCATCCACATGCCGCACGCGATCAATCGCTCCCGTGGGGCACGCGGTCATGCAGCGAGTGCAGGAGCCGCAATGATCCCGCGCTGGGGTATCGGGGGCGATCGCTAGGGTGGTCAAAATTTCCCCCAAGAAAAACCACGCCCCTAACTGCCGATGGATCTGCACCGTACTCTTGCCATTCCAGCCCAGTCCAGCCGCTGCCGCCCAATCCCGCTCTAGCAAAGGACCGGTATCCACGTAGAGTTTCTGCGTGCCGCCTAACTCCTCCAGGTAAGTGCAGAACTCCCGCAACTGGTCGTCCATTAAATCATGATAGTCCTCCCCCCAGGCATAGCGGGCCACGCGTCCCTCGGCCACGCGCGTGGTGGGAGCGGGGCCTTGGAAATAGTTCAGCGCCACCACGATCACCGACTGCACGCCCGGTAGCACCTCCCGCGGATCACAGCGGCGCTCCACATTCCGCGCCAGCCATGCCATCTCCCCGTAGAGCCCATCGTCCACCCATTGGCGAAACTCCGCCGCATGATCCGCCTCGCCTAACACCTGCGCCACGCGACAATCGGCAAACCCCAACTGTGCAGCGATATAGCGCACGTTGGCATTCAACTCAGATGGGGCAGGCAGAGACATCCGCCCGTCCTACCCGCAGTCCCCCAGCGCGTCAACGCAGGACGCGCCAAACTCCATTCCCCTAAATGAATCCGGCGGGACCATCAATGATGATCCCGCCGGACAAGCGTGAGCTAGAATAGCTCCCGAAGGTTAGAAGCGATAACGTGCGCCAGCCTTGATGGACCAGTCTTTGTCATCGCTTTTCAGATCGACGGCCGCCCCGATCGTCAGATCGAAATGCGGGGCAATTTCGTAGTAAACGTCACCAAAGATCTCGAAACGATTGTCGAAATCTTGGAGGCACACAAACTTGCCGCCGAGATGGATTTCAGCACAAGCAAACTTGGCGCGGAGGTGCGGACGCACATACCACCCACCATCGCTCACCCGACCATTGTTATCCGTCCGGGAACCTTCCCAGATGCCACCAATGTCCGTTGCAAAATGCACGGTGGTCGTCAGCGGGATATAGCCACCCACGCCAGCGAGCAGGCCCCAGGCGCGCACGTCGTTGTCATCAACGGAAGTCCAGCCCAGATCACCCTCACCTACGAGGTAAAGATTGCTGATGGGGGAATACTCCACTTTCAGGCCGACACCATTCACGTCATCAATGCCGCCTTGGCTGATGAAGGTATGGTTCCAGTCCAGCTCCACGCTGCTATAGCTGATTTCCGTGCTGCAGCCAGCGGGAGGTGGCGTGCAGACGGTTTTGCATTTGCCACCACCGACCATTGCGGTGCCAGCGAAAGCGGTGCCTGCCGAAAAGACGGCTACCGCAGTGATTGTTTTCAGGATTTGTGTCATGTTAGTTAGTTGCTTAGTGTTTTGTTGGTTGGTCGAAAATGACCAGACAGAATGTTCACATCCGCTTGTAAGGCAGTGTAAAGATCCCGTTAAGGCATTTTAATTTGTAGGTTTATCATCTGGCAAGGGAAAATGTCCATCTATCGACGGGAGTTAGCTCCCAGCCAGAGCGCCTCCTCTTTCTGGAAAAGCTGCACCGCCCGGGCGCGATGACTGAGGCGGTGTTTTACTGCTGGCGAGAGTTCTCCAAACGTCTGGCAATAACCTGCTGGGATAAACAACGGATCATAGCCGAATCCGCCCTGGCCCTGATCCTCATTCGCCAAGATCCCCTCCACCTGGCCAGCCCAATGGCCTAACACCTCTGATCCCTGGGCTAGCACCAGCACGCATTGGAATCTCCCAGCGCGAGCCTTCCCCCGTGCCCCCACACGGGCTAGCTCTGCCAGTAGCTTCGCCCGATTCCGCGCATCCGTCGCCTGCGGCCCGGCGTATCGGGCACTGTAAACTCCCGGGGCCCCCTGGAGGGCCTCCACCTCCAGCCCAGAGTCATCTGCCAGCACCAGGTAGTCCTTTCCCAGCACCTGGCTAGCGCTCAGCGCCTTGATGGTGGCATTCTCCAATAACGTCGTTCCCGTTTCCTCCGGCACTGGCAACTGCGGATGATCTGCCAGATCTTGGATCGTCCAACGTGGATCTAGCAAAGAACGGAACTCCGCAGTCTTGTGGGAGTTACCAGTGGCAATAACGAGGGTAGGCATGGGAGGGGAAAATGAATGGAGAATTTGCACTAGGAATTTGCACTAGGAATTAGGACAGTTGATTCCCGCAGGAGCCAAAGCACCGATTTGATCGTTCGTCATTCGTCATTTCCCCGCAACCTCAGAGGCGCGGCCAACTGCTCCAGCCACTGAATCTCCTCCGCCCTGCACGCTGGTGAAGTTGGCCTTCTTATCGGAGCCCACCACTACGCCCTCAGTGAACTAAGTTGACCAAGTTGGAATCTGAGAGTGAACTCGCGCCCATGACGACCATCACCATCCACCAAGCCAAAACCCCTCTCTCCCGCTACCTAGCTGCGGTGGGGGCAGGGCAGGAAAGCATCATTGCCCGAGGCTCGGCTGTGGTTGCTAAACTAATTCCATTTAAACCAAAACCGCGCGCCAAGACGCGCCCCAAATGTGGCCAGATCAAAGGGCCGCCATTTGAGTTCACCATGGATTCGCTGGCCCGCCTCATCGCAGCCCAAGCGATGGAGGCTGGGCTGACTATCTTGTCACCAAACACCCCGCTTTCTGTACTCGGAGCCGCGCGGATTTGGTAGCTCGCCTATGCTTGTCCCTGGCACATGAAATTTTCTCTCGATCAAGCACTCGCCAGACTCGCCACCCGCGCATTCTATGCGCGTGAGTGGGCGGAGCCAGTAATCCGACGCTTTCACCGCATGGCAGGGAATGAAACCTCGCCTAGCCATGTCAAATTACGACCACTTTACGACTGGATTTTAGTCCCGCCCACGCTCTGGCCATTCAATATATCCGATGCGCTCAACACTTGCCTAGCCATCCTAGAAACAGGCGCGCACCTCTCTCCACAGCAGCTCCTGCTCATTGATTTATTGCCACCCCCACCATCAGAGGCCATCTGCACCGCCGTGGCGGAACACGAGCGCCACGTCCAATCCGGCAGCTATGAAGACCTGCTTAAGACGCAGGCAAAATTTACCCAAACAGAACTCACGCTGAAGTCGGAGCCCTTACTCCTCAGCCAATGGCAGCAGATTAAAGCCCACTTCGATGTCCCCACCTATCAAGATCACAAAGGCGTCCTCCGCCGCACCATGGGAGCCGAGCGCAACCTACGCCCAGACTTCAGCATGAACCTAGCCCAGCCTGTGGCAGCCTTCCAGGCCGCCTTCGATGCCTTCTGCCTCCGCTGGCAACTCTATGGAATGCAACACGATGAGCCGCTTCTGCTCAAACTCACCGTAAACCTCACCCCGCATGGAACCATGATTCTTATTCCTGCATACTGGTCCTTCGATCCAGCTAGGGATATCAAATGGAGTGCCATTGCTAAACTGCATCGCACCCGAGTTCCTAACCGTCAGGGAGCAACCCTTGCTGAGGGTGAACTCGTCCGACGGAAACAAGCCGCTAAGCTTCGGAAATTAGACGCCCAAGCCCTGAAGCGCAAACTAACCGGACCTGCGAAGCACGCATTCTTATGCGCAGGCATCGGCTGGGTGCCAGAGACTAGTCCAAGGCGTTTCAGTCGCCTGAGGAATGAGTTTAAGCGCTAGTGCTAGTGTCCTAGGGGACAAGGAGTGCTGACAATTGATGTCCTAGCCACGTTCCAGCCGCTGCTTTAAGCCTCTGCTCTGCTCAAACTTCAACTCCCTTTCCATGTCCTCCTTACCACCCGCCATCCGCCAGCAACTCCCACCCGCCGTCACCCAGAAAGTCGAATCCATGTCTCCAGTGAACCAAGCCGCCTTCGAGGACGAATTCCGCCGCAAGCGCAAATCCACTGGCGCAGCCTACACCTACTGGGCGCTGGGCGCGTTCTGTGGCTTACATTACCTCTACTTTGGAAAGAAACTGCTCTTCGTCTTGTTCGTCTGCACCATGGGCGGATTCCTCATTTGGTGGATGATCGACCTCTTTCGCATCGCAGGCATGGTCAGAGAGCATAACAAATCCGTTTCCCTGCAAGTCTTACGCGAGATTCAAGTCCTAAACTAGCCAATGAACCCACCCTCCTTCACCTGCGATCTCGCCAGCGCCAACGCCTTTTTTCCCGACCACCAGACCCCGCATCTCCCGGTGCTAGCGGCCTTCGGCCACACCGCACTACATGAATACCGACTGCGTGGAGAGTATGATCTACCGCGCGCCATTGCGGAAAATGGCGAGACCCTCCTGCGGTCCGTCCGCAGCATCAGCCGGGATGATCCTAACCGCCACTGGGATGACCTCACCTTTCAATCCGGCCCCCACTCATTCCTCCATGTGGATGCCACCCACCTCCGCGCTTACGCAGAAACACCCGCCGCCGCAGAAGCCGCCGCCACCGTATTCCACAGCACCTACAGCCAAGCCCCAGAGGCACAGGGAGGCAGCTTTGAACTCATCCGCACGGGCCGTAACATCCTCACGGAAACGGTTGTTTTACCTGCTACTACCATCATTCCAGAACCCTCCTTCCGACTCCACTATGGAAATAGTAGCTGGGAATGGCATCAAGCGTTCTGTCAGCAACTCCTTACTGGCCGCCACGGCCTCAGCATCCTAGAAGGACCGCCCGGCACTGGCAAGACCTCCTACCTGCGACATCTCATGGCCGTGCTCAATGCTAGCCACCGCTTCTACTTCATCCCCACCGCATCCCTCAACGTGCTTTCCAAACCAGACTTCATCGGCTTCTGGGCCGAGCAACGACGCCACTACGCCACCCGTCAATTCGTCGTCATCCTCGAAGATTCCGATGCCATCCTCAGCACCCGCGACACCGGGAATCGCGACGAAGTCAACGCCCTCCTCAATCTATCGGATGGCATGTTAGCCGACTTCCTCCGCCTCCAAATCATCTGCACCATCAACTGCCCCGCAGACGACATCGACCCCGCCCTCCGCCGCCCCGGTCGCCTCCACACCCACCGCCGCTTCCCCCGCCTCACCTACCCAGAAGCCGCCGCGTTAGCGGAGACCCTCGGCCAACCGTTAGTCATTGCCAAAGATTACTCCCTAGCCGAAGTCTTCGCAGGTACCTCCCCACAGCCCACAGTCCGTGTGCGGATTGGATTTGTGGGGTGATACTGCTACTATTTTAACATTCACCCTAAACCCATACCGAAACCATGACGCCACGCCCATCCCTAGCATATCCATCCGCTGAACTGTCCTTACTTTCCAAACTAGAAAATCTTTTTATAGATTGGAAAACTCAATTTATTCAAACCCATGGCTCTTCAGAATTGGACGCTGATGGCATCGTTTGTGACGGATTTTACCCCTATTATTTAAACCAGCCTTATCGGATACTCTTTGTCGGACGTGAAGCTCTTGAAATTGTTAGCCTAAATTACTTAAACGTGCAAGCCCGCACCTATGTTGAAACCAAACGAGTGGGGGATGGGCCTAATGCACAACATCTAAACTCGAGCAAATTCCACTCCCGCCTCCTGCATATTAGCCACGGCATTATCCATGGCATGATCCCCTGGGGAGACATCCCTGACGCAGACATCATTGGCGATACCTTTGCCACTGATTCCGGCATCAGCTTTGCATTCATGAACATGTCTAAGTTAAGCAATGAAAGCGGGGAATGGAAGGCTGATTGGGATCTCATCGACAAGTCCATACGACAGTCCATTAGTCCTCGGAATTTTATTGAGGAGGAAATCGCCCTGTTGCAACCACAGATCGTTATCACGATGGGCTTAGGGACTCGACTGCACGCACTAGGGCAAGTGGAACCAATCAGCGAAGGACCTGCACTGGAATGCTACTGGCTAACCAGCGGTAGTAACCGTGCTTTACTGCTCAACACTTTTCACTTCTCAGCCTATGGAAAAGACAAAGACGATGTCACCGATTTTTACCAGCCTATCTGCGAGGCGATCAAGCAGCACTTGTAATTTGCTGATGTGCCGGCCACGGCTAGCCAAGCAAAAGTAGCTCTATCTATGACACTGAAAGGGCTGGTTGGAAAAACGCATCACCTCCGCTTTCCCCTCAAGTCCCTCAGGGCCACTGGGAAGAAGAGCGGGCAATGACTTTTCAACAAGTTGTGGAGAACCGCGCTTTCAGGCTGTATCAAGAATATTTTGATGATGCAGGCTTTGGAGAATGGGTTGCTTCCCCGAGCCCTAACGCAGCCCAAGGTTCCTAATGCAAGGGGAGGCCGCGCAAAACGCAAACAGCATTTATAGCCTGCGGAGGCCTCAGTGAGCTAACGCCAGACACCTAGTTCTACTTTGTCAGACTATGTAGAGGGCGACGTTAGGAGACCAGCATTTCCCGCAGCG
>JAYVOP010000045.1:0-2515 GCA_043757865.1 Verrucomicrobiales bacterium | reverse complement strand
CCAAGTCATCGCCAGCGACCTCCGCCTCAAATCCAAAGGCGGCCCCAAACCCATCCCCAATACCCCCGCAGGCCTAGAACTCACCGTCGGAGACGAGGACGGAGAACTCTCCGGCCACTGCAACGGCCAACCCGGCATGGTAGAATACTACGAGATCCGCTACACCCTCACCGATCCTAATCTCCCCGCCACCGCTTGGCAGCACGCGGACACCAGCAAGACCTCCAGCTTCGACCTCCAAGGCCTGCCCTCCGGTCAGAAAATCTGGGTCCAACTCCGTGCCGTCAACGCCCGTGGCAAATCCGGCTGGTGTGACCCGGCCTGCAAACGCGTGCCGTGATCTTCACCTCAACCATGGCGCGGGCGTCCATGGAGTGGCGGGCTGTGGCCGCCATCTTCGATTTGAGAGGCCCGCATTTAAATCCACTTCATCCTTTGCTGATGGCGGCCACAGCCCGCCACTCCCTGCATGGGCCGCCTGCGGCGGCTGTGCTGGATACAAAGTAGAACTAAGCCTTCCCGCGTCGAAGGCTGCGCTGGGCGGCAATGTTTTAGGGGGCAAGCCACGGCTGGCTTGCGCGAGGTGGGCGGGAACGCCCCGTGGGTTTGGCGAGGACCACGAAACCCGGCAGCCAAGATGGCCGACCTACCCAGGGGCTTGCACCCACACGGCGGAGATGCTACCGCCAGCCGCATGAATACTGAGGAACAAGCAGCCTATGACGAAGCCCTGCGGCGCATTGAGAAATGCCGACGGGAGGGCAGGCATACGCTCAACCTTTCCCGCCTAGGCCTCACGCGGGTGCCGCCGGAAATCGGCCAACTCACTGCCTTAGAGAGGCTCGACCTCTGGGGCAACGACCACCTTACGACGCTGCCGCCGGAACTTGAGCGCTTATCCAGGCTCAGGACGCTGGAGATTGATTCCGCACTTTACCCAGCGGTCCATCCATCGCTTTATCCCTCTTTGGACCCCACGGAAATTCCACCAGAGATGGTTCCCGCATGGGAAAAGGCGAGGTCCAACGTGAAGCAACCATGGTGGAAACTGTCCACGCACGAATCAGCCGGTGCGGGCGTCATCAGTGTCTGGGCGATACTGGAAACGCTGCTGGGCATCAGTGGTCTGTTCTGGCTTTGCACGCATCTGCATACCGCTGCTCCGCTAGTTACTAGCTTGGCGCTGACGCCATTTGTGATGCTGAGGTCGGAGGATTCTCTGGCCCAGGGGGTGAGGTGGTGGCGGGACCGCCAAGGGTTCTTTATCAAGGCAGGAGTCATTGGTGCAGTGCTTCTGATTCTAGCAGTTTGGAGGTTACGAGTTTCCAGCCCCCCGCTGCCTGTCTGGACGAAGGCCTTCCTCCCACTGGTTTTTGGGGTCGGTAGTGCGGGCTTTCTTGCCGTTATGTTCTTCCTGCTGCGGGCCACGGCCACGCTAACCGCGCTGGCACGCCACCCACTGCGAGCCCTTGCCGCTATTCCCCAGAACTGGAGGCGGATCGTGCTGGCGACGGACTCCCATGCTCCTCCAGAGTTCTTGCCAGGAGTAATGACCAACCAATCTGACGTGTGGAATCCGGTCTTCGTCCCCCTGGGACCGTCGAATCATGGGACGGGGGATTGGAAATTTCTGGAACGATGGATAGGAAGACGGGCGACAGTCTGGTTTAGTAAGTGGACCAACTGGACGGCCTTTCCTTTCCTGTATCTCAGCACCGTCGCGTATCGCTGGTCGGTAAAGGCGACGTGTTTATTTTACCTGCCGCTGATCTGGCTGGTGCGCAGGGGGAGCTGGGTGCCGCGGAAGTCGGTGAAAATGGATTTTACGAAGTATCTGACGGATGAGCTGCGGTGGGTGCAGTTAGTCTGGGCGGTGGTGGTGCTGGGGATGCTGGCGCTGAAGCTGCTATGGGTGGGGGCGCTGGTGTGGGTGCTGGATAGTTTCCAGGGGCATGTGCTGCATGGACTGGCGATGAAGCTGGTGGTGCCGCCGCAGATTGAGCGATGGCAGGTAGCCTCGGCGGCTAATGTGTTGCTGGGGATAGGCATGTGGATCTATGCGCGGCGGATGAAGCGTGGGCATGATCTGGATGATCCGCCATCGGAGGCGGGGGTGATCCTCACGTGGCGCATCCTAGGGGTGCTGAGTCTGCTGCTCTCGATCTATACCATCGGCTGCACATCGGCCATCATCTGGAGCGAAGGTGGGCCGGACGCGCTGAAGTTCCTGCACGCAGTGTGGGAGCGGATCGGCGGGCAGTGGTTTCCAGGGTGAGTGGAGTCCATCCACCGATTCTACGCTTCAGCCAGCCACGTGGCTACGCTTTTGGAGAAGTAGGTGAGGATGAGGTCTGCGCCCGCGCGGCGGATTCCGATGAGGCTTTCGAGGACCACCGCTTTTTCATCCACCCAACCAGCGGCAGCGGCGGATTTGATCATGAGGTATTCTCCGCTGACTTGGTAGGCGGCTATGGGCAGGGTGCTTTGCTGGCGGAGGCGGTAAATGATGTCTAGG
>JAYVOP010000044.1:0-2538 GCA_043757865.1 Verrucomicrobiales bacterium | reverse complement strand
TGAGTTTGGCGGCGGCGGCTCGGAGTTCGTCATCGAAGATTTCCAGGGATTTGCCGCTGTGTTGTTGGTGCTGGCTGAGATCGAAATCACCGCGTGCGGCTATGCCTTCTAACTCTTCCATGCCGAAGGGGAATTGGAACTGAATGTCCACACACGCCCGCGCATAGTGGGCCAGATCTGGGGTGGGGCAGACGGCGTATTCTAGCACGTCCTTGCTGAGGCCGATGTTGTGATAGAACTTGGTGCGTTGGTCCACCCAATAGTTATGCCACATCTCCCAACCCCAGTTAGGACGGGGCTCGGAAAGGTCCGCATCCGGGCTGTAGGCGGCCACGGTGCCGTGCATGAGTTCGATGGCTTCATCTGGGGCGATGAAGAACTCTAGCTCCATTTGCTCAAACTCCCGGGAGCGGAAGGTGAAGTTCTTGGGCGTGACTTCATTGCGGAAGGCTTTGCCGATCTGGCAGATGCCGAAGGGGACTTTGATGCGGCTAGAGTCGAAGACATTTTTAAACTGGGCAAAGATGGCCTGGGCGGTTTCTGGGCGCAGGTAGGCGCGGTTTTCCTCTGTGGCGGTGGGGCCGACTAAGGTGCTGAGCATGAGGTTAAAGGGGCGCGCCTCGTTGAGAGCACCGGTCGTCTCTGGGTGGTAATCCACACTGCCTTCCACGGCCTCGCCCTTGGATTCGCCAAGGAGTTCGATGCTCTCTGGCGCGCCAGCGGCCTCGCCTGCATTCTGGCCTAGCAGGGCGCGGATGCGTTTGCGGAAGCTGTCGATGTGCTCGCCCTTTTTCAAGAGCGCGGAGAAGGGACGGCTGTATTTCCAGCCTTTGGGAGAGGTGGCACCTTCGTAGTGCATCACCATGCCAGAGGACGGTTCCACGTGGTCTGCGCGCACGCGTTTGTTGGAGAGGACGCATTCCCGCATCATGTCTGCAAAGGTATCCACATGGCCGGAGGCCTTCCAAATGGCGGGGTGCATGATGATGGTGGCATCCAAGCCTAGCACGTCCTCCCGTTCGCGGGTCATGCTGAGCCACCAGGCATCCCGCAGGTTGCGTTTCAGCTCTGCACCCAGTGGGCCGTAGTCCCAGAAGCCGCCGATGCCGCCATAGATCTCGGAGGATTGGTAGATGAAGCCGCGGCGTTTGCAGAGGCTGGTGATCTTTTCCATTAGGGGAGTTTCTTTGGCTTTGGGATCGCTCATAGGAGGAGGCGTGGGGGAGTTAGGGTAAGGCCTGTCTCCGCACAGGAATGGCGGCCACAGGGCGGGCTACCTGCCGTGGGGGGCTGGGGGCGTCAAGGGGAAGACACGGTGCGTGCTGGGCTGGTGGGCTTGGTGCGTGCGGAAATTTCTCGGAGTGGACGTTTCTCTTTGACACTGAGCGGGGGCGGGGTGAGTCCGCTTTGGTATAAGCTGCGTTCCTCACAACCCCGTGGCTTCGTTTCCCCTAGCCTTATGAACGATCTTATACCTCTCGGACTTTCTTTTGATGATGTGCTCCTGGTGCCTGCGCACAGTGAGATCATCCCCTCGGACGCGGATGTGCGCACGCAGCTCACGCCCAGCCTGGGGTTGAATATTCCCATCATTTCCTCTGCCATGGATACGGTGACAGAGAGTGAGCTGGCCATCGCCCTAGCACGTCAGGGCGGGCTGGGGGTGGTGCATCGGAACGTGCCCGTGGTGCGGCAGGCGGAGATGATCGCCAAGGTGAAGCGGTCGGAAAATACGGTGATTGCCAGCCCCTTTACGGTGCAACCGAACCTGACGATCCGGGAGCTACTGCAAACGATGGATGAGCGCGGAGTGGCGGGTTTTCCGGTGGTGGATGCGGCGGGCAATTTGCTAGGCATGGTGACCACGCGGGATGTCTGGTATGTGCAGGATAGCAATGATCCGGTGAGTGAAGTGATGACGCCACGGGAGCGGCTGGTGGTCAGTGGCCCGGATACGAGTTGGGAGCAGGCGCGCGAGTTGCTATATAAACACCGCATCGAGAAACTGCCGCTGGTGAATGGCGCGGGCCAGCTCGTGGGGATGATTACGAGTCAGGACATCCAGAAGCGAGAAATGTTTCTCGAAGCAGCCAAGAACGCCCGGGGGCAACTGCGGGTGGCCGCCGCGATCGGCGTGGGGGGCGATGCCCTGGAGCGGGCCGCCGCCGTGGTGGAAGCAGGCGCGGATGCCGTGGCCATCGATGCGGCTACGGGCCACACTAGCAGGGTGATGGCGATGGTGCAGGAGCTGAAAAATCTCTACCCCCAAGTGGCCATCATTGCGGGCAATGTGGTCACGGAGCAGGGCGCGCACGATCTCATTTCCGCAGGTGCGAACGCGATTAAGATCGGCGTGGGTCCGGGCTCCATCTGCACCACGCGCGTGATCGCTGGGGTGGGCGTGCCGCAGTTTACCGCCATTCAGAATGTCTCCCGCATCTGCCGGGAGCATGGCGTGGCGGCCATTGCCGATGGCGGCATCCGCTACTCTGGAGACATCGTCAAAGCCCTAGCCGCGGGGGCGGATCTGGTGATGCT
>JAYVOP010000043.1:0-9361 GCA_043757865.1 Verrucomicrobiales bacterium | reverse complement strand
CATTCCCGCCGCCGCCGAATCGACACGCCTTCACGCGCAATCCGGGAGTCGATCACTTTGTCTTCAATACTATGGCATTTGGGGCACCGCATTTTCTTGTCACCGAAAAATTTTTTCGAGATTAGGCGCAACATCTTGTGGCGTCAATCTACAACCCACCCAAGATATAGAAATAAAACGCTGCAACGCCCTATTATCAAGGCCCAGAGAAGATTCGCAGGCCTTAAGAAACATCTCTTTCTCATATTGTTTTCCGCGCCTGCAAGATCCCTAAATGCTGCGCAGTAATCCCGCAGTGGAAATAATTGCGGCACTGCTGGATTATTGGCCAACGCTGTCTATACTGAACCCCCTTGCCCATCCCATGAGAATTCCTAACACCCCATCGCTAACTCTTTGCCTCGCCCTCGCTTTCCATGCGGGCACCGCCTGCCGTGTCGTTGCGCAGGACAAGCCGTCTGCGGTCAAAGAAGGCTCTGGCGAATTGGATCTGACGAAATTTCCCGGGCAAGTGATGGAGGACGTCATCGTTCCGGTGCCGAGTGAGATCTTTGCGGTGTTAGAAAAACTGGGCACGCCGGACTGGAAAAAGGAGATCAGCCAAGAAGCCCCCGCTAAGTTCAGTGACCGCACGGACGTGGCCCTACTGCTAGGCACGTTGGTGGCGGATGGCTTCCTAGCCGTGCAGGCGCAGGACAGCAAGACGGTGGAGAATATCGGTAAAGACGTGCTCGACCTCGCCAAGGTGCTGGGGATCAAGGAGTCCGTGCTCTCCCATTGTAACGCCATCCAGGAAGGCGCGAAGACGAATAATTGGGACAGTGTGCGCAAGGAACTAGACGCCACGCAGAAGACCGTGCGGACGACGATGGAGAAGATGAAAGACAATTCCCTAGCCGAGTGCGTGAGCGTGGGGGGCTGGCTGCGGGGCACGCAGGTGGTCACTAGCATCATCAAAGCCAGCTACTCTGCGGACAAGGCCGAGCTGCTGAATCAACCAGATCTCACAGACTATTTCCGAGACAGTATGGAGGAAGCCATCACCAAACTGCCCGTGCCAGACAAACTGAAACTCATCTCCAGCGGCCTCGCCCAGATCCACAATCTAATGCTCAAGGGCAATGGCACCATGGACCTGGAAGCCGTCGCCACGGTCAATCGCATCACGGCGGAACTGGTCCTCCGCATCACCACCAAGCGCTAATCCGAGCCATGAAATTTCCTCTCCTCCCACTCCTCATCACCACGTTGCTCACTCTAGCACCTGCCGTCCACGCCCTAGTGGACGATGCCCATAGCGAAGCCATGGAACTGGCCGACGCCCCATTTAAAAAGGGCTTCAAGATCCGTGAAGACTATTGGAAAGGCACCGCCAAGCCCGGTGAATCCAAATCCGTGAAGGCCCAACTCTTTAAAGGTAACGAATATTGGTTCTGGTTAGGCTGTGATGAAGACAACGTGACCATCACGCTGGAATTGTTCGACAGCACGGGCCAGAAGATTGGCCTAGAAACATCCGAAGGCCTATCGGCCCGGGGCGTGCGCATCGTGCCCCCCAAGACGGGCACGTATGTGGCGGTGTTTACGATCACACTGCAAACCCCCAAAGACGCCAAAGGTAAGGCCGTGGAGCCACCCGCCAAGATCTGCTGGGCGCTGGCGTATGGGTATCGGTAAATTTTAGTTACACCGCAATCCAAACGGCGGCCATGCCTGCGGCGGTGGCGGCTTCCATCCCCAAGTGGCCGTCCTCAAAGACTAAACATTCCGCCGCTGGCACGCCGAGCTGGGCGGCGGCTAGGAGAAACATGTCTGGCGCGGGCTTGCCTTTCCCTGGGGCCACATTTTCTGGCGTGATCACGATGGGGAAAAGGTCTGCGAGGCCCAGCGCGGAGAGGGAGAGTTCCACCAATTTGCGATCACTCCCAGAGGCCACAGCCATGGGCATCTTACCAAAGTTCGCGCGGGCGAGCGCCACGACCGGAGCCACTAGCCCCACGGCATCATGGTGGGCCAGATACCACGTCACTTTATCCGCCTCCACGGCCACCGGGTCTAACTGTGTGCCAAAGCGCTCGTTGAGATCTCGCACGATGGCCACGCCGGGCATCCCAGCATAACGATGATGCATTTCCAGGGTGAAACTTCCCCCAGGGAAAGCATGCTTCTCTAACGCCGCCCGCCACGCCTCCAGATGCAGCGGCATGGAGTCCACCAGGGTGCCATCGCAGTCGAAGATGTAAGCGCCAAACGGCCCAGGCGGGAGCGCGCTGGTGGTGGCGGTGATTTGATAGGGGTAGGGCATGGGCCAGAGCCTCCTGAGCCCAGGAGTGCTGCGCAAGGAAAACTTCCCACCTCCAATCTCTGTAATCGCAATACCCTCGGAGGGTCTAATTGCAGTTATTCCAGCGCGCTTTGCGGGGCTTCTTTCTCGATGCCGCTCATGGCTTCGGCCTTGAACTGGTCTGCATCCAAGATGGCTTGTTGCAGGTTCAGCTTCCGCTTGGTGGCCCACCAGAGCACTAACGGGGAGGCGACGAAGATGGAGGAATACGTGCCGATGAGAATCCCCACCAGCATGGCGAAGGAGAAGTCATTCATGGCCGGGCCACCGAAGAAATACATGGCGATGACGACGATCAACGTCACGCCGGAGGTCAGAATCGTCCGGCTGAGCGTGGCGCTGATGGCCTCGTTCATGGTGGTGGCTAGGTCTGTCTTGCTGGTGCGGAGGTTATCCCGGATACGGTCGAAAATAACGATGGTGTCGTTGATGGAGTAGCCGGAAATGGTGAGCAGCGCGCCCACCATAATCATGCCGATTTCCCGTCCGCATAAAGCGCAGACGCCAGCGGCAATGAGCACATCGTGCGAAAGGGCGACGATGCCGCCGATGGCGAAGGGCACTTCATAACGGAAGGTGAGGTAGATGAAAATGCCGATGAGACCGTAAACGATGGCGAGGATGGAATCCTTCAACATGGCCCCACCCACCGCTGGACCCATGCCTTGGACATCGCCAATCTTGGCATTCGGCAGGCCTTTCTTAATGGCTTCCACAGCGGCTGGGCCTTGGCCGAAGTTGGTGCGGAGGTTGACGTATTCGGACTCGTTGACGGGTTTGATCGTTTGCAGGTTCTTTACGAAGGCCTCGGTCTTGCCTTCTTTATCCGTGACATTGACAATGTCTTTCAGCACCTCCGCCACTTGGGTCTCGGTGACTCCGGTGATGGTGATGAGTTCCCCGCCGCGCAGTTCATAGCCGAGGCTGGCCTTGCCTTTGACGAAGAGCACGGCCAGTGCCAAACCAGCCAGCACAAAGGAACTAACAATGAAAGCCTTCCGCTTGGACATGAAGTCGATGTAGCGGTTATTGATGAGGTGGAGGAACGTGAGCTTCTGCAAGCCCGCGCTTTCTAACCAGCCGAAGCACACGCGGGTAATCAGCAAGGCCGAGAACAAGGAGGCCAGAATCCCGACGGTCAGCGTAACCCCGAAGCCTTTCACTGCGCCCGTGGCCACCGCAATCATGATGGTGGAGGTAATTAGCGAGGTGACGTGGGAGTCAAAGATGGCCGTGAATGCACGGCTATAAGAGGCGTTGATGGCGGAATGCAGGTTCTTGCCAGTGCGGAATTCTTCCCGCATCCGTTCGTAGATCAGCACGTTAGCATCCACCGCAATCCCCAGCGTCAGGAGCATCCCCGCAATGCCCGGCATGGTGAGCGTGAAATCAAACACAATCATGGCGGCTAGTAAAATGAGCGTATTCACCACTAAGCCGATCACCGCAATGATGCCTGCGAGGCGGTAGTAAACGGCCATGAACAACAGGGTGGCCGCCATCCCTGCGAGGCCAGCCGTGACGCCTTGCTTGACGACTTGCTCACCATACGTGGGGCTGGTTTGGCTGGACTGAATGATCTTCAGCGGGTTTTCCAAGGGATTGGAAAGAGCGGAGGCGAGGTCGATGGCTTCCTTCTGTTTGAACTGGCCAGTGACTTCAAAGTGATCGCCAAATTTCCCCTGAATCGTGGGGGCGGAGATGACTTCACCATCGACCATGATGGCCATGGGCTGATGGAGATTTTTTTCCGTGATGGATTCCATCTTGCTGCCGAATTCGCTCTGGAGATTGACCACGATCTGGAAATTCCCACCGCCGGGTTGCAGCGTGGCGAAGGCTGATTTCACGCTCTTGCCAGACATTTCAGCGGTGTTCTTGACGAGGATGGTCTGACGCTTTTTAAAGATGTCATCCAGGCGCTTCTTGGCCTGCTCGTCACGGCTGAGTTTCAGGTCTTCGGCATTCAGCACGGGCTTCTTGGCTTCGCCCGTTTCAGGATCCAAGTCTTTTTCTTTCATGGGCACTTCGATCCAGCCCGGCTCTAGCACGCGATCCCCTTCCGCCCGTTGGCCGATGAGTTGTTGGCTCTGCGGATGCACAAGGCGGAACTCTAACTTGGCCACCTTTTCAATGATCTCGCGGTTCTTGTCGATCTCCTCGGTGGTGATGCCGGGGACTTCCACGTAAATGATGTCCTCACCTTGCACGGTGACTACGATGTCTTTATTCCCTAAGGGAGCCAGCCGCTTTTCGATGACTTCCTTAGCGCTCTCGGCTTCCACGCGGGTGACTTTCTTCCCCTCTGCTGGCTGGATTTGCACGCGGAAGGCGGCTCCACCTTCCAGATCGATCCCCTTTTTCAGCTTCTCCGTGCAGATGAAATAAATGGAGAATCCAGCCACCAGCAACGCCAGCAGGGTGCCGCCCAAGCGCTTATTCTTGGCCTCTTCCGCTGCGAAATACCAAATGAATAAACCAAAGGCCACGAGGCCGGCAATGATGATGATGATGGCTTTGATGTAGTTAGAATCCATGCTGATTGAATTAGGAATTAAGAATGAGGAATTAAGAATTGAGGGCTAGGACTCGACCACCGCAGCCTCGATCGGCTCGTCTGCTTTGGAAAGGACCGTGGCCACGCAGGATTTGTCCACTTTGATGCGGACGTTTTCGGCTATTCTGAGGACGATGGTGCTGTCCTTGAGGTTGGTGATGGTGCCGTAGATGCCACCGTTGGTGACGATCTCATCGCCAGATTTCAGAGCCGCGATGCGGGCTTCGTGCTCTTGGCGTTGGCGTTTCTGGGGGCGGATCATCGCGAAATACATTACGGCAAACATCAGGACCATCATGATGAGCGGACCAGAGCCGCCTTGCTGCTGGGCATCTTGGGCGAGGAATTGGAGGGAAGCGATAACGGAAGTCATTTAAATAGGGGGGGAAGGAGTGGAAGGGGAAAGGTAGCGGGCCAGGAAGGCGCGTCGGAAGTCGGAGAAGGAGCCATTTTCCAGGGCGGCACGGATCTTGCGCATGAGGTTGAGGTAGAAATGCAGGTTGTGCAGACAGATCAACCGCAGCCCTAAAATCTCGCCAGCCCGGAAAAGGTGGCGAGTATATGCCTTAGTGAAGCCTTGGCAAGCGTGGCATTCACAATCCGCTTCAAAGGGCGTTTGGTCCATTTTGAACCGCTCGTTCTTGATATTGATGGGGCCATCCGCTGTGAAGGCGGTGCCGTGGCGGGCGAGGCGGGTGGGGATCACACAGTCGAACAGGTCCACGCCCCGGCTCACCATTTCCACGATCTGAGGCGGCGTGCCCAGACCCATGGCATAGCGGGGTTTCCCCGCTGGGAGGAACGGCTCTGCGTTGTCGATGGCGCGGAACATCTCGTGCTCTGGCTCGCCCACGCTGACGCCGCCGATGGCGTATCCATCGAACTCCATGGCCACCAACCCCTGCGCACACTGGGCGCGCTGCTCCGCATAAATGCTGCCCTGGACAATGCCGAAGTGGAGTTGCCGCCCGCCATTGTCGGTCTTCGGCGCGTGCTGGTGGATCCAATCCTGGCACCGCTGCGCCCAGCGCAGCGTGCGATCCAGGCTCTGCTGGCTGTATTTCTCATCACATGGATACGGCGGGCATTCGTCGAAGAGCATGGCTATGTCTGACCCCAGCGTGGCCTGGATCGTCATACTTTCCTCTGGTCCCAGAAACATCTTGGAGCCATCCAGATGGCTGCGGAACTCCACGCCCTTTTCTGTGATCTTGCGGAGTTTAGATAGGGAGAATACTTGGTATCCGCCGGAATCTGTGAGAATGGGCCGCTGCCAATTACTAAATTTATGCAGGCTCCCAAACTGGGAAATCAGGTCCATGCCGGGGCGCAGATTGAGATGATAGGTATTCCCCAAAATGATCTGCGCATCCAACTCCACCAACTCCCGCGGAGACACTGCCTTCACACTCCCCTGCGTGCCCACGGGCATAAACATCGGCGTCTGCACCACCCCATGCGGCAACTCCAAACGCCCACGGCGGGCTTTGGATTGGGGGTCGGTATTCAGCAGAGTAAAGGCCATCAGGGGCAAAAAGGAAAGATGCGCTTACAGCCAGCGCGCCCTGCTTATACGGAGCTAGCGCGAGGGCGCAAAGCGGAAATTGGGGGTGAGGGACAGAGGATCGTCGTAGCCGACTTGGGAACCCCACGGCATTGCGGGGTCATTCGTTGGCGGAACTTGACGCCCGCTGGCTGCGGCGTGATGGGCGGGGCATGATTTTTCGCGTCCTCCTTTCCACTCTCCTCACTGCCGTCACCTGTGCGGCGGCAGATCCTTATGCAGCGGCGGATTCGCTGGCGGCACGCACGAAGGATAAAGTCTGGGGAGATCGCGTGGAGGTGCGTTTTTCGGAGGGCGGGATGTCGTATCAAGTCAATGGTGCGCAGGGGCCGGAATATTTCACCGTGGACCTAACGACTGGGGCGAAGCAGCCCGTAGCCAAAGAGACGCTGCCAGCTTGGCAGCCGCAGTCGCTCCAGCCCACGCGGGAGCGGCGGTCCCGCGCCAATGGAACAGCCACGCGGGTGACATTTCAAAATGACACCGCAGACGTGATCCAGATCTACTGGCTAGATCCACAAGGCCAACCAATGTGCTATGCAGCCGTGAATGCTGGCAAATCCACCACCCAGGACACCTACGCGGGCCACATCTGGCAAGCGCGTGATGCCCAAGATCAGCCGTTAGGAAATTTTGCCGCCACCGAGTCCCCAGCGCTGGCCATCATCACCAGCAAGCCGCCGCCAAGCCCTGCTAAAGCAAAGCCTGCGGCGGCTCCGCCGCCACGTGGGAAGATCCGTTTCCAGGATGATAACGCCTTTCTCCAGCTCCCCGGCCAGCCGGAAATAGCGCTCACCAAGGATGGCACGCCGCAGCATTCCTATCGTGGCCCGGTCGTCTGGGCGGGAACTTTTGTGGCGCTCTATCAAGTAGAACCAGTGGAGGAACGACTCGTGCATTACATCGAGTCCTCGCCTGCGGATCAGCTCCAGCCAAAGCACTCCACCAAGCCTTACGCTAAGCCCGGAGACGCCATCGACCACCCCCGCGTCTGCCTTTTCGACTCCGCCACACAGCGGCAGATCCCCGTCCGCGATGCCCTCTTTCCCAATCCCTGGAGCCTGGATCAACTCACCGCCAGTGCGGACGGCCACGCCTTCCGCGTGCTCTATAATCAACGCGGCCATCAAGTCCTGCGCCTGCTGGAAATCGAGGCCGCCACGGGCACCGTCCGCACCCTAGCCCAGGAAACGCCCCGCACGTTCGTGGACTACACCAACAAAGTCTGGCACCATTTCCTGCACGACGATACCACGCTGCTCTGGATGTCTGAGCGGGATGGCGATAACCATCTCTACCGCATTGATACCACCACGGGCCATACCCAGCCCCTAACCACTGGCCCCTGGATGGTGCGCAAGGTGGACGACGTGCGCGAGGCCGAGGGCACGCTATGGTTCACCGCCATGGGCGTGCGGCCAGGCCAGGACCCCTACTTTAAACACCTCTGCCGCGTGAACTTGGATGGGAGTCATTTCACCATCCTAACGGAGGGCCATGGCTCGCATCATTGGGAGTTCTCTCCAGATCGGAAATATTTCATCGACCGCTGGTCGCGCGTAGATCAGCCCACCATTACCGAGCTACGCTCCACGGCAGATGGCCACCTCATTACAGAGTTAGCGGCGGGAAATTTCACCGCCCTCACCGCCACTGGCTGGCAAGCTCCCGAGCCCTTCGTGGCCAAAGGCCGAGACGGCACCACTGACATCTATGGCATCATTTGCCGCCCTACGAACTACGACCCGCACCAGCACTATCCCGTCGTAGAAAAGATCTATGCGGGGCCGCAGGATTTCTTCGTGCCCAAGGAATTTTCCCTCCGCACCCATGACCGAGAACTCAGTGAGTTAGGCTGCATCCTGGTGCAGATGGATGGCATGGGCACCAACTGGCGGGGGAAGGCCTTTCACGATGTCTGTTGGAAAAATCTAGCCGATGCTGGTTTCCCGGACCGCATCGCCTGGCTGCGTGCGGCGGCTAGGATGCACCCGGAAATGGACCTCAGCCGCATGGGCATTTACGGTGGCTCTGCGGGTGGTCAAAACGCGCTGCGGGCATTGATCGACCATGGAGATTTCTACCACGCATCCGTGGCAGACTGTGGCTGCCATGATAACCGCATGGATAAAATCTGGTGGAATGAGCAATGGATGGGCTGGCCCGTGGGTCCGGAATACGAGGCCAGTTCCAACGTCGCCCAAGCCCACAAACTCCAAGGCCACATCTTCCTAACATGGGGTGAAATGGACCACAACGTGGACCCCTCCAGCTCCATGCAAGTCGTCCACGCCTTAATGAAAGCAGGGAAAGCAGTGGAGATGTTCATCACCCCCGGTGCGGACCACGGCAGCGGAGAATCCCCCTACCTCCACCACCAACGCATGGCCTTCTTCCAACGCTGGCTAGAGCTAGGAAAATAACTCCGCTTCACCCAACGCTAAATTCGTCCCCCATCTCCAGCCCATGGCCACCCAAACAAAAATTGAACCACAAAGAGCCCAAGGAACCCCAAAATCCCTTTCCTGACCACAACCCAACTCCTTGAGCGCTTTGTGCTCCTTGTGGTTAAATCCCCTATCACGAGCCTCCCTTTCGAGCCCCTGAACCTGCAAAAAACCATGATCCCGTCTAATCCGCGCCCTCTGTGGTCCGTTTTCCTTTCGATTGGTTGCATCTCCCCCACATTTCACACCAAAAAATATCTTCAAAAAAAATTCACTAAAATCTTTACATCTTGAGAATTTCCTTCTAGTCTGACCATGCCCACCAAAAAAATTCCACCCTGCCTCCTAAAATGAAACTAAACCTCTCCTTCTTAACAGGTGCTGCTTCCTTAGCAGCACTCCTCTCCGGAGCCACCGCTGACTCAGCTGTGACTGATCCGGTTGGTTAT
>JAYVOP010000042.1:0-9460 GCA_043757865.1 Verrucomicrobiales bacterium | reverse complement strand
GTGGCGAAAGGCAGCGGAGTGCCACTCCGCGCTCCCTCCTCGTCTGGGCGGTGCGAAATGAAGCGGAGTGCCACTCCGCGCTCCCGCTACTTCATGCTGGCATCCAGCTTTTGCTTTTCCGCTCTGACCTCGGAGCGGAGCTTTTCGGATTCGGCTATGGCGCGGGCGCGCATCACATCGTATTGTTTCCCCGGCAGGATTTCCAGCAGGTTATTACAAGAGCGCAGGAAGGCCCGCGTGGCCACCAGATAACGTTCCACGGTGGGATGGATGCGCGGTTGCATGAGGCTGAGGCTATTCCCACTGGCGGTGGAAATTTTACGGATCTCCGCTGGGAGATTTTTTTGAATGGCTTGCCAGAAGGGCTGCGCGGCTTTGAGGATGGCTTGCTGGGAGGTGAGGAAGGACATCTTTCCGGGCAGTTTTCCCAGCGCGGTTTGCAGGAGGATCTGCGCGGAGAGGTGCTGTGGGAGGAGTTGGATGATCTGCTTTAACGTGGTCTGGAGCGCAGGACTTTTCAGCGCGGTGAGCACGGGCAGCTTGGCCGTGGCCGCGCGCACTTGCTCGAAGAGTTGGCTCGCTTGCACATACTCCGCGGGCGGTTGGCTGGCGGTGACGGCTAGGGCATCGGCAATGCTGACCATGCCCAGCAGCTCGCAGCGGACGAGCGTTTCCGGCTCGCCCATGAGCGCCAGATCACGCACATCGCTCTCCGCGACTAAGGGCACGCCGATGCGCAGGGGAGCGGTGCCGGGCAGCGTGCGCAGGCGCGTGGCCAGGGCGGCTACATTCGTCACGGAACCCGCCTCCACGGGCCCCATGCCGCCGATCAGCACCGCGTTAGGATCAATCGCCTCGCCCGTGACGAGGCTATGTAAAATGACCGTGGCTGCCACCGCCGCACTGTCTTGCTCATGCGTGGCGTAGGCCGCGGTGGTGGCGTAGTTCACGCTCAGTCCGGCGGGCCACGCGATGCCATTTTTCTGCAATGCACTCACGCCGTACAGGAAGGCATTATGAAAGGACGGCCCGCCTTTGGGGAAGGTTTCTTTGGGTAAGGCCGCCGCGCCCGCTTGGTTCGCATCGCCCGTGAGGGTGGCGATGGCTCCCGTGGCATAAGCCTTGGGCGGGGCGTCGAGGAGGAGGATTTGGACCTGGGCGTGTTGCCGTTTCAGGGGCACGCCCGCATTGCTAGCACTAGGCGCGGTCACGGTGGGGGCGACGACGTTTTTGACCGCGCTCTTTTCCAAGGCTCCCGTGCCGAAGAAGAGCATTTCATCCGCGGTGTATTCCGCAGCGGGGGCGGTGTGGAGCAGTAGTGCGGCGGTAAGCAAGGGGAGGGAGTAATGCATAAATGGGGGTTAGGGAAGGCTGATGCGCAGACGCAGGAAGAGCCCGCCAGCGGTAGGCCGGGGGAGCTGCACGGTGTAGTTACTAGCAGTGTCTTCAATCACTTGGAGTCGCGCATCCGTGGGGTTCCAGGTCTGAAGATCAGCGGACGTTTCGGCGGTAAAAATGGCGTCCGTGGGCACGCGCTTGGCCACGCTGGCCCGCAGGGTGGTGCCGCCGCTGACGAGGCTGTAGCTGGGGCGCGGGGTGGAGGCGGGGTTCTTCGGGTCTCCATTGAAAGCGTATTCCAACAGGTTATTCAGCCCATCCTGGTCAGGATCGGCATTCCATCCGCTGAGGCTAGGGTTCGCGAGTTCGGCGGCGGTAAACGTGCTATTAAGCCAAGCCAGATGGCGCGGGATGATGGAGAAATTGATCGTGGCGGGCAGGGAAAGATTGCCCGCACTATCGGCTATCACATAAGTGGCGCTGTCCGTGGGCGAGGTGCTAGCGGCATTGTGAGCATAGGTGATGAGGCCCACGCTATCCACGCTCAAGGTGCCATAAAGTGGCGCGGTGATGACGGTAAACGTGGCCGGGGAAATGGCCCCCTGGGCATCCGTATCATTGGCCACGGGCGTGAGCAGGGCGGTGGTGCCACGGATCACGGTAGCGCTGTCCGCAGCAGCCACCGGGCGGGTATCGCCAGCGGGCATGAGACCAAGATTGGCACTGGGAATGAGCGCTTTGGCCAAGCCTGCCGCAGACCAGCGAAGCTCTGCGGTGGCAGTGCCGGTCTTGCTATATTTCTCGATGCTGAAGTCCGTGTATTTCCCTGCCACTAACGGCACGGTGGCGCTGGACTCCACCGCAGCGGTGCTGTCCGTCCAACGGTTGATGAGCAGTTGGTCCTGCACGCGCAGACGCAGGCCGCCATCCGTGGTGATGCTGAGCACGTGCGGGCTCGTCTGACTGCCAAAGATGCGCCCGGTCCACCGCACGGAAAAGTTATCCGCATTGACCGTGCCGCCCGGCGTGGCGGCCCAGGAGAAGTTCACCTGGGCCTCACTGCGCGTGAGGATGGTGCTGCCCGTGAGGTCGAGGCTATTGAAATATTTCCCCTCGATTCCGGCTAGGCTGATCCAGTCGAAGAGGAGTTGCTCCCCCACTGGGTCCAGCACACTTTTGCCGGCCAACGGCATTTGCGTCAGACTGCCCGTGCCGCCCAGCAAGTGGGCGCGACGATATAAAATAGACGCGTTAGGATCCCACGGGCGGACGACGGCCTCATTCGTCACTCCGTAAACTTTCTTGAGCGAACCATTCAAGATGGTGGCCGAAAGCAAGGGCGTGAGAAACCGCCCATCCCAGTTAGCGAGCGCTCCGCCGGGGCGGTGGCAGGTGGCGCAGTTGCTGTCCAGATAAGCCTTGGCGCGGGTTTCTAGCGGAGCGGTGACATCCGTGGGCGCTGGGCAACGCGGGGCCAACGCGATCTCTGCTAACGTAGGCGCAGGACTGAAGAAGCCGAGACTGGAGAAGGTTTCTAACTGGTTAGCAGTGCGGCCTGTGATCGGGTAGTTAATGGCGTTGTTTAATTGATACAATTTAAATCCTAACACGCTTCCCGCATTCGGATTATGACACGTAAGACAATCTCCCCGGCTCAGATACGGCCACGTCTGGGAGCGCGTGCCGGCGGCGGTGGCAATCGTAACCAGGGCGGAATCCGCCGTGTAAAGCAGGTCTGCCTCCGTCTGATCTGCTCGCCATTTATACGTCACGCCATACCAATCCGTGGGGCCTTTGATGAAGAAGCGCGTCTCCAGGCGTCGCAGCAGCGTGGGATTCACCTCACTGGTGCTGAGATCGAAGTGCTTCATAAAAACAGTGCCCTCTGGAAACGTCCATTCCGCCGTAGGGGAGTAAGTGACGCGCTCCGCCGCCGTGTTCGGAAGGCCGTCGTTGGGGATAGAAATCCAGCGGGATTTCACTGCCCCATCTGACCAAAACGGAGCCGCTGGCGCATACGGCACAAAGCCCGCTGTGGGCGCTAACGAGCCACTGGCCGTGAACGGAGCCAAGGCTCCCACGGCTGAAAGCAGTGCGGGCGGCTCCGGCACATTGGTGGTCGTCCGCGCGAGTTTATAGATTTTCCCCGTCTCTTGTTTTGTCACCCAGGTGCCCGCCGCATTCACTGGTGGGATAAAGGCGTCCGCTGGATCTGCGGTGGTCGCCTTGCCTAACCGCACGAGGTAGAGTTCGCCCTCCAGATCCCGTCCCCAGGCCGCCACATTCCAGTGGAAGCCACCCGCGCTCATATCCGTCAGCAGGACCGGAGTGTTGCTCCCAGGTGCTAGATCCCAGATATGGGAAACCGCATCATTGCCATGATCGGTATATAAATAGTGACCATAGAGCGCGGTGGCATGTTCCCGCCCCCGGTAAACATAGCCGCCGATCACGGCCGTGCCACCTTGGGCATTGTGGGCATAAGCGACGATCGGTGGCATAGCCGTGGCAAGGCGGGTATGTGTTTTCGTAAGTGCTCCACGCCCCCAATCATAATCTATAAAATTAACATTACCCTCTTTATACGGCCATTGGTAATCGCCTCCGAGCACGATTTTATTAACCTCTTCCCAGTCCGCTTGGCCGACATCTCCGAGCCAAAGATCGCCCGCCACAGGATCATAGGTCATCGTATGCGGACTGCGCAGCCCGATGGCGTAATATTCCTCTAACTGCGCGCCCGTGGGATCAAGCCAAGGATTCGTGTTCGGAATGCCGTAACCTTGGGAGTAAGTGTGATTGACGCCGAGCACGGCGGCAGGAGTTTGCTTGGACCCTTTGGGATGCGTGTGATTGCCGACTGGCGGCATGTTCGCAAAGACGGGTTGCCGACGGATCGCATGACTGCGCGTGGAGCCTGCGGTATAGTCCACATCAATGCGGAAGACGCCTCCCAGCAGACGTTCGTTGAACTTTTGCATGGAGCCGTAGTAGTCCGAATCCAGTCCCTCATCCCCGATGGCGAAATAGAGCAAACCATCATTGCCAAAGCAGAGCGAGCCGCCGTTATGCCACGCTTGGCGGTCGAACTGCTGGAGGAGGACAGACTCGCTAGCAGGATCCGCCGTGAGTCCATCGGCATTCATCGTAAAGCGGCTAAGGCGGATGGTGGTGTGGTTGATCGTCTCATCGCCTTGCGTCACCCCATCGCCATCTGTATCCACCGCCGGTAAATAAAGTGGTGTAGGAGTGTAATAATACATCACATAGAAATAACGGCTATTAGCCGAGCCCGCTAACCCATATTCCGGGTGAAAGACCAGCCCCGTCAGCCCGGCATTATCCGTCGCTTGCACCCGGGTGCGAAGGTCCATGACCAGTGTCTTACTGGCGGTGGTGGGGCTATTCACAAACGACCACACATAGCCGTCCTTCCCCAGCACATAGAGCCGATCCGTGCGGGGCGCGGCCACCATTTTTACGGGGTCATTGAAGCTCAGATTGGGAAACGCCTCCACCACCGTCCAGCCCCCCGCACTGCCCGGCGTAGTGGCAGAGAATTTCCCATTAAAATATTTCCCCACAGGCGCAGCCGCGTCCAGCCCCGGCACCGCGTGGGCGGTGCTGGCGAGCAGCAGCAACAACGCACGAGCGAGGGTTGAAATAGCAGAGAAAAATCGGGACATGGGCGGTCATCATAACTGCTCCCGCTCCAGATGCCAGATTTTTCCAAGAGCCGTGGCCGCTGGCCCTGACTCCTGATCTGACATGACCTGCCCCCCCTCGTCCGTAATTTTCCTCTAGCGCAGGCGGGGAATCTGCGGTGAATAGGCATCCCGCTGGGGCCGTCGGAGACGGTCCGAGCCGCCATTCACTAACTACCATTTCATGCCTGATCCTGCCTCACCTCAACGCTTACAACTCGCGGGGAAATACTTCGCCCGGGCGGGGCAGAAGGTGGCGCTGAGCGGGCTGACGTATGGTCCCTTTGGCCCTGGTGAGAGGCATGGCGGCCTACACGAGCCTGCGGCCACTGTGCGGGATCTGGCCCAAATCCGTAGCCTAGGAGTGAATGCGCTGCGGCTCTACCACGGCCCGCCGGAGTGGTTCCTGGACCTCTGTGCGGAGCATGGGCTGGGGGTTACGGTATCCCTGCCGTGGGGAGATCATGTGGATTTCCTAACCAGCCGGAGCAGCCAGCGCGCGGTGCTCCAGAGGATGACTAACGAAGCCCGCAGGCTGGGCGCACGGCCAGAGGTGGATGCGGTGCTGGTGGGCAATGAGATCAATACCACGCTGGTGCGGTGGTTGGGGCCGCGTCGGGTCTTGCGGTTTTTGGAGGAATTGATCGATGCCACCAAGCAAGCGGCACCCGCCACGCTGGTGTCTTATGCCAGCTACCCTAGCACGGAATATTTACTCCCCAGCAATGCCGACTTTGCGGCCTATAATCTTTATCTAGAAGACCGGGCGGCCTTCACGCGCTACCTTGCACGACTGCAAAATCTAGCGGGAGATCGTCCGTTAGTAATCACCGAGTTTGGCGTGGACACCCTTTCCCACGGCCTCGCAGCGCAGGCGGAGATCCTGCGCTGGCAACGCCACGTGGCGGCGGAGGCGGGGGTGGCGGGAAATTTTATCTTTGCCTATACGGATGAATGGCATCGTGGTGGGGAGGCGATCACTGGATGGGATTTCGGAATTGTGGATCGTGCCCGCCAGCCGAAGCCCGCCGCCGCCGTGCTGGCAGCCGCTGGCCCGCTAGCCGCCCCGGTGCTGATGCAGCCGCCGCGCATGTCCGTGCTGGTCTGCACGCGCAATGGTGCACGCACGCTGGAGGATTGCCTAGCATCCTTAGAACGTCTGCGCTATCCGCAGTATGAAATCATCGTGGTGGACGACGGCTCCACGGATGCCACGCGCAGCATTATCCAGGCGCATCCGCAGGCGCGCTATCTGTATCAAGCGCCCGCTGGTCTGAGCGTGGCCCGGAACACTGCGGCAGATCATGCCACGGGGGAAATTTTAGTTTATACCGATGACGATTGTGTGGCGGACCCTGACTGGCTGACTTATCTAGCGCTGGCCTTTGCTGATCCTAACGTGGCTGCCGCAGGCGGGCCTAACATCCCGCCGCCGCCGCAGAATCTGGCGCAGGCGTGTGTGACCGCAGCGCCCGGCGGGCCTGCGCATGTGCTGCTCACGGACACCACTGCGGAGCATGTGCCGGGGTGTAATCTAGCGGTGCGCAAGACCGCATTTACCGAGGTGGGTGGCTTCCTGCCGAAGTATCATGCAGCGGGAGATGACGTGGACTTCTGCTGGCGACTCATGGAGCGCGGGCTCACCCTCGGCTTCCATGCGGGGGCCATGGTCTGGCATTATCGGCGGTTCACCACCAGAGCCTATTTGAAACAACAGATCGGCTATGGCAAGGCAGAGGGCCTGCTCCTGAGCCAGCACAGTCATCGCTTCGGACACTTTGGCGGAGCGCGTTGGCGCGGCATCGTTTACCAGCCAGCGCTGCTGCAGCTCACGCGCCGCAGTGGACGCATTTATTCTGGTGCCTTTGGCCATGCGCCCTTCCAGATCATTTATGCGGCCCCCTTTTCGGATTTCTTTCACCTCGCGTCGAGCATTCCGTGGCTGGTGGCGAGTGTGCTCCTGCTACTCAATGGCGCGTGGAGCCACGTGCTTGGCGGAGTGGGCATCGCCATGCTGTTGCTCACCGTGTTGCTGCCGCTGCGCCAAGTGACTCAACTGCGCATCCCCGCGCCCTATCAGACTGCCCAGGCGCGACTGCTCCTCTGGTTCCTGGTGCTGGCGCAGCCAGTCTGTCGGAATCTTAGCCGTTTCTACTGGGGACTGCGTTCTGGCGGCGTGCCCAGTGGCGGCAGTTTCCATCCGCGCCCGAGCCGCTGGACCCGTTGGGGCTTTCCGAAGCGCGTGGCGGAACTCAGCTTTTGGAGCACCGCAGAGCAAGATCGGGAAACGCTACTGGCAGCCATGGGCAAGGCTTTGACCACTCAATCCCTGCCCTATCAAAGCGACGATGGCTGGAAACATTGGGATCTAGAAATCCTCCCGAACCGCTGGTGGGCCGCACGCCTCACCACGGTCACAGAATACCACGCCGCAGGCGCGCGCCTGACCCGGGTTCGCCTCGCCACGCGGGCCACGATGCTGAACGTGGTGCTGAATCTGGTGCTGATCTGCACCGTGCTAGTCATCAGCAGCGCAGCCTCCCGCAACGTGGCGCTGGGCGTGCTCGGGGCATTCGTGGCTTGGCTAAGTTGCATGGAAATGCAGCATCGCCAGACCGCCCGCAGGATCGCGCAATTCGTCATGGAAACCGCCACTGGCTTAGGGCTAAGCCGCGCTGGGGCGTAGAGTTTGTGCGGCGGCACCTTGTTACAGCAGCAGCACGTTTCTCGTTGCGCGGATTAGTTAGTGGGCTACTATCCGCGCTCCTATCCCCCTGCTTTTTAGCTAACAGATCTTTTACACGTATATGTTGCCCTTGCTTGCTACCTCCGATTTCCTCATTACCAACGGCCTCCCGCTGGCGCTTGCGCTTGGGGTGGGTGGGTTACTTGTGGCCTTGCTGCTCATCTTTAAAGTCCGCGCCATGCCGGACGGCAATGAAGCGATGCGGGAAGTGGCCGGAGCCGTGCAGGAAGGGGCGCGGGCTTACCTGGGCCGGCAGATCAAGGCCATCAGCCTCATTGCGCTAGTGCTGCTGGTGTTGCTGATTGCTTGGAAGCGCTCAGCGGCCATTCCGGTCGGTTTCCTCACTGGGGCAGTTTGTTCTTTAGTCAGCGGTTATGTGGGGATGCGGGTGGCGGTCATCACGAATGTGCGCACCACCCAGGCGGCCTCGGAAAATGCCACCAAGGCACTGCGGGTGGCCTTCAATGGTGGGGCAGTCACGGGCTTGCTGGTGGTGGGGCTGGCGCTGCTGAGCGTGGGCGGCAGCTACTGGGCGTTGAGCCGGGGCGGGGATAAATCTCAGGCGGTGGACAGCCTCATCGGGCTGGCGCTGGGGGCCAGTCTCATCAGCGTCTTTGCCCGACTGGGCGGCGGCATTTATACCAAGGCTGCGGATGTAGGCGCGGATCTAGTAGGGAAAGTGGAGTCGGATCTCAATGAAGACGACCCCCGAAATCCCGCCACCATCGCGGACAATGTAGGCGATAACGTGGGTGACTGCGCAGGCATGGCGGCAGATGTGTTCGAGACGTATGCGGTGAGTCTCATCGGGGCGCTGCTCATTGCCTTTCTCCAGTTAAAAGACTCTGCTGCGCTGGACGGGGCCATGGCGTATCCCTTTGTGATCGGCGGCATTTCCGTAATCGGAGCGGTGTTAGGCATCCTCTGGATCAACCTCCGCACGGGCGTGGATGCCACCCGCACCTTAGTGGAAGGCGTGGCGGTCAGTGGCCTCGTCTCCGCAGTCCTCTATTGGCCTGCTACGAACATGCTGCTGCCAGAGAGCATCCTCATCAACGGTCACACCTTTTCTAATCTGCAAATTTACTGCTCCGCCCTGGTGGGCCTCATCATGACAGGCGCGGTGGTGATGATTACGAACTACTACACCTCCACTGCCCATGCGCCCGTTAAGAAGATCGCCAAGGCATCTGAGACGGGCCATGCCACCAACATCATCGCTGGCCTCGTGGTGGGAAATATGGCCACCGCTGCTCCGGTAATCCTCATCGCCCTAGCCATTTTTGCCAGCTACTCCTGTGGCGATCTCTTTGGCGTGGCCACCGCCGTCATGAGCATGCTCAGCATGGCTGGCATCATCATTTCCCTGGATGCCTTCGGGCCCATCACGGACAACGCAGGCGGCATAGCCGTCATGGCTGGGCTGCCGGAATCCGTGCGGAAGACCACGGATGCGCTCGACGCCGTGGGCAATACCATGAAGGCCGTGACCAAGGGTTACGCCATCGCCTCGGCGGGCTTGGCCGCGCTGGTGCTCTTCGGTTCCTTCTATCTGGAAATGGAAAAACACCTCAGCCATGTGGCGGGTCATGCGGTGGAGCTGGCGTTCTCTTTAAAGAATCCTAACGTCCTCATCGGCCTCTTTCTCGGTGGCCTGCTGCCCTTCATTTTC
>JAYVOP010000041.1:0-2569 GCA_043757865.1 Verrucomicrobiales bacterium | reverse complement strand
GCGTAACCGTGCCCGCACCTAAGCCGGAAGCGTGATTCACATTCAGCGTGGCCCCCAAGGCCCCCAGCGTGATTCCACCTGCATTCGTAGTGGCTGCGGCCACGGTCAGGCTGCCAGCACTCACCGTAGTTAGTCCGGTGTAGGTGTTAGCGCCCGTTAGTTTGGTCACGCCAGTGCCGCTCAGCGTGAGGGCGGTGGCATTGATTCCGTTGTTTTGAATGGGTGCGCTGATGGTCAGATCTCCATAATTTTCAATCACCAACTCACTGTTAGCAGCCCCCCGCCCCGTCAGCCCCGCCCCGGCTCCAGCGGATGCTATTTCAGATCCCGTCCCCGCACTGGTCACCAAAATCCCCCCGCTCGTCACCACACTCGGCCCCGCACTGTTGAGCGTCAGCGTCGTGCTCGGCGTATTGAAACGCAGCGTATTCGTGGTCAAGAGCGCAGCCGAATTCGTGAAACTGGCAGTCACATCCGTATCCCCCGTAGCCGAAGTGAAATCCCCCGCCTGATAGGCTCCATTCGCCAAGGCCCCAATCGTCCCCGTCGTATTCGTCGCCCACGTCGTCCCGTCCACCGTGCCATAGGCCACGCTACTGGAGTTGGCTAAAATTTTATTCGTCCCCACATTGTTCGTCGTCGTGGTCGTAATCGTTCCCGCAGTAGGCAAGGTAAAATCAATCGTGCTCCCCGCATTCCGCGTCAGCCCCGCCAGCACTAAGTTCATGGCCGTGGCTCCGCCTTGGGTCACGCGGATGGCGCTGAGTTTATTAGTATTAATCGTTACCGCCCCCATTGTTTGGCTGTTGGTGGCCCCGGCTAGGCCCGTTAGATTTAGCGTCCCACCGTCCACTGTCAGCGTCTTGCCAGTGGCAATGATATTCGATGCAGGAGCCCCCGTGGCTGAGAAATCCAGCTTCAGCGTGCCATAAGTAACGGTGGTGCGGCCCGTGTAAGTATTGGCTGCCGTGAGCGTGAGTAACCCATTGGGATCCGTAAAACTAGCCGCGATCGCACTTAAAGCCGTGCCCCCGCCATCCGCAATCACCCCACTGACCAACGTCTTCGAAGTCGCCCCGCCTGCAAACGTCCAAGTGCGGGCCGTAGTGTCCCCGGTAGTCGTCAGATTAATCCCGCCGCTAACCGTCAGGATACCCGCCGTGAGGCTGTTTGCTAAAGTCCGATTTCCAAAAGTAGCGGCTTCATTCAATACTCCACCTAACAACACGGAGCCATTGCCAGTCACCGTGGGGCTGGAGGTGAAATTCAGGGGTAAATTGACCGTCTGCAAGACCGCACTGTTATTGAGAAGAAACGTGCCGCCCGTATTGATCGCGTTGCCATTGATCGTATAACTCGGAGCGCCCGCATTGAAGGTGGCACTGCCAATCGCAAGATTCGCTGCCAGATCATTATTCAGCGCAGTGCCAGAGGAACCAGCCACCCCAAACACCAGCGTATCCGCTGCCACCGGAACCGGATTGGTCCCCGTCCAATTCAGCCCACTCCAAGCGGCACTCACATTCCCCTGCCAAGTCTCCACCGCAGCCTGAGAACTGAGTGGAGTGAGTATTAAAGCGGTTAGCGCGCAGGCAGAGAGGCGGACGTGGAAATCGGTTTTCATGGAGGTTGATGGGGGAATTTTTGGAAAAGAAAAGCTGGTGGCGCTGTTCATTTCACCGCTAGACTCCAGTGTTTCATATTAAAAATCACGCCTAGCCGTCAATCAAAATTAACCACTGCCGGGTCTGCACCTGTTGTCGTAAAATTAAGGAAATAGAAATGAATCAGGCGTTACCCAATGAGTGCACCGAGGTGATGGACCTCAAGACTTAGCTGCGATGAGCCCCCGTGCTTGGCTTTGGCAAAGATGAAATGCCGCTCCTAAGCCCGCCCCGAGTCCGAGGCCGTAGCACACGCCCCATTGCATTTTGGCGAGGATGATTTGGGTGGGCGAGGCTTGAGCAATGCCGCCGGAGCGTTCCCAGAGCTGGATCAGTGCGCCCTCGATCCAGCCACCGAGGAAGTAACCTAACGAGTTGAGAACAAACAAAGCCGCCACGACTTTCCACGCTTGCTTGCGAGCGTCGAAGGCCGTCGCCAGCATCCACCCCATGGCCGCGGTGCCTGCCAGCAGTCCGACGATACTACCCAAGTGGCCACCAAATTTCATCCAGCCAACGATCCAAGCCACTGAGTAAGCCGCAAAGGCCGGCGTAAAGAGCTTGTAGAAACGCGCTAACGATCCGCTCCCGATGATGAGCCGATGCAGCAGCAACCCGCTAAGTACGAGGAACACCACGGCACACGCCACATACATTCCCAGCGCGCCACCATGCCCACGGAACCATTTCCCAAACATGCCCCAAGGTAAAAAGCCCGCAATGCTCACCAAGGTAAAGCCGATCATGCCCCGCCAGAGCGAGGCTCGCAGCGTTGGCACGGAGGTGGCCTGCGCACGGGTCGCGAGGCTTTGAGGATCAAGTTGAAACCAGCTCATAATTCAAAAATGAAACGGACTTTACACGGCAGGTAGATCAGAAGGCAAGTGGTGCTTGCCTTGCGGTGC
>JAYVOP010000040.1:0-9516 GCA_043757865.1 Verrucomicrobiales bacterium | reverse complement strand
CCTTGGCGCAATGCGTGCTGGACAGGTGGATGGATTTGCTCTGCGCATTGCGGTTTTGGCACAGCACGTAGTCGATGCTAGCCCCATGCCCAGCCACTAACTGCGCGGCTCCGCAGGAAAAATGGGCGGCCTCCGCCTCCGCAGACAGATGATGCTCGACGACGCTAACGCACGAATTTTCCTGACTGGAAATGAGCGTGCGCGGGAACACAGCGGCATCTTTCCCCGTGACCCAATGGTAAATTTCCACCGGAGCGGAAAGGCCGACATTTTTGCCCACGGTAATCACCGTGGCATCCCGCAAGTGGGCTTGATGCAAGGCCACGAACTTGCCGGAGCCTAACCGTGAAGAGATCGCGTTGAGTAGATGCTTCGCGTGCTCATAGCCCAGGGGCAGCGTTTCCACGGTCACCCCGCTAGCGGCTAGGCTAGCATCCACGTGGACGAGGCGGTCATTGACAAAGATCAAACGGCCAGCGGTCTCGGCTAGCAATGTGCTGCGGGCCAGTAGTCTAGCCACGGTGGCGGCGGGAGCGGCGGGGGCGTCGGTAAATTGGTCAAATTTCAATTTTCCAAAGTCCGCAAACCGCCACGCCTCGTTCTTCCGATTCGGCATGGGCGCACTGGCGAATTCATGCCAGGCGGTTTGCTGCATTTGGGCAAACCAAGCTGGAGCCTGCGCATGATTTTGTGCGGGGGCATCGAGAATCACAGAGCGGGGAGAGGGGGGAGTAGGCACAGGGGGAGCGTCCAAGACAGCAGGGGGCATGCAGTTAGCGGGTTGAAGATGAGGGGCCTTACCTGCATCCCCTGCGGGTGAAATCAAGAATTATTCTAAATTAGTCGGAGCGCGGAATTTAGTCCGCCCGTGCGTTCCTCCAGGCCTCAGGCATTGGCAGCGATACTGGCGGAATTAAGTCCGCGCTCCGGCATCAGATAGTGGAGAAAACGGCTGACCATTTCCCGCATGTCCTTGCGTTCCACGATGCGGTCCACCAGTCCGTGTTGCAGCATGAACTCGGCGGTCTGGAAGCCGGGCGGCAGGTCTTGGTGCGTGGTTTCCTTAACCACGCGCGGTCCGGCAAAGCCGATCATGCACTTAGGCTCGGCAATGATGATGTCCCCTAACGTGGCGAAGCTAGCCGTGACCCCGCCCGTGGTGGGATGCGTGAGAATGGAGATAAAGGGCAGTCCCGCCGCTTGATGCCGCGCCAGCGCGCCACTAGTCTTAGCCATCTGCATCAGGCTGAGGATGCCCTCGTGCATCCGCGCCCCGCCGGAGCTGGAAACGATGAGGCATCCGCGCTGCTCCGCCGTGGCCACCTCGATGGCGCGGGTCAGCATTTCCCCCACCACGCTGCCCATGCTAGCGCCCAGGAAACGGAAGTCCATGATCCCTAACGTCACGGGCTGGCCGTCGATGGTTGCGCGGCCACAGAGGGCGGCATCATTGAGCCCGGTCTTGTCCCGATACTGCCTTGCGCGCTCGGTGTAATTCTTGAAGCCTAACGCATTTACCGAGATCAGATCTTCATCCATGGCCACAAAGGAGTCTTCATCAGAGAGCAGTTCCGCACGGGCCGGGGCCTCCAGCGTGAAGTGGTGATCACACTTAGGACAGACGCGCCAGTTTTCGGCTAGTTCTAGCTCATGCACCGTGGCCGCACAAGCCGGGCAGGCCTGCCAGAGGCCCTCGGGCATGTCGGATTTTTTCTCCGAAAAATTCTCCATTGACGGCTTCTTAAAGAAGCTGTCGCCAGAGTCGGTGAATTCGGGAAGGTCTAAGGATGATTTACGTTTACGGCTGCTCACGTGCCCGCTCTAGAGCAAAAAGCCTGGGGAGGCAAAGTGAAATATGCGTCCGCCCCGCACCTTACGGCAAATCCACAAAAAGCCCACACCCCGCTTTGGAAAAAGCGCTAGCTGGGGCCGTGCTTCCAGGTAACCGCCTGCCGAGTTGTAGTCAGTAGGATCAAATTAAGTGGCGGCCCTGGCTGGGGCATAAGGACCACCGTCCCGCAGACTTGGCTGGCCGGACACTTGCGCCATGCGTAGCGCGGCCAACGTCAGCCAAGTGCTCAAACGTCAAGCCCCCATCAAACAGACGAAACGGAGTCTAGCTGACTGGCCGAAGGATTTGTGGAGTGGTTAAAAAATGTCAAAATCAGGAACCCTGACCCCATTTTCCGCCTGTTCTGGGGAGCAAGACCACTCAGTTAAGCTAAGGTCACAGTCCCAGCTTACCCTGCCATTCCTTGACCTTCTCCGGCTTGGCGGAGCTGCTGTTGAGGCTGGTTTTCATTTGAGCTAACACGTCAGTGCGTGCTTGGCCAGCGGGGAGTTGGCTCACCCAGTCCACAGCGGCTGCGGCGTCTTGGCGGAACCATTGGACGGTCGTGTCTGTAAACACCTTGGCTGGCAGACTCCCATTGGCAGAGGCCAGCAACCAAGCTCCTGTCTCCGCAGGTGCCTTCTGGGCCCAACTGGAAATGGCGGTGGTGAGCGAGGTCTCCCGCGCTGGCCCGTCCGGCAGCGCTGCGGCCCACTGGGCGGTGGCCTGTGGTTCCTTGCTTGCCATTCCATTGACAGCAGCGGTGAGGAAATTTTTCGGCAGAGACTCGGGACTCTGTGCAATAAAGGCGCGGGCTTTGTCCGGGGTGGTGTAACTCCACTTGCTAGCCACTTCGTAGTAACTGGCCTCCCCACCTGATTGCTTGGCCAGTCCTAACAGCCACGGAATGGCAGTGTCCGCATCCGTCTGCACCCAACTCTTGGCTAGCTGTGTGGCCGCCGTCATTTGTAATCTCCCCGGTGGCAGTGCCTCCACCATGTTGCGGGCTCCGGGCAGATCAGACTTCGCCTGGGCAGTGATGATCTGGCCCACGCTCTGGCTCAGCCCATTGCCGCTCAGGTTCTCATAACTCCACTGCAAGCCCGCCGCCGGATCTAGTTCTCCTAGTTTTTTAGCAATCTGAGCGCCTAGATTCGTGCGATCCGACGCACTGGCCTCGGTCTTGAACCATTGCTGGGCATAGGATAGCGCTTGCTTGGTATTGGCGGCGTAATTTTCCGCCAGCGGGCTGTCGGAGTTCACGGAACCGCGGGAACCTGCGCTCAGATATATCTCATGCGATGTGCTATGTAACACCGTCAGGAGCGCCTGCCGTTTGGCTTCTGTTTGGTGCGCCTGTGGCAGCGTGGCGATCCAAGCGGTGGCTTGGTTGAAATCCAACACCGCCAGCGCGCCCGCCGCTGATGCTAGGGCCATTGTCTTGGCCTTACACTCCGGCAGTTGCAGATACTTCGCAGCTTTCTCCAGCACCGACTTCGATTGCTCTGCGATAGATTCCCCATTGGGATTAATCTCGACCTGGGCGCCCAGCTCTATGAGTGCATCCAAATGACGCGTTAGCTCCGGCTGATCTGAGTTGGCTAGCAATGCGGTCAGTGCGGATTTGAGCGCATAACTAGCCAGGGCGAATGCCAAAGGATCCTTGGATTTCCATACCTTGAGCGCGTTGATGGCTGCGGTGGGGTCCTGCTTCATCCAGTCGCCCATGATGGTGCTCTCGATTCCCATCGAGGGAAATTTACGTTTGCCGCCGGATACCATCCATTGCCACGCTCCAGCCGGGTCCAACTGGCTCCATTCGGCTAATTTCAAGAAATCCGCTTCCTCTGACTCCACGTTAGCGGGCAGCGCGTCCAGGTAAGCGCGCAGGCTGGCTGCATCCATTTTCTTGGCGTTAGCTGCGGTGCGGAGTTTCTTGGCGGCCCGTGCGAATGAGGAAAGGGTGCCGTTTTCTGGATCAGTTGCAGCGACCTCCGTAGCGATAGCCTTGGCAGCGGGCATGGAATTAATCTCCGGCGGCGTGAAGGATCTACCGACAAAGTATGCTGCAGCGCAACCTGCCACCAGGGCTGTCCAGCGTAGCAGGTGTGTGGAGTTCGCTTGGCCTTCGGGGTTGTTATTCAGCGTCTGGGACATCTCAGTTTTTCCCTTTCTTGGCGTTCACATTTATAAGCGCTTCGGTTAATTTTGCCTGGATGCTAGGATCAGCCACCCAGACAGCCTCGGCAGCGGCACGGGCATCGGCAGGTGAGGATTTCCCCCACTCTCGCAGCACCGCAGTCCACGCTTCCGTGCGCTCAGTGGCGTCGCCTATGCTGGTTGCCCATTGCCATGCGGAGTCCGGCTCCGTCTTTGCTAGGTTACTGGCTAACCGATGCGCGCCAATATCCCTCGGCAGCCCTTTGGACTGGGTTTGCAGCCATTGAGAGAAACCGAATTCATCTTGGTTCGCCCAGGCATCTCCCGTGGCGGCTAGGGCGGCACGCTGGGTTTCCGGGTCCGCCAGTTGCATGGCCCAGAGGGTGGATTCCCGTGGGTCTTTGTTAGCCCAGGTGGAGGCGATATCCTTCATGGCATTGATCTTATCCTTCCCAGCAGGCACGTCATCTAGTGCCTGCGCCACATTCGATAAGTTAGCATCACTCTGCTGACGCAGGTCGTGTAGAGCGCCCGCTCTCATGTCCACAGGGAACATGGCTTTGATCTCATCTGGGGTCATCGGGGGAGAACCGCTGCGGTATCGCAGATCCCGACCCAGTTCCTGCGCCACGGTGGCCCGATCCTTGGCATCCGTAATGGTGGCCAGAAATGCCTGCGCCCCAGCGGGATCTTGATTCATCCATGCGACAACGACGCCAGCTAGCGCATACGGCTTGCTAGATTTGGAATCGGACGCCATCACCTCCTGTCCCGCCTGGCGCAATGTTTCCACCGGCAGTCCGTGATACAGCCTGGGCAGCACGTTCAATTTCAAGAAACCGCCATCATCCTTGGATCCTCGCAGGGAAGCAAAAACCTCTGCGGTGCTCATGCTGCCGGAAGAAATGGCATCGCCCAGAATGGAAGCAAGCTGCGTGGCGTCCAGGTGAACGGCATTCGGCCCAGAGCCGCTTTTCAGAATATCCTGATCCTTCATCCAAGCGAGCATCGCTTTCGGATCTTCCCCCATGCGTTGAATGATATTTTTGGCCACCTCATCCGCCCCCGATTCCATGGTGACATTCGGCCCAATCTGCACGGTTTTCATTCCCTTCAAATTTTCCCAGGCCGCCTGGGGATCTGTCTTGCTCAACGCTGTAATGGCCTCTTTCAAAGCTCCATTGCGTGCTTCCACGGGCAATTCCTTGGCCCAGGCGATGGTGCCCAGCGGATCGCCTTCCGCTCTGATGCGGGCTAGCAGCGAGTAAATGCACGCCCATCCTGGAGCATTGCCGTTGTTGACTGCATTGGCTGAGGGCGGGATGGCTGCTAGGTCATTTGCCAGCGCTAGCAACTCGTCTGGATGGCTGCGAGCCAAGGCCAGCCAAGTCTTATCTGACGTTATTGCAGAGTTGGGAAGCGGTCGGCGGACCAGTTTGAACCACTCCCAAAAGACTTTGGGCTCGCCTGCCAAGAGAGCGTAGCCGATGCCATCCAGCGGATTTGACTTATACTCCCCCGGCTTGCTAGGAATGACAGGGATCGCCTGCGCAGCCGCCACGGCAGCCGTCAGATCCACCTCTGCCCAAGCCGCTATGATCGTGCTGATGGCGCCCGTTTCCGTGGCGGCCTTCTCATTGGCAGGCTCGTTAAAATAAGCCAGAGCCGCTGTGGTATCCAGTTCTGCCCAGCGCAGTATAATGAAGCGCATCGCCTCCCACCGGTTTGCGGCTTCTGTCCAATTCTTGGTCGGCTCCTCGGACTTCCGTTCCCAAGCCTCCACGAACAGCCCCTGCATGTCAGCCGTGGTGGCGGCTTCCAACTTTGCCAGCCAGGGAAATTTTCCTGCATCTGCTGCGGCTTGTTTCTCCCCCGATTCCACTGTGCCACCTGCGGAAATTGCATCAGACGCCCGTTGCACAGGATCACCCTTGCCCTCCCAATAACCCAGCCCTCCGGTAACAAATATCAGCGCGACAGACAGGATGGGGTGCGGTGCGTTCACGATGGAGTGGAGGAAGGTTAGAATTGGCAAGTGGCTAGGTCCAATACCGCCGAACGCAAACGATTCTGTGTTCCCTAGAAAGCTTACGCCTAGCGGGGCCTGGGGCGGCGGGCGGGCAGATGGCTTTTTGGAGGCAATCTCAGTGAGATGCGGTGGCTTTTGCGTGGAAATAGGTTAGGGAAATGGGGTCAGTGCACGCAGCATTCGGGTTGAGTATCCAGGAGCATTTTACCATCTGATGGCGCGGGGTAATCGTCGGGAGGCGATTTTCTTGGGTGATGATCGGCGGTTTTTCCTGCAAGCACTGGCGCAGGCTTGTGAGATGGCGGGGTGGTGGGTGCATGTTCGGGTGTTGCTGGGGAATCATTACGATTTACTGATACAGACGCCGGAGGGGAATCTGGTGGCGGGGATGCCATGGCGGCAGAATCCTTACACCCGGAGATTCAATCTGAGGGACCAGGCCTGGGCCGGGTCTTTGGGGGATCGATATTAGTCGGTGGTAAGCCGGTGGCCTAGCAGATTACGGCAAATCCACAAAGAGCCGCGCGAAGCGGCGGAGGTGACCCGTGGTGGGCTCGGCAAAGAACAGCCGCGCAGAGCCTGGCTGGCTGCCGGGGGTGCGTTGGGTGCTGCCCACAGTGGTCAGATTCGATTCCAGGCTGAACGTGAGGTCATCACAATATTGCACTTGGAGCAGGCCCAGGTCCGCGATGCTAGTGGGCACATCCATTGTGAGGCTGAAGACCGCGCTGGTGGCGGGATGCACATCCGCTGGGACATCGAGGACGAAGGGCGAGGAGCCGAGCGCAAACTCTAGCAGATTCAGCCGGCCATCAAAGTCAGGATCGGCCAGCGCTAGACTAGCCGGTCCCCCCTGCGGGAAATACTGCGCCTGCCAGTTATGAAAGGCGGTGGTCCACGCAGGATCGAGCACCGGCAGGGTGAAATAAAACCCACTTTCCACGCCCGTGGGAAACGTGCGCTTCATCCGCACCGCGAAATAACCGCCTTGGCTAGGCGTGCCGGAAATATTGCCTGTGGCGGCATCGAAGCTCATACCCATGGGCAAACCGGAGCTGGTGATGACCTCATCTAACAACGTGCGACTGATGACATGGGTGACCGGATAGGCCGTATAAATCAGCCCCGTGGGTGGCGTGAGCGTGGAAGGAGGTTGCGCAGGTAAGGGATTGCGCACAGAGAAACTAGCATCTTCTCCCGCTGCCATGATGCCACTGCCGCGCAAGCCGCTGGGCACGCTGGTTTGGCCTGCCCAGTTCGCTCCCCAGGCCACTAAATTTCCATCCATCAGCAAGGCTAGGGTGTGGTAGCCTCCTGCGCTCAGTGCCACCACCGGGGAGGCATTTCCTGGCGTCATGAGTTGGCCGCTCCAGCCATTTCCCCAGCCGATCACTTTGCCACTGCGCGTTAGCGCTAACGAGTGGGCATTGCCTGCGGCAATGGCTACCACATCGGTCAAATCCGCGGGCACGCGGGTCTGGCCATCTTGGTTTTCCCCCCACGCTATCACGGTGCCATTTCCGAGTAAGGCGAAAGAATGCGCAGCCCCCGCTGCGATGGCCGTGCAGCCTGTGAGGCCCGCTGGCACGTCAGATTCACCCCGCGCATTGTCCCCCCACGCCACCACCGTACCGTCCGCCCGTAAGGCTAGGGAATGATGTCCGCGTGCGGCTATCGCAGCCACATTAGTTAGCCCGCTGGGCACCGTCGCTTGGGTGAATTCATCCCGCCCCCAGCAGGCCACCGTGCCATCCCACCGTAGGGCTAGGGAATGAGCCTCGCCAGCCGCCAGCGCGCGCACGTTCGCTAGGCCAGCGGGCACGTTCGTCTGTCCAGAGCGGTTATCTCCCCAGGCCACCACGGTGCCATCTGCCCGCAGTGCTAGGGTGTGCCAAGTGCCCACGGCCACCGCCACCGCATCAGTCGCAGCGGTGGGGACCGTCGCTTGCCCCTGGGCCTTGCTTCCCCAGCCGACGAGTTCAGCATGGATCATAGGCGCATTTCCGAGCAGGAGGAAAGCGCAGCAACGAGCCTTGATGAACATGCGTCGTCCCTCTATTTAGCAGCCGCCTTAGCCGCTCCGTAGCCCGCCTTGGCCGTGCCATCCGCGTTGATCTTATCGCACGCCCAGAGGATCCCGTGGGATAAGAGATCTAGATATTTATCATCGGAAACGGTGGCATTGTTATGGCCGATGGTGGTGGAAAAGACCCGGGTCTTCTTATCACCATATTCATTCGTCCAAGCCACCACGGTGTCGTTCTGGCCCACCTTGTCACCCGCATCTTGCTTCCCGCGGATCACGGCCTTGGCGGTGGGAAAAATTTGGATATTGTTATAGAGTTCCTCATTCATGGTCGTCCATTCACTAAGGCCAGCGAGGATGGGGGAGGCTTTATCTTCCCACGTTAGGGCGATGGGCTTTTGCGCGCCATGGCCGCTGGATTGGATGCCGATGTAGTCGAACCAGAGGGAGTCATCCGTGTGGGTGGTGACGGGTTTGCCGAAGTTAGCCGCCGTGCGGTAGCAATGCATGGCGCAGTGGAGATTCACGCCTGGCACGCCATCCCGATGCGGCTGGAGGACTCGGTTCACGTAGGCGAGATCCTTCACGTCAGCCGAGCATTCGTCGTGGATGATGACATCGTAGCCCTTCGCCCAGTCGGCATTTTCGTATTGGGGAAAGAGGGGTTTGGTGGACTTGTCAGGGTTATAAGCGATGTCCACTTGCAGGTTCAAGCGTTGTTCCAAGCCTGCTTTTAAAATATCTTTCTGCGCAGCGTAATCATGGCAGCAGCCGCCGAGCACTAACAGCGCCTTCAACGGCTTGGGGCCCGCAGCGGCCTCCTGGGCGGCGGCCCCGGTGTTTAGAGAAAGGTAGAGGCCCGCCCCAGCAAGGGCGGCTAACGGGAGAAGGAGAAGTGCAGAGCGTTTCATAAGGCGAGGAGAGAAGGAGTGATTACCCAGATTGCAAATGAGAAAACTCCCCGGCTCACGGGCTGACATTTGGAATATAAGATAGGCCCAGGCCTTGAATCGCTAGTCCACAGCTACGACGCGGCAGGCCAAAGACCTCAAACATGCTAGCTCAGGGCAGGGCCGTTGCAGATCGCTTCCTGCCGGGGGAGTATCCCCGGCTACTCATTCAGGGAAGCCCCTACGCAGAATCATTCGCCTCTTGACCCGCCTACGCCCATCGTCTTGAACTACCACCCATTTCCTAAAACTATGTCCACACACTTTCGCACCACTCTCGCGGTCCTGCTTACGAGCACGATCATGGCCACCGCCCAAGACGCTCCGGCACCCGCTGATCCCGCCCCCGCCCCCAAGCCCGCTGGCCCTGGGGCCATGAGCGAGAAGGTGGCCGCAGATCTACTCAAGACGCTGGAAGTCTTACAAACCCAGCTCGGCAGCGCCAAAGGCAAACAATCCGGCGGGGCCCTAGCCGCCTTGCTAGCGGCCTCCCTCTCGCCAGAGAAAGCCTATGATCTCT
>JAYVOP010000039.1:0-33873 GCA_043757865.1 Verrucomicrobiales bacterium | reverse complement strand
GGTCTCATAGCCTGGTGGTCGGTAGGTTTTGGTTTCCATCCCAAAACCCATAGCACCCTTTTTTACTTATTCCAGCTATTTACCGGACAGGCTCTTAGGGTTCGGGTTAAACAAGATTATAGCTGCGCCAATTTCGTCCTCGGGCCTTAATTTCTTCCACTTTATCTGGTTCAGGAGCCGCTGGAATATTGATGACCATCCCGTTAGTTAGATGATTCGGGTTGGAAATAGTCGGACGATTGAATTCAAAAACGTGCGGCCACAGCAACATGTCCTGATAGTAAGCCCCAGCAATGACACTGAGCGACTCCCCGCTCCTTACGATGTGATGGTTTTGCGACGTAAGTTTGGACATAACTAACGGTTTTTGTGATTTACTGGGTATGCCCTTGGCTACCAGTGCGGTCAATGGAGTCAGTTCCAAATTCGGCCGGAGCCTAAGCCATTTGTCCTCGAACGCCCCCCAACCAATCAAAGATGAGCTTTTGGCTTTGATGGAATCACGGACCATCGTGAACAGATCTACCACTGCGTCCACCGCGGTATCGAAATTTTCCCGGCTGGCGTCTTTCTCATCATGATCGTCATGATCTTGAGTGGCGTAAACCTTGATGTTTTTTATCCACTTCCCATGCCGGACAACGTGCGCGGGCGAAAAGCTATCCTCCAGTGCATGAGCGGCTAGGCCTAATGGCCACGCTCCTGAACAAATGCTTAACGGGATTTCAGGACTTCTCAGTTGCATTGTGACGGGAGCCGCAATTTGACCCTTTTTCAGCATCACGGTGGTAACCACAGCATTGGAAAGCTGGCCAATATTTGATTGCTGCACCGCCATTACGCCAGCCGCGCAGAAAGCGGTGCTTGATCTAGATGAAAATTCGTTTTCAGATTGAAACTGGCTAGATGCTAAACTTGCGTTGTCTTTCATAAAGTTAACAGCGCTGCGATGAGCCTCAGCTAGGGATTGACCTTGGTTCCTCATAAAGTGGTTTTTCTGAGCGCCCGGGCTGTCATGATTCATCTTATAGAACTGCCCCTCATAAAAGCGTGGCAAACTGTCCCAGACATCAATCTCGACTGTAACCAGATCCGTCCCACGAGAACTCCTCGGCAACCCTTTGACCCTAGCCAACGCTTCTTTTGTAATCAGCAAATGAAGATCATTTTCCATGACGAAGCAGGGTAGTAGTTTGTGTGGATCCGCCCAGTTTAGGTCCAATAGAACGACTCAGGGGAAGCTCCCTCCATCATCATCGTCGTTCCAGTCACTTGAAGCACTGGAGCAGATTCCTGTTTCTTTTGTCGAGCGGCACAAAGTGCATAAATCCGCTGCACGATTCCGAAGTCATTGGGAACAATACATCCGTGGCTCCCGGTCTGCCCACGTCCGTGGATGGCGAACCCAGCTCGTCCGCACATATCGTTTTTCGGGTCAGGATTTAGCCGAATCCAATTGGATTTGGTTTCATGGGTCTTCATATAATAAATCCCAGGTGGCAAAGGGCCATAACCATCGAGACTTTTGCCACTCCCGGTCGAGCAAGTCATGAAGGGGTTATTCGCTAGCAGGGGATTCACGGCACCTTTGACTTTGGAGCCTGCGCGGCCACCTGATCCCGCCTGATCCCAAAAAGTTTGCCCGTCCACAGTTCCGATGAGACGCGCCTCAGCAATGTAATAATATAAGTCAGGAGTCATGAGATTAGGTTTGTTGAATTAAAAAAGGCCGAGCACAAAATTAAGCTTTAGTTCATAGTTGGCGTCACCCTTGCCGTTATACAATTTGGCCGCAGAGGAGGGCGTCAGCGGGCTCCAGCCATTGACAATTCGCAGATTGGCTCCCGCTTGAACTTTGATCTCCTGCCCCAACTTAAGCATCGAAGCCGCAGTTAGAGTGGGATTCAACTGGAGGATGATTCCGAGAGTCGAGTGGTGCTCCTTTGCAATCGAACTCAAATTGTCACCAGGTTTAACTTTGTAGGTCGAAGGCACCGAACCTGCGGCTAACTGCGACTCAATGCCCAAACTAGCATGACGTCCCACTAGGTAGGAAATGCCTGCACGAATATTTAATTCCGGTAGATCGATACTCCCGTTTATGTCCGTCTTGAGTTTGGTAGTCATGATGATGGCAAAGCGGTCTAATTCGGTATCGCTTGATACGGAAATCGCAGGCACAGAGTTCGTCCCCACATTGTAGACGGTTGCAGTTCGGGAGGCACTTTTTCTGAGGGCCTTTAACGCTGGGTCGTTGGCCACTCCGATTTGCATGGCCTTCTTGGTCCAAGCGGCATTCGTTGGTCCCCCGCTTTCCACCCACACAATGGCTTTAAAAATTTTGGGTGTGAAATTTTGAAATCCTACCGTTTTCGCAAACGTGTTATTATAATCATACAACTCGTTCTGAATGGTTTGGTCATACTGATCCTTTAGCGGATCTTTGGACGTTGCCGTCATTGTGTCTTTCCAAGCTTGGGTTAACATAAAGGTAATTATTGAATTTTACAAAACGAGGCGAAATAAATTAAACGTGTAGGTTAAAACTCAAACACAAACTCTCCCTCCTTAGCCCCAACGCGGACTCGGTCGAGTGGGGTGCCTTCCATCATGCGGGTGAGGAATTCACGGCCGATTTCCGGGAGGAGGGTGTTGGTGATGAGGGCGTCCACGAGGCGGGCTCCGCGTTCTAGTTCAGAGCAACGTTGGACGATGAGATCGACGACGCTATCATCGTAAAGGAACGGGATGCCGTGGTTTTCTTTGACGCGTTTTTCGACTTTGCGGAGATTGAGTTTGATGATGGTACGCAGCATATCCGCGCTGATGGGGTAGAAGGGAATGACCACGAGGCGGTTCAGCAAGGCGTCAGGGAAGACCTTCGTGAGGGGGCCTCTCATGGCTTTTTCTAGGGCCTCAGCATCCGGGATGAGATCAGGGTCTTTGCAGAGGGCGGTGACCACATCTTGCGCAGCGTTACTGGTGAGGATGATGAGGGTGTTTTTGAAGTCGATGAAGCGACCCTCGCCATCTTCCATCCAGCCTTTGTCGAAGACTTGGAAGAAAATTTCATGCACATCCGGGTGGGCTTTTTCAACTTCGTCTAGCAACACCACGGAGTAAGGCCGACGGCGGACGGCTTCGGTGAGCTTCCCGCCTTCGCCATAGCCGACGTATCCGGGAGGCGCTCCTTTGAGCGTGGAAACGGTGTGGGCTTCTTGGAACTCGCTCATGTTAATGGCGATGAGGCTGCTTTCGTCGCCAAATAATGTTTCTGCGAGAGTCAACGCCGTTTCCGTCTTCCCTGTGCCAGATGGACCAGCAAGCATGAAGACGCCAATGGGGCGGTTCGGATTATCCAAGCGCGCGCGGTTGGTCTGCACCCGGCGGGCAATGGTATCCAGCGCATGTCGTTGACCGATTACGCGACGTTCCAGCACGTCGGCTAACTGCAGCGTTTGGGCAATTTCATTTTTGACCATGCGTCCAATCGGAATTCCCGTCCAGTCAGAGATCACTGCAGCTACCGCTTGTTCATCGACGTGCGGAAAGACTAGCGGAGATTCTCCTTGGATGGCAGCCAACTCCGATTCGATGCGTTTGCATTCCGCTAGAACGGCTGGTTTATCGATGTCCTTCGCGTCGTCTCCGGTCTTTTGGACTTCTGCTCGCGCGGCTAGCAACTGCTGCACGAGGCCTTTTTCCTGTTCCCAGCGGCCTGTGAGTGTGGCGAGTCGTTCGTCCTCGCTGGCGATCTGTTCTAAAAGGCCAGCGTTGCGTTTGCTGTGGTCTAGCCCAATGGCAGCTTCTCTTCCGAGGATTTCCATTTCTGCTTTCAACACTTCGATCAAGCGCGTGCAATCTTCAACTTGGGCTGGAGTCGCGTGTTGGCTAATGGCCACCCTGGCGCAGGCGGTGTCGATCAAACTAACGGCTTTATCTGGTAATTGACGGGAGGGAATGTAACGCCCTGACATGCGCGCTGCAGCCTCCAGAGCCGAATCCAAGACCGGCACTTGGTGATGCTTTTCTAAAATAGGGGCCAGTCCACGGATCATGCGCACGGCTTTTTCCACATCCGGTTCTTCCACTTTGATGACTTGGAAACGCCGTGTGAGCGCAGGATCCTTCTCGAAATATTTCTTATACTCGGCCCAGGTCGTGGCTGCGATGGTGCGCAAGGTGCCGCGGGCCAAGGCTGGCTTCAGGAGATTGGCGGCATCATTTTGACCAGCTTGCCCCCCTGCTCCGATGAGCGTATGGGCTTCATCAATAAATAAAATGATGGGCTTAGGTGAAGCTTGGACTTGTTCGATCACTTGCTTAAGGCGGTTTTCAAACTCCCCTTTCATGCTAGCACCCGCTTGCAGTAGCCCAAGATCCAACGTGCGCAAACTCACCTCACGCAAGGCTGGAGGCACATCCCCGGAGGCAATCCGGAGGGCGAATCCTTCCACCACCGCCGTTTTACCCACCCCAGCCTCGCCTGTTAGGATGGGGTTATTTTGCCGACGGCGCATTAAAATATCCACGATTTGCCGGATCTCCTCATCGCGACCTAAAATAGGATCGATCTCGCCATTACGCGCCCGCTCCGTTAAGTCCACGGAATATTGCGCTAGGGCATTGGCCCCGGATGGATCCGCCCTCATGGCTCCGCTCGCCTCACCTGGGATGGCTCCGGCCCCTGCGGATTCCTCCATGGCGTTCTCAGGCGAGTTAGCTACAATTTTATCTAACGAGTCCGCAAGTTCGTCCACTTTGATCTTGTTCAACTCATTGGCGAGACCAAAAATGAACGATGCGAGATTCGGACTTTTCAAACAGCCCACCAGCAGATGCCCAGAGCGCACCTTCCCAGCCTTATACATCAGTGAACCATAGACCCAAGCCTGCTCTGCGGCCTCCCGCAAGCTCTGGGAGAAGCCACTGATAGAGGATGCTCCGCGTGGCAAGCGATCCAGGCTAGTGGTGATCTGACTGCTGAGCCGCGAGGTATCAATCTCGAAATGTCGCACAATGGCATGGAGATCACTATCGGCTTCATTGAATATTTGGGTAAATAAATGAACGAGTTCTACTCGGGGATTACCTCTTAACTTACAAAATGTAGTGGCACCTTCCATAGCGCGGTAGCACAATTTATTAAAGCGACCAAACAAATCTCCGGGACGAATTTCAGACATATAGTATAATTAGATATTAAATTTATGAGTTTTCAGAAGCCGTCAGACCACCACCCCGGATGCGATAATCCGTGGAATCTTTAGTGGGAGCTTGACTTTTAACCCAACAAGAGTGGCCCAACTGACCAGCGCTACCCAAGACCGTAGCTGGAATTTCTTCTTTCCGAAGCACAATGACGGCTTCCCAATATAATTCCTGGCGAACATAGAAATTGATAGAGTCATGGATTCTTGAATGTCCTTGCGCTCCCTTAAGAAAGGTTTGGAAGACGCTAAAGGATACTGGGCCCAGTATAGCCCTAAATTTCAATTGGCAATCCCAAATCTTCGCTCCGACAATACAAGTTTTCCCTAAACTACCCGTTGCCGGATCAAGTCCTAATTTCCACGTCTGATCATCAGGCAAATGCACCCATTGGCCAACGCAATTTTCAATTTTCACTGGAGTCCTAAAGTAAGCCGAAAGCATGGACTTCAAGCCATCCGTATGGCGAGTTTGACAACCGAGATGGCCCGTAAATGGTAGGCGATGTTCGGTAGGTAAGGAATCCATGCCATCACACTCAGGAAGCCCGAGTCCCGCTAAGCTAGCAATCCAGTGGGAGAAACTTTGCCCATCCTCCCGATCCAGGTCCACTGTCTTTTGGCAGACCGACCAAGCGCGGTAAAATAACGAAATGATGCGATGATGAAAGATGTCTAGAAAATCTAGCGCAGAGGAATCTTTGGGCGAGGTATAACCGTATTTTTCAGAGGTATCCGCCTTGGTGCCTCGGAGGTCGATATCATAATTTCCTTTGAGGCGGTTCCACAGAAACTCGGTTAGTCGAATGGGAAGTGGCCCGTGGGGGCCAGTTAATCCCGTGAAGCGGATCGCCAGTTTTCTCCGGGCCGTGGGGGATTGCCCCTGTGCCAAGGTGCTGCTGGCAAACGCCATGGAGAGAAATTGACTGAAGCGCAGGGGATCGGCTGCGACGCCACGGGAGGTACCGATGCGGGGGAGTTCTGGGCGAGAGCATTCCACCAAGCGCAGGGCCTGGAAGAAATTGAACGTCTCTGGATTATCGTAAAGCTGTTCCGTTAGAGAATGGGAACTCGCCCGAATCTGGTTGGCCATGTATAGATATTGCCACGTTGTTCCGTGTGGAAAGTGAGTCTGGTAAAGGAGTTGAGCGTAACGTAACGTGCGAAGAATTGCTCCATCGCAGAAGCGAATAGGAATGCCCCGTGTCCGACGTATTTTAACTCATCTAAGGTGAGGTCGATTTCGATGCCTCTGATAAAGCTCACCGGGCCGCCGCCAGGACTCCGGGCGAGGGCAGGCTTGGATTCGATGCGCACAATGCCCTCGATCAACTTGGCCGTATCCGGCGTCGGCGCATAGAGTCGGAGCATTTCACGGAGAGCCGAGGCACCATCATCGCCCCGGTTCAGTAGTGATAAGTAGTTGAGCGAAAGGTGGCTGATAGCCCGCCATGCAAAGCGTCCTTCGGCAAAGGACGGTTGGGGATTGGTGGGATTGACCAAGCAACGCACAGATTGAATTCCAGCCGAGTTTTCGGGAATAAAGTCCGTCTGCCCGATGCCCGCTGGAAAGGTCAGTGGCAGGTGTCGGTTGGTGCACAAACAGATAGTGGCTAGTTGATCTAACTCTGGCGAAAACGGGGCACTGTCGGAATCTACTAACGAAAGAGAAACCTCTCCACCCGGATACGTAGAGCGTGCGCCAAAACGGCGTTCTTGATCTGACAGTGCCCGCCGCTCCCGTTTGACAGAATAAAAAGTCGCCCCGGGCTGAGCTTGGTCTTGATGCAAATAAAACGGGTAGAAATCCTTTTGCTCGTTGGAAGTCTTGCCATAACCGATCACGCTTTGCACGCTGTAAACTTCATAGTCCAGGGTGCGCGTGCGGTCGGGGATCACTTGATATTCATAGTGACCTCGAGTGATGGGCACGCGATCGGCACGCTTGCGAAACAGGTTAATCACTGGCGTGCAATTGAGGCGGAATAGTTCGGGCTTTACAAAATCGGAGATTTCATCCCGTCGTGATTTCAGGGGGAAAATCAATTCTATTTCCCGTCCCGGCATAGCTACCAGCGCCTTTTGGATGCCACTAATTTCCAAGAAGAGCAGGCGCTGCGGGAGGAGGAAATATTCTTTCAGAATGCGATGTCCATCAAAGGACAGCGGATTGATGGGCAAGAGAGCCTCCACTTCCGTGAAACCAGCTTGGCGCAGAAATTTAGGTGGCAGCAATTGCGCCCGGCGGTATTGATGATCCGTGGGATCCCGCAAGATTACTCCATGCGACTGGGTCAACAATAGTTCTAACACGGAGGACGGTAGCCGATCCTCGCCATGCAAATAAAAGCATACGGTGTCGGTCTCTAGTTTGGCTAGACCTTGCCCCTCAATCCCTTTTAGCGTCAACCGGATGCGGAGCGCGGCCTTTACTTCCTTCATGTTCAGCCCCTCCATGCGTTGCAAAAAGAGATCCCCAATATTTCTGAAGTGGTATTCTGCTTGCGCCACTTCCAGCGGCAGCATGGGCACGTCTTGCGCAGTGGTGAAGATACAAGAAGTAGATTCCTCTTTAGGACGTAAGCCATTCAACTGTGATCCTTTGGGGAACTTTGGAGCTTTGAGCAAGGCCTTGTCGGTCCAGTCTAACTCTAGCTGAGTAATCGCGCAGGAGGGACCTGGGCAGAGATAATCTGGAAAAACCGTTTCTAAGATACCCTGGGTAAACGTGGGGAACTCGGACTCTAACTTGAGTTGCACGCGGGCCGTCAGATAGGCAAATCCTTCCAGAAGCCTTTCCACAAAGGGATCCGGGCACGTGTCTCGTAAATCCTTTTGTAAAGAGAGTCGCCCACCAATCTTGGGATACTCCGCCGCAAAATCAGCCGCCACCTCCCTAACGTGGCGCAATTCCTGTTCATAAAGTTGGAGGAAACTACGGTTCATTCGTTGGGAAATTGGCAAGCGCCGGTTTCTAAATCAACCTCCGTGCGCACCCGCAAGCGTTCAGGATACGGCAAAGCCCAGAGCAGGCCACTGATCTCAAAGGCCACGCGTCCGTTTTCCATTTCATGGTCATAGACCAGTCGAACTTGCAGAGAGTCAGGAAGGATACGTGGCTCAAAGGCCAGGATTGCATCCCGAATTTCTTTCTCCACATCAATGTCCCCGAGGTTCACTTGGGTCATACCCGTTAGGTCGCGGATGCCATAATTCAGCACCGAGTTGCGGCCTTCGGGATAGTCGTAGATTAATTCAGAGTCCCGCTGTCGAGAAGAATTCAGGAGCCAACTCAGGTCACGCAGCACTGCGGCTTTGTAGTCCTTGAAGGAAATGCGACGCTGATCCCGGCTCTCTTGGGTGACGGTGGGATTCGCGTCGAGCAATCGATCCAGGAGGCAGGGAAGCTTTATTTCTTCATCTTGAATCATAACCGCTCACTAGGGTTCTGGGTGAGTGACTGGTTCCGCAAAGGTAATCGTAAGCGTTTCTAGGAGATTGAAATCCGTTTCGCCTTCGGTGATCCAAACGCGCTGTCCAGCGCCTATCAGCAAGCCGGGCACAGGTTCGTCCCACGAGGTCACCCGCGCAAGCTTCTCTATATCAGTCGTTTTAGCGCTCACAGGATACCGCACCGGAATAAAAACATGCGTCACGCCACCGTTAGTAAAAGTGACCTCCGCACGCGCCCAGAGCAAGTCCCTTAAGGTTTCCGGTGGCATGAGATGGATTGATCTAATGCGCTCTTGAGGAATCCAATAGTAAGTATCTTTGAAGATCGCCTCAATTACGGGACCGAAACGCGAGTCCGCATCCATCATCCAATTAGCGCTATCATCACCCACAGTCACTCCCGTTAAGCGTGCAATCCTCTCAATTTTCTCCTGACATTTGGCCGCAGCCGCCCACTCCTGCCGCCCGGTGTGGCGGGTCAATTGAATTTGGAGTGGCAGCCAGTCCGGGGGCTCGCCGAGCACTGTTGGGGCAGTGTTGCCGAGGAACACATGCTCACGCTGGAGTTCCCCTTGCAACACGGCGCTATATACCAAGGCAATGGGCGATTCCTTGCCAGATAATTCTAATAAGGCATCAATCTGATTCTTTGCGCTAGTCCATTCTGCGCGGAGGGCGAGGATTTGAAACATCAGCAGGCGCAAGTCCTCGTTAGTAGGCTCCTTGCGCACAGAGTTTCTGATCTCAGCCAACGCTGTGGTCAGATCTCCCTGTTTCAAGGCTGCTTCGGTGGCAATACTGTGGGCCATATAAGCGGGGGTAATTGACATTAAATAACCGGCGTAGAACGGGTCCACGCCGGTTATTTATGAAGGTTTGAGAGACGGAAATTACGATCCCTTGTTTTCCAGCACGCTCCACTCTGCAGGCACGGTGCTCGTTTTGCTGCCAGTCTTGGGATCGATTTTGGAATATTCCCATTTTACTTTCGCATACTGGAAGGAAACTGTCTCTGTAGGCGATTCCTGCCCTTGGCCACCGCCAATGTTGATGGAGCTGACGACCACGTTTTCAAAGACGAATTTGTAAAAGACTTCCTTGTTACCGGTATTCTTGCACACCTCAATGGTGGCTTTGGTAATGTGTTTCCCCAAACAGCAATTGCGATTCAGTAAGGGGGAAGACGCGTCCAGTTTTTTGGTGATCGTAAAATCGTGATGGTCCACTTTACCCGCTACGCGGGCACCGTGAGATGCGATCACGCCACTTCCCTGCTGCACGAGGCCGTGCGAGAAAGAGAAGATTTCGATCCAGTTTTTGTGTTTTTCGTCGGTGGCTTCCCCTTGGATGCCCTCGAGTTGTAGGTAGGTATCAAATGCCATGGTTTTATGTGTGTTAGTGGTTAATGGTTAATGGTGGAATGCAAAATTATCCTTGAGTCCGTTGGGATGGCAGCTTGGAAACTAAGCGCAAGGAGACGGACAGCCCTTCTAATTGGTAGTGAGGGCGGAGGTAAAACTGAGAAGTATAGTATCCAGGGTTTTCTGGATCCTCTTGCACCTTGACCTCGGCTCCCGCGAGTGGGAACCGAGCTTTTTGCTCCTCCGAAGAGGCAGAATCTGTAACGTATTGCACGATCCAGTCATTGAGCCATTTCTCCATATCATCTCGCTCCTTGAAGGAGCCAATTTTATCCCGCACAATACATTTCAGATAATGGGCGAAACGACAAACCGCAAATAAATAGGGCAATCGGGCCGACAAATTGGCATTAGCGGTGGCATCAGCATTATCGTATTTGCCAGGATTGTAAAGTGACTGCGCGCCAATGAAGGCCGCGTAATCAGTGTTCTTACAATGAAGCAATGGCATCATCCCCAACTTGGCTAGCTCAGCCTCGCGACGATCCGAAATTGCGATTTCCGTTGGGCACTTCATATCCACCCCCCCATCGTCAGTGGGAAAAGTATGCACAGGTAACTCTTCAACTAATCCCCCATTTTCCACGCCACGAATCTTTGCGCACCAGCCGTATAGTTTAAAAGCCCGGTTAATATTCACCGCCATGGCATAAGCGGCATTGGACCAAACGAAATTCTTGTGGTCTCGACCCTCGGCGTCTTCTTCGAAGGCGAACCCATCGGCGGGATTACTCTTGGTACTGAACGGCAAGCGGGCGAGGTAGCGCGGCATCGCCAAACCGATGTATTTGGCATCTTCTGATTCTCGCAGACTTCGCCACGCAGCGTATTCCGGGTTATCAAACAATTTGGCGAGATCCCGTGGATTGCTCAGTTCTTGCCAGGAATCGAATTGCATGGTTCGAGGACTCGCTGCGGCAATGAACGGGCAGTGGGCGCTGGAGGAAATCTTGGCGATGTCCCGCAGCAATTGTACATCTTGGGCAGTGTGATCAAATTCATAATCCCCCATCAGGCAACCGAACGGATGACCACCGAACATGCCGTACTCTTCCTCGTAAACTTTCTTGAAGAGAGGGCTTTGATCGAAGGCAATCCCCTTGTAGCTGCGGAGGACATTCTGAACCTCTTTCTTGCTAACATTCATTACTTTGATCTTCAACATGGTATCCGTTTCCGTGTTGTAAACCAAGTGGTGCAGGCCCCGCCAAGAACCTTCCAACTTGGTCAGATCTTGATGGTGCATGATCGCATTCATCTGCTTGGATAACTTGCGATCCAGCTCGGCAATGAGGTCTTCAATATAAGTTAGCACGTCATCCCGACGGACGACTTGGCCTTTGAGAGCCTCTTCGGCCAAGACCTGAACTGCTGATTTAACGGCACTTTCGGCCTCTGCAGTTTTCGGTTTGAATTCCTTTGTGAGGAGACTTTCAAATTCGCTTACCTCTGCAGTTTGAACCTGCGGGATGGATTGTTGGAGGGACTGTGACATGCGTTAGTGTATTCAGAGCCAGCGTTAGTTGGCGGGTTCAGCGTCAGCCGCTTTCGGGGTTTCCAAAACCGACTTCATTAGCGCAGGATTAGTCAAGAGTTGCTCCAACGCATTTTCCGCGCCAGATTTGCCATCCATATAAGTTAATAAATTAGAAAGCTGGGTTCTGGCTTCCAACAGCTTACGGAGTGGCTCAACTTTTTTGGCAATCGCCTCTGGGGAGAAATCAGCCATCTTTTCAAAAGTAACATCTACAGCTAGGTTTCCGCCTTCTTCGCTGAGAAGGTTCGGCACTACAAAGGCCACGCGCGGTTTGATCTTTTCCATCCGGACATCGAAGTTATCGATATCGAATTCCAGGAATTTTCGATCTGCAATCTCGGGGGGCGATTCCCCCTCCCGTGGCTTGCCAGAGAGATCCGCCATGACGCCCATCACAAAGGGTAACTCAACTTTTTGCTGGGCTCCGTATAGCTCGACATCGTATTCAATCTGAACGCGAGGAGCGCGGTTTCGGGCGATGAATTTTTGACTGCTTTCGCTGCGTTTGGCCATAGTAGTTTGAGTGATGAAAATTTTGTATTATATAATCTGGGAAGCGTGTTCCGGTCAAGAGAAATTTACTGAGCGAATAATTTTTGCGATTTAGAAGTAGGTAGAAACAGTCATCCGTTGGTTAAGATAAGTTAGCCTTGAAGTAAACCAAGGCTAGCTATATTCTTAAGCCCATCCCGCACCACCTGTAGGGCATCCCGTGGGGGAGCGGGTTCGTCTGTTTCCTCTGCCAAGTAGTCTTGCATCGATTTCACTAGTCCATCTTCAGTATGAGTTCCGTCCATCAGAGATACTAAATAACGTCCCACCGCATCATGTAACTTGAGCGGCTGGTGGAGCAGATTGGTAACGGAATCACCCAGCGTCAACTGTTCACGGGCATAGGCGCTGGAGGTTGGGTGCTCACTCAAATGGTGCACCGCAGAGGCAGGCATCGCATAGAGATGGATCATGCCATGCGCGAAGGCCTCCACGAGGATCTCTTTTAACATTTCATCCGGCGCCTGCTGAGCGGCGTGAGCGGCCTGCGCTAGCGATTGCCCTAACATAGCGTGAATTTGAGTCCAATCCAAGCGCTCTGGCCAAACTTGACATAAGGCGCGGACCAGTCGGATGATGAGCCCCTGGGCGCTCTGGTCTCTTTCCGGCGGAGCGTGGGGTAAGCCATCACTAGGAATCTGTGCTACCCCACAATATAGGTCTGGCACCACTGTGAGGTCTGGTGCGGCTGAGGGGCTGCTCTCGGCACGGCAAAGGAGGGTTTGCTTGAAACGTCGAGCGCGGAAAAAATCAAGATATTGATGCCGTAACGGAGGATCAGGGATTCCTCTTAAAATTCCGTGGATCTTATCCGGTAACCCCATTTCATACATCGTGCGGTAGTCGGCATCGCCAAAATAATCGAGCCCAACCTTCCGAGCCGATGCTACCACTTCATGCAAATAGAAGGCTTTGCTTCCAGCGGATAAGTCATCGTGAAATAAGTGTTCTGGAACGTAATCGAGCACGCGCTGAGCCTGCGAGCGCAAGGCCACGGCGTAATCGTCTGCAGTGTCGGTAATCGTCTCCGCTAGCAAACCTGCCATGGCGCGGGACTGTCGGATCATCTCCGCCGGGTTTGGCGTGTCCTCTGCATGAAAGAGCATGATCTCCCGCAACATCTGGCGGATATGCGCTCCAGGATACGCGTTGTAACTAACAAACACTACGCCACCGGGATTGAGTGTATCTGCGCACACTTGCAGAAAGGCCGCTCGCACTTCATCCGGCACCCAAGAATAAAATCCGTGAGCGATGATATAATCATAACGTCGCGCGGTGCCGAGGAGGGCTTCAACACCACAGGCTTCCAGTTGAAGATTTTGCAAACCTAACTGGTGGGAGAAATCTTGTCCCTGCGCCAAAGGCGCAGCCGCCGGGTCGATGCCGTGGAACGTGCTCTGCGGATACTGCCACGCCATGGGCAACAAATTGGAGCCGTCGCCACACCCCACTTCCAATACACTGCAAGCGTCCGCAGGCGCAGCCGCAATCCCATGCAATTTGGCGATGACCGCTAGATTCGACGGCAAGGTCTGCGCGTAAGTATGACACGGATAGGGTAGCGTCTCGTAGGCACCGGATGTGGACATGGGCTGGCTATTTCAATGTTAAACTACGAGGTGCCCGACATATTCTAACCTCCCGACGCTGTAAGCGAGTGGAATATCATTGGGCACCGAAGTAGCGGGAGCCTGGGCGGACAGGGGATGATTTGCGGAAGCAAAAGCGGCTAGCACAAGTTGGGAGCAGAAAAATTTATTCGATGCACTAGCTAGTCCTGATTTGGCCACGACACAGATGATCAACCCAGCCGCAGCACATGCGAAGTTATTTCGGGCTACACCTGCGCCCGCCGCGCCCGTATAATCATAAGCTTTTCCGCGTTGACGCAGCGCGAAATTCACGACTTGGATGGCTTCGTCATGCGAGAGCGTAGTCATACGATATGCCACCGCTAGGGACGCCCCATGAAAGGCCACAGACAGAGGCACGCTACGCACGCCCTGCCCCACGGCCTCAATTACATTACCATCTCCCGTGTAGAGCATCGCGTGGCTTACTGCGCTGGAGGTGCCTGTTCTGATAACCACGGAAGCAGCAGCTCCCGTAGTGGAAACTATAATATCCGCATTTTTCAAGGCTGATGGGGTAATGCACTGGCTACCTCCACGTGCGGGGTCTAAGGGAATGTTACTCATGTTATGATATTGGTTAAGGTTATACGAATTATGCTGTCGGGTTGCCTACCAAAATGGAAGCAAACGCCTCTTGAGTTCCTGCTAGTTCCTGGGCTAGTTCCAAGAAATTTTTCCCCACACAACGCTTCGCTCGCGTTAGCAGCAAAGGGATTGGGCTAGAGGGTTCGTTCTGCTCAAAGTAGGTGATGATTTTATCCATGGCCTTGATTGCTCCATCCCGCGTGGAAATTTCACCACTGAAGGCCATGGGCTGGTGCGGCACGCCTGGCAGGGCTTCACTTCCAGCATTCACTGGGGCCACCCCTTCGGCTGCGAATGGTTCATAGAACGCCTTAATTTGGGCAAGGTTCGCTTTCAACTCACGGAACGAAACTTGGCTCTTGTTGCCTAATTTAGCATCAAGAACATCTTCAATGGAAGTTAAACCACGAATGCTATCTTCAATTTCGGAAATGATCTGCTGGTGGGCATCCGGGGGTATTTCCTCCCGACAGATACCTTCGATCATGCGCTCAATGTTGGAGGCATCCCCATTACCCGAGCGGGCTCCGCTGCGGGCGGCCTCAATTTCTTCCCAGGAAAACCTCCGGCCCGCTTTGCTTGAGGTGACCAACGGCATTTTGGATAGGCGAGTGCGGAAACGCGCATCTGAAATGCCTGTTAAAAGCGCGCTGCGGTCCTGGGCGAGGTATTCGGGATCGTTGGGATACACTTCCTCCCAATACCGATTGAGAAGTCCATCAATCAACCCGACGCCTTCAGAGAAACCACGGAGGGAGCGGAGTTCCATGCCACTCTCCAACAGCAACAGCGCCACCCGCAGATGCTTCCCCTTTTTGAAGAGTTCCTTGGAAAATTCATGCACCTTCCCCCATTCCACCAATTTCCGCTTGGGTGGATCGGAGTTATCATAGCCAGGATCTAACAAGGGCTCGATTTCTCCGATGAGCAGGTCATCATTTTCAGTATCCTCTCCACAGACGGAGGTGGGCAGAATTGGCTCTAGCATTTGTTCGACGTTCATAGGTGTGATAAGTGAAGGTTGTGGAAAGTTAGGTCGCGGTCTTGCGGAAGATGCTGGAAATTTTGCCGATCAGACCAAGCTTGTCCTTTGGCTGTTCAGCGACAGCGGCGGGGCGATGTTCGACCCAGGCTTGGATCTTAGGGGTGTGGTGTTGGCAGAAGCCATCCTCCAGTTGGAATGCCACCTCCGTGGTTAGGGCGCGTTTAGTTTCTGTTGCAGGGAAGATGCCCCGGAGGGGTTCGGCTTCAGGCAGTGCTAAATGTATTTCCGTAGCACCTGGCCGAGCATCGGCTAGGATTAGGGTAAGGTATTTCGCCTTGGCTGGTAACATGGCTTGGAGCCAGTCCGCCCATACACCAGCCATGGGGACAGTCTCCGCCGGGACTTGGGCTTTGGGGCGGGCCCCACCGTGGTGACAGTTATGGAGTACGCGGAACAAAGCCAGCCGCTGTTCCGCATCTGTAGTTTCGCCTGCAAACTGTCCTCGGTCCGCCGAGCTAGCATCCGTCAGGGCTGCGGTGAGCCTAGTTTGGGCCTCCTTGCGCCAAGCGTCGATGGTCTCGCGGGAGGTGGCGGTGAGAATTTCCGTTACCCCTTGCTGCAAAATTTCCGCCACCTCTGCCAAACCCTTTAACTGACAGCCACCGCAATGCGCCGCTACCACGAGCGGATATTGCTTCCGCCCCCGGCTGTCCTGACTGGCAACACAGCGTGCCAATAAATAGCCAGTAGGTCCTGTGACCAAAATCCAATGTGCCCACGGCAAACCCTCCTCCGGCGTACCCTTCCAACGTCCCTGACCCACATTCTGACCGATGGCGTCCACGTAGAACATCTGCTTAAATGCCGCTAGCGAAGCACTGGCTAACCCGAAGTCCTCCAGATGATCTGCCGCTATCGGATGTTTCCCAAACACCGCTATCCGGCAGCCGGTGCCGGGTTCGCTCAGGAAGCGAACTTTGATGGTCTCCGTTTTCATGGTCGGGTGGCGGGGCGGAGGGTTGGTGCCTTATTCTCAGGCAGGAAGGAAAAGTCCGTGCGTTTCGGCCACGCGTTATTCGCTGGCAGTGGCGAGGCGAATTTAATATCGACGACAAATTCACGCGGTGGGTTTGCTTTCACTAACGTAGTGGTGATCTTCGGTGTATCGTCGCCAAACATAGCTTTTTTCTCTAACAACCAATGTAAAATGCCCCACTCCGCCCTCTCCTCGATCGGGCCACCCCGAAGGTAACTCACGTTCGGTCTAGAGTCATAATTTCCAAAGACATCCAGCAGAAAGCCCGCGTTTACCTTAGGTTTGGTAGTTACCGGAGCCCCGGCTGGCACTGGGGGGCCATCATAAGAAGGACTTAGGGTCGGGCCGATGCCAGTGTGGAACGAAACTCGCGTGACTTCTGGGTCTAATTCCGCCGTTTTGGTGATGACCACTGGAGGCGTTCCCGCCGTTCCCTGCATGCCTGGTAAGGTGCCTGGAGTACCCGGGGTGCCTGGAATCAACTCCTGTTTCGGTTGTAGCATTCGAGCCACGGGACTTGGCCCCACCGTTACCGTTAATGTGCCCAGCGAAATGGCTCCCGGTTTAGATTCGCTCAAAGCCCTAACGATTTGAAATACCGGATCTAATTGACTATAAAATGCTTCCAAGTTGCTTTTGGCCACACACTCTGGAAAATCCTCGGAGTTCATATCTGACAACTGAACTTTGTCATCAATCAGCTTCCAAAGGTTGGTGCATTGCGCGATAAACTCTGCTTGGGACAGCGGTTTAGCACTGGCCTCGGGAAGGACTAAGGGGAAATGAAGTGCCGCATTTAAAATGGCTTGAGCGGCAGGTAAGTATTGCTCACAGGCATTACTAATGATGAAATTTTTGGCCCATTCTTTCTTTAAATAGCTGGTGATTTTCTGATATTCGACTTTTCTCCGCCCCTCATAGGCTTTGCCAGATTTTTTCTCCTCCTCGGCACTGAGCGCTGGAGTTACGGCTGGAGCATTTTTGCGGTCTAGAATGAATTCCTTTAATTTCCCGAGTCTAATGGGAGGGCCTGCTTTCACTGGTTGAAGGGCCTTCTGATAGGCCGTGAGACGTTCTTGAGCAGCTCCATGGAGGAAATCTAGCGCTAACCCCTTTTCCTCTTCCTTAGGGGTATCACCACTGTCGGACTTCAATTCGTTGAGCCTCCGGCGGATCACTTCTAGCACATCCGAGTGGGAGCTTTTACAGGCTACTTCCATTTTTCTGGAAAGGCGTCCAACTTCATCAGGATCCAGCCTAGCGGCAGCCCTCCCATTGGGTGATTCTACTTTCCGGATTTGTTCGTTAGCCTCCTCAAGCTTTATTTTCCATCCTTCGACTTCGTTAAAGGTGACCTTCGATTGCTCCTCATCTGCTAAGGTGGCCAGCGCGTCCTCAGCTTCTTTAAACTGGCGGGCCGCGTCGAGTCGCTGAATTTGCAGCAGCTTTTGCGCCTCGGCATCCACACTAACCTGTTCGGAAGAGGCAAAGAAAAAATTGCTGCCAGCCTGAATCGGCTCTTGATCCGTAGTGAGGCCAGATCCTTTACCGTTATCTTTCGACAAATACTGGCGTTCAGACATCCATTTGCGGGAGCCGAACGGAAACTCTTCGGTATAGCAGAGAGCGGCCATTTTTTCGATTCCAGCCATTTCATCTGCGGGAAATTTGATGGCTCCATCGCACACCCACTCATAGAGCGGGGTGAAGATCTCGGTAAACTGTCCCTCGCGATAGGCTGGCCTTTTTTCGTCGTCCACGGCGGCTTCCAACTCGACGAAGGCCGCCAAGGCTCTGGCGGCGCGCGTGTCCATGCGGAGTTGACTTCCGCTAGCGCCCAGAGTGGACATCTTTTGTCTAGCCGCGTCTAACACTGGCTTGGCCACTGCTCCCTCGAAGAGATAGCGCCAAGCATCTCGGCGGGAATGCTCCATCTTACGGAATGCTGGCAGCGGCTTAAACACCCAGCCCCAAGACAAGCCCGATCGGCTCTTTTGTTCCACCATTTCCAACAGTGCAAATCGATTGGGACAATTGTCGCGTCCCGAAATGCCTGCTTCCGTCCCCATCCATCTCCACTGCGGCAGTTCCTGTTTCGTAACCGGAGTATCCGAGAGGAAGGACAAAAATTTCCCGTTTTCCCAATTATTGTTAGCTGCCACCCACGACTTGTTGTCATCATCCAAGTCCTTTTCGATGCCCCGCTGGACTAGGAATGCAGATAACAAGAGGAGGATGAGAATGGTGGCCACGGTGCCGAAGAGCCACAGGAGGCGTTTCCGCAAGGTTTTACCAATATCCACTAGCCGTGTAACCAAACCTTTTTCTTTGAAGACCTTTTCCATAAACAGGTCTTTGAGAAACAACGATTTCTGCTCCGACCACACCCCACCTTGGGGCAATTGATTCAGCGGCATGCCCATGGCGGAAGCGAGTTCTTCATCCAGGGTGGCTCCCTCCCGCATGGCGCTGGTAAAATACAATCCACGGAAAAACGGCGTTTTGCGCGCCCACTCACCGGATTGAAACAGAATTTCTAAATAACGTTTCAGCCGTGGCAGCAGAGATTGAATCGTGTCCGGAAAAGTATAGAGCGAGTCCACTTCATCTAACCGCCGCACTCCGGGTTTGCGTGGAATGGGATCGGAGAGCAAGGCCATCCGTCGATTCTGCAAACGCCCGGTCAGCCCTTCGAGTGCTTGATCCAACGAGCCTGCGCGGAAGTCCACATCCAGATCTGCTTCATTTGACCAGCCGACCATTTGCCGCTCAAATTTGTCTTGGCCGTTAGCGTCACAGAACTCGCGGAAGCCTGGCAGACGGTCGCTCTTGGTGATCATCAGATAGATGGGGAAGCGCAGGTCGAGCGTCTTCTGGATGATCGAAAGCTGCTCGGCAATGGTGCGCGCCTTCTCTTCGCTAGTGGCCATATCATCCATGAGTAGACTGTCCACGGGAATAGTTAGAAGCAGTCCATTGATCGGACAATCGGGACGCCATCGGCGGAGCAACTTCAGGAATTCCGCAAAGCGTTCCCCCGCCTCCGAGTTCATCAGCATGGCTCCAGCCGTGTCCAGCAACACCGCGTGATTCGTAAACCACCAATGCATGCTGTACGTGCCACCCGTGCCTTGCAGCTTGTCTTGGAGGGCGTCAGGAAATTTCAAATCACTATGGCGAATGGCCTCCGTCTTGCCGCTCCCAGGCTCACCCACGATGACATACCACGGCATGGAATAGACATCTTTCCCGTATTCCCGAAAGGTCTCCATGCCTTTTTGAAAATTGGACCGCAGGTCATCCAGTCGTTGAATTTCCGCCGCATCGTCATCCGCATCTCCCCAGCCGCCAGCAGCCTCTTTCAGCGCGCCCTCGAATTCCTCCCCTTGGCGTTGTTCCTTCTTGCCGCGTGCCCCTTTGATCCCCATCCCGATCATGCTGAAGACAGTCATGACGCCCACCGCCACCGAGAACCAGAAGAAGCCGCCCCGCCCTCCCGAGACGCTGGGATCTAACCGATCTCCGGCAAAATAGGCTAGTCCGGAAATGGAACCACACGCTAGCAGGCCATACAAAGTCGTCAGCCCGGAAGGCAATGACATGTAGAGGAAGCTTTTGGCGTGGCCAGCGGTATAGACCTCCGCCTGAGGCTTGCTCACAGTCGGTTTGAACGTGGTTTTGAGATCGTTTTTTAAGCCCATAATGACAGCTACGGTTTCACCAATTCTTTGCCTTGATGAGATTCTAAAATTTCCCGGAGCAGCAGATTGCTCTTCTGCGCTAGGTGCTCACCCATCCAAAAATACAATGGGAGTCCTGCCGCCAATAGCATGAGCAGGGCGGCTATGACCAAGCTGCGCTTGAGTTTTGGGGGCGTCGCGAAATCTCGCGTGTCGGTGTGGTCATACGGTTGAGGAACCATTTTCGGCACGGAATCCTCTACCAAAAACTGCCGTACGGCGGGCTGCAAGCCGCGCATATAGGAGCGTAACTTTTCGGGGTCGTTGAAATAGAAGCCCTCGAAACCCAAGCCCAAACAAGTGTAATAAACCAGCAACTGCTCTGCGAGGAGACCAGAGGGGGGCTTCGTTAGGGCTTCATCGAGCAAGTCAAAAAAGGCCTCATCGCCCGCCAAGCCATCTTTTACATAACCGAGCCGTTCCTCGTGCCACCGCTTAGAAAATGAAAGATTACTCTGCGCGATGACATCATCTACAAAATACTTGATCGGTGTGTTCAGCGCCCGATGGTGATCCCGCAGAGCGGGATCTGCGATGGCGGTCTGTTCCACTTTGGCGAGCAAGTTCATCACCTCTCCCCGCACCTCGCCATAGGAAAGTGCCACGCCATTGCGCGCTAGGCGATTCACTTTGCACATGTAGCAAAGCAGAGGTTCGTAGAGACGAAGCGCTTTCATGAGTGGCTAGTCAATGGGGTTAGGAACCGTGACATAGAGTGCGATCCTCATGGATGAATGATCCGCGTGTTCAAAGTGAACAATCGCCTGTGGCTCCTTGATAAAGGCGTCCCAGTTACGACGACTGCCTTCGGGATCGAGCCGGAAATAATACAGCCGGGGTCGCCCGGGCAACTCGAAGGGCGGATGGCGCTCTTCTTTCAACGTCACGCCACGGATCGCGCGCGGACCAAAGCTGGCGGGCATGAGTTTAAATTTATCTGAATCCACCACCATGCGCGAGAGCGCAGTAGCGTCCATGGTGGTCTCGATGCCCAAGTAATAGCCCATGGCCCCCACAAACAAATCCGCACTGATATCCCCTACGAAGAGCCCATCTTCCAAACGGAAATCAATCTTGCGGAAACGTGGTTTCACCACTCCGCCTAGGTAACTGCGGATTTTCATAACCAACTCGTTGAACGGCGGCCAAGGGTCATCATGGTTATAGGGCAAAGTATCGAAATCCGCTTTGGATGGATATAACGCGGTGAGTTCCGAAAGAAAATCTTTCAACTCTAACCAGATTTCAAATGGCGGCACGCGGCCACCTGCACCGGTCTCATCCAGCAATGCAGGCAAGCGCGCGGCAAAGCGATTGATGGTGCGCAGGCGTGTGAGTTGCTCGAACTGCAAGCCTTGCAGGCTCTTGAGATCCAGCGGCGTGGAGCCAAGGTGGGTGGACAACTCAGAGCGCACTGCACACGTTTGCCCCGCCAAATCCCGCACCATTTGCATGAGCACGGGAGAGCCATTCATGAGCAAGGTCGGGGGCACGAAACGCACGTCCGCTTTGGGAAAGCCCGCACCTTCCCCACTGACTTCGCGCGTCACGCGGAGTAGCGGGATGTATTCCATGTCCGCTCGATCATCGTCTTCTAGCATGAGCATCCCGTTAAGCCGACGCCATTGAATCGGCTGCGGATTGCGACCGGTGTTCTCATCGGTGGTCTCGGTTTCCGCTACTTTAAAGAGCATCTTCGTGCGCTGGCCAGTGGTATCAGTGCCGAACTCAATCGTATTTGGACGTTCATGGAGCCAAAGTGGAATCGCTAAATACACCATGAAGTCTCCTGAACGCTCTCGCATGGCCACCGTCAGATCCAGGCTTGGCAACTCCGCTTCTTCTGGGAAAAGAAACACATTGCCACTCGGCAGGGCGACTTGGAGCTTATCAAAACGGATTCGTTTATCCTCCAAATCATCCAGCGAGAGCCGGGCGGAAACCACGCCCCAAGGAAAGGCCATACTGAATTTCCGCTCCCGGAACGCTGTCTTGAAGGCATTTCGCTGGAGAGATTGCAAGTGGTGCGGCTGTAAGAAGAGGCCTTCGTGCCAGTGAATATATGCAGACATAAGCTAAAGATAAAATGAGGTCAGGATTGCCAGGCCGGGGAGCCGGAATGATAGAGTTCCTCGACGGCCTTACCGAGCGCAGCCCTTAAAGTATGCAGAATGGCAGCCCCGTTGAGATCGTCCGAACGCTTGCGGAACAACTCCCAGCAGAGCGCTTCCAAGCCGCCTGCGCGGAACCGATTTTGCTGCCGCACCTCGCGCTCAATCGCCTCTGGAGAAATGGTGCTGGCAAATTCCCGTGAGAAATTTTTGGTCGCCAAACCAAGGCCATTTAACAGTGCCACCAGCAAGCGCTGGGTATTCTCCAGCGAGGCCTGATAACTCGCAGAATCCGCAGGCCCACCTGCCAGCATGACGCCCGTGCGCTGGGAAAGCTTACTGCGTCCAGCTAGGCCGTTGCGTTGGATTTGCGAGGCCGGAGCCAACTGCCGCCAGATGGTCCAGACCCATTCTTCCAGCGCTTCCACGCTGGGAACGAGAATACCGATGAGGCGAAATAATTTACCCAGATCCACCGCTAAGTCAGGATCAAGATCCAAGCGTGCCTTAAGAATTTCCACGCCTAACACCGCATCTGCTTCGCGATTTTTCTCTAGGGAAATCTGCTGCGCTAGTGACGCCCATGGGGCGCTAGCCGCCGCCGGCTTGGTGATGCCAGCCGCAGCCAGTTGGCGTTCACAAGCAGCGCGTTCCTCATCGCCCATGCGCGGCCAAGCCTCGGCTAGGCGCTTGGCGAGTTCTTGGGAGGAAAGGGGAGCCTCTCCAAAGGGCATGCCCAGCGGAGCTTCGGACAGTACTGGAGCAGGCTTGGTTGCGGTAGCCGAAAATCCATCCGTAATGCCCGGGAAATGGTCTAGTAACGCTAGCAACGCATCCCGACGTTCCGGTTGCGGCACTTCCTTCACTAGAAATTCCAGTTCTTCCGCAATGTGGCCGCGTAACAGTGGCTCACCCGCTCCGCCGTCTGCGGCTACGAGGTAGCGGAGGCGGGCGGAGGCTTTGGCCGCCCAGTTGAGATGGGAATTCCGGCTCATGGTTAGTCCACCTCCTCTGCGACAGTGGATTTCTTCAGCTCTTTCATAGCCTTGAGTAGATCCTCTAGCAATTGTTTGGAATTGGGCTCCGGCAACATAAGATAGATCTCCACCGCTTGATTGGCCGTATGATTTTGCCCATCGCGCACTTTCGTTTCCCCGTAACCATCACAGAATTTTGCGATGTAACCTTTCTTCTGGAAGTAGGCTTCGACGGCAGTGGCGCGGGCTCGGCTTAATCGCAGATTGTAGTCTGCGCTACCTTTGGGCGAGGCATACCCCACGATCACGAGGCTGGCCCCTTTGGTGCTCAACTCCTTGACGTCGGGATTGCTACAGATGGTGTCGATTGATTGCTTGTGGGCGGGTGTTAAGTCTGATTTCCCCGATCCCATTTCCACTGTGCCTATTACCCTGGCTACCTCCACTTTATCTAAACTATTGCGAATGCTTAGTTTCATAGCTGGGCGCAGCCGTGCAGGGCTGATCGCAGCGATGCGGTCTTCAATCATCGTCCTTAGCTCCGTCGGAATTTCCTCCCGCTGGCTCTGACTAGCAGGCGGTGGGTCTGGGGGACGGTGGGTGACCGTCGGGGAGGTATCCCCAGGGGCCACGCCCGTGAGCGGCGGTGCCAGAATCGTCGGCTCCCCCGGTGGTGCTGTCTTCTTGATGATCTCGACCACCAGCGGACACTTTGCCTCTGGCCCCGCATCCACTGGGGTTGCGTAAACAGTGCTAGTAAATTTTCCCGCCTCCGTGGGACTACCCTTCAACTCCCATGTGCCATGGTCGCGCTCGCTTACAGCTAGGCCCGGGATGGCTGGGTCCACGCGACAAGCCGAGGCATTCCGCACTACGCGACGCGCGACGCTGCCGCCAGCTTCTGCGGTAATTTCTGATTGGAAAAACTCCACATTTCGCAGGAATTTTAGCGTCACAGTGACCGGCAAGCCGTTGATCTCCTGATGCGTGGAGCCCAGGCCTTGAGGGGTGAACTCAATTTTGATGGGCTCGCTCACTGGCTCATCGATGAGGCCGCTCAAGACGAACTCGCTGTTACCATCTGTGTCCGGCGGTAGCAGGCGCAGCCCCTTTGGCAAGGTACCTGTAATGACTTGGCTTGTGTGGGTCGCTGTGATCTTAATGTCCACATGCGTCCCAGGGTCCAGGCTAATGACCTCACCATCCGCTGGATAGGTAATATTAGGAACAAACGAGGTTTTGACCTCGTCCGACTTCTTGCCCATCAACTGCATGGTCACCACGATGGCCGCCCCGACGCCCAGGCCGCCCCCGATCCATTTCCAGGGCAGCTTGGAGCCACTCGATTCACGTTTGGGGGCCTGAGCACCGACATCCCATCCCGAGCCTCTCGTCACTGGCGCGGCCTCCCGCCGGGTGCGCGACCGCTGGGAAGCTTCTTCCCGCCTTGCGGGGGCCCCCCATGCGGAGGGCTCTTCCGTGCTCTCAGTTGCCGGAGCAGGAGCCGTCCAACTGGGAGTGGTGGTAGGTTCGGGCACGGGTGGTGGGGTGGTCCAAGCAGAAGTCGTATCAACGGGTGAGGCGGCCTCCCAAGGCGATGCAGCCGCAGCGCGCGTCGGGCGTTCGGCCTGTGGGGTTGGTTTCACGCGTTCCCGCACTTCTGGGATTACCAGCATCGGCGGTGGCGATTCTGGTGAACTAGCACGCGGTGCGGGAGCTGCCGTCGCCCGCATCTCAAACATTTTTTCCACCCCATTGGAGGCCAGAAAATTCTGCACCACTTCATTCGCACCCGCTAAATGCAGTTTCCCTCCGCGCCCCTTCAGCCAGCGGTCCACGGTGATCAGCTTGCGCAGGCCCTCAATGTCCATCCCGCTGACGCCACTGAAATCGATTTCCACTGACGATCCCTCTGGCACTTCCGCCCGGAAACGATCCGCAAAGGCGGTAGCGGCTTCATTCGTGAAGCTGCCGTTGAGCGAAACCGTCACCCCATTATCCGTTTTACTGAGTGCAAAATCCATTATTTATGGGCAAGTCTATTAAATTAAAATACTGTTCGCTCGCCCTCCAGCGCTTCCTTGATAAGGGATAGAGATGCGGGCTGACTATAGGCAAGGGTTGCGGTGCTCATGGAATGATTCCAAATATACCGGAACTTTCATTGGTCAATGGAATTGGTTGCCAACCAAAAAATTTCCGCTTAACATCCTCGGGAATCACCTGCCTTACATGCCGTGCGCGAGGCCCGATTACACTCTCATCTAACTGTCATGTCACCCAGGCTTCCGTATTCTTTACTTACTCTTTTTGCGCTGCTGCTGTTTGCGCAGACTAGCCATTCGGAAACAAGCTTTAGTTGGAATCAAGTTCCGAAGAAAGACGTGGTGGTCTTTGTGGACGTCTCTGGATCGGTCACACCGTCGGCCAGTGCCGAGGCTGGCAGGCTGGTTCAAGCCATCATTCTAGGCACTGTTAATCCTAGTAGGTTTCCCAACTGGCGGCTCGATACCGTGTGTCAGTTTCCCCATTTCCAAGGAATTCTCCGTGGTGAAGCGGCCGGGGATGCGTCCAGGGGCTTGGTCATGGTAGGGCAAAATTTATCCATCCAAAAAATTGGAGATGCCGAGCGCGTGCAACGGGGATTTGCCACACCGATGCTGATCCGCAAACTACCAGGGAGTGTCGATGAGATGTTTTCCACTTATCCCCAGGACGCGGGAGATTTCATCGATCAATCCACCTACCTGCTGCTCGCGAGAGCGAAGGCGGCCCAACAAATGCTTATGAATAATAATGGGGATGAAGGATTCTATCTGTTTATTATTACCGACGATGTGAATGATGCCCCTACCAACTATAAACACGATGAAGATGCCCTACTGATTGAACGCTTCTACCGCCAGGGTGAGCAGCATCGCATCGCCACAATCCTCATGAAGGATACTTCTAACTTGATGGAGATTACCTCAGGCAAAAAGACGCCGCTGCGCCATGTTCCCTATCCAGTCATGGGAAAATTTAGCATCGAGTGGTACGCCGTCGGACCCAAAGCACCGAAAGCGCTAGAGGCCCCGCCGCCGCCGCCACCACCACCCCCACCACCCCAGCTCTCGCAATGGATACAACTCCTGGGTGGTTTAAGCAAAGAGGCGGATCATCCGAAGGTGTTCGATCAACCCACCCCCTTCCTCGCTTGGCAATTGGTCAATGGCCGGACCACCGAGTTCTCCGTGCGGGTGAGCCCAGTGGGGACAGATGCCAAGGTCCCACTATCTCGTCCGCAAAATACCCGGATTGATCTCAGTAAAAATTTCTCCGCCAACGTCACGCGCACGGAGCAAGAAGATGGCGTCCGGGATCTGGGCACGCTTCCGCTGGAGCCATTGCCAGACGGAGATTATAAAGTAACCATCCGTCCCAAGGGGCCCAGTGTGGAAGATCTGGTCGTGACCACTTATATCCGCATCAGCCGTCCATTCCCTATCTGGCCGTGGATTGCGGGCTTGGGCTCGTTATGCGGGGCGGGGCTCTTCTATCACATGTGGCGCGCGCTTAACGAAAACCGCTTCAAGAAAAAAGCCGCCTAACTCATGCGCCAACCTTCACCCACTTCATCGGAACCTCCCACCTTCGCCCTGTTAGAAATCGGCCCCGCACCGACCTCCCGCGGGATTTTTGCCGTCACTAATCGGGAGACTGGTGGTCCTGTGCGGCTGCGCTCCACCGTGGCTGCCGAGGCCTTTCTGGGGGCTTGGTGTGATGCCAATCAACAGGTCCAAAAGTGGCTAGAAATCTGGGTCCAGCGCACCACGAACTTGCCCGGCATCCCGTTTATGCGCGGGGTTATTACGAATCGCCTGAGTGATGAACGTTGGGCGCAGTTCGTCCGCGCCTTTCAAGAAAGCTCTCCCGAGCGTTGTCTTGCGGTAGGCACCGAGGCTGAACCACAGCCCCCAGCCACGCTGGATGGCACCAGCTGGAGCGTCTGCACGGACGATGCGGTGCTTCTAAAAAATCAACTGGAGCCTTATTCCAGCAGCCTCAAACGCTACCGCCAATGTATTAACACGGAAGGGAAACTCACCTTCGAGCCGCTCCCTGGCACCGCGAGTTTCAATCCCGGCGGTGGTCGATTGCTCTATCGCTATTTGCCGATCACCTCGCTTGCCAGCTTGTTGCAACTGATGTCCACGGGCCAGTTAGCGACGGACCCAGAGCGCCCCTACGATCCCCAGAGCAAACGGGAACTGCGTCATCTCCCGGATGCTTTCCTGCAAGGCTGGACAGGGGACGCACCCCCGTTAGAGGAAATTCTCTTTCTCAAAATCAGTCTGGTCCGGAAACTCTTCGATACCGCCTCCGCCGTGGCCGAAGTCTTGAAGCGTCCCATGCTCAACCTTTCCCGGCACTCCTGGGGGGTGGATTTGCAAGCCAATAACACTTTCCTAGCGGCATGGCAGGGCGAACCCGTGCTCACGCTGCCTTCCGCCGTGGTGGACTGGGTCTATGCCGAGCATGAGCGGGATCCAGTCTATTTCCTCAGCCCAGAATTTCATGTGGCGTCTATCTATACCCATCCCCAGCTCACTCCGCCGAAGATCCTGGCTCATTGTGTCGTGCGGGTGCGAGAGTTGAAGCCCATTAAGGGACAACCGGGGATTTATCGTTGTGAGGGCACCATTCAGGCTCAAGAAAAACTCCCCCCCAGTAATCAACTACTCTTGCTAGATCACCCCATGGCGGCTGCTCCCATCCATGCCCAAGTGATCGAAATCAACGAAGCTGGCGGGGAAATCTTGTTTAACTCACTGCCCTGGCAAGCTGCGCCCGAGACCCTGGCGGCCATTGCCGCAGGCGGCTACTCGCCCCCCGCCATTACCATTTCCGTGGCCAATCTTCCCCAGTTGGGATTGGCCGCAGATCTGTATGCGCTCGGCGTGTTAGGGCTGGAAATCTTTACCTGTTGTGACACCAACCGGCTGCCCCGCGTGCTGGATGAATTGATCCGCCTAGCCAAGCGAATGGAAGACGAAAATGTGCCACCAGATGACCTCGTGCGCACGCTCATTATGTGGAGCCGCAAATCTTCGTCAGAGTCCGGTTGGCTAGAATATCTCCATCCGCGTTTTCTCACCAATCCGCCCGTGCCAGCCATGGAGGCTTGGCGCGCTATTCCTGAAGAACTGTGGTTCTCCGTCATCGTGCTCTGCCTCCGCATGCTCACCGGGCAATCGAAGTATGCGTTTTATCAGAATCTGAGTGAGGGCGGCGTGAGCCCCGCCAGTGGCTTCGAGGGGGTGCGTGCAGAGTTGGTCCCCCTGCTCGCCAAAGCCCGTGGACTCACCGTCATGGACTGGCATCGCACCCGAATTATTCGTGAGGAAATCTTGCTGATGCTGAAATAACCAAACTCATGGAAGGCCACTTACATTACCGATCCGACGCGGGAGAGATCACATCCTTATCATTGTCCAAAGGAAGTGGTTTTTTAGGTTCTGATGCCCAGGATGCCTTCCATTTTCCTGATCTAGCACCCAACCATGCCTTATTAACTTGGGTGGCGAAAAGCGGTGGCTGGCAGGTAAAATCAGACCGGGAGAGCGCCCCACTGCAAATCAACGGACGTTTCTTCCCCCCGCATCTCCCCGCCATGCTCAGCGATGGCGACGTGCTCGTCTGTGGGCTGCGCTCCTTCCGATTTGGAAAACTGGCCAGCGCGCCCATCTACCTAGGGGCTGCTGCGCAACGGATTCCCTTGAGCAAAGAACAGGTGCTGCTGGGTCGGTTCGTGCCCGGCAGTCCTGCCACCGCCGACCGCCTTTACCTCGATCCCGACGACCAACGCCTCTCGCGGGAGCACGCCGTGATCACTTGGGCGGAGGGGAAACATTGGCTCCAGGACATCAGCAAATCTGGCACCACGGAACTTAATGGGCAGGGAGCCTTTGGTAAACGTCCCTTGATCGTGGGGGACCGCATCCGCATCCTCGACTATGCCTTCGCCTACGATGGTGCCAGCCTCCAAGTGGTGCCGCGTAAAGATGGAGCCGCTGTGAAATTAAACCACGTTTCCTACACCGCCTATCCGAAAGGCCGCCCGCCAGTAAAGATCATTCAGGACGTTTCCCTAACCATCAAGCCAGGCGAATTCGTGGGCATCCTCGGAGGCACTGGTCAGGGCAAGACGACGCTACTCAAACTCATGGGCGGCTTGTTACAGCCCACGGCTGGCACCCTGCTCGTAAATGATGTCCCGCTCCAACTCAAAGACGCCGCTGGCCTCGTCGGTTACGTGCCACAGCAAGATCTGGTCCATCCCGAGCTCTCCCTTGGCCAAGCGCTGCAATGCGCGGCCAGCCTCCGTCTGGAGGCTCCAGCGGAGCAGTGCCAGCGTTTAGTGGCCAGCGTCTTAGAGCGTTTAGGATTGCAGGAACATTTCCACAAGAAGTTCGGCACGGAAGCCTCAGGTGGTCAGCAAAAGCGGGCCAGCATTGGCACCGAGCTCCTGACGCATCCGGCCTTATTGCTGCTAGACGAACCCTCCTCCGGCCTGGATCCCTACCATGAAGAGGAATTGATGATCCTCCTACAACGCCTACGCCACACCGGGCAAACCGTCATCTGCACCACTCATGTGTTGAACAAAGCGTATCTCTTTGATCGCATCCTCTTCGTCCACCAACATAAAGTCATTTTCTCCGGCACCCCGCAGGAGGCGCGCGAATATTTCCTAGAGCACAATGAATCCAGCGGAGCCACGGGCCGCAATGCACCATTGGAACGCATTTATAAAGAAGTCTTCGTCCACCCCACCCGGGCCCTCGACTGGGCGCAACGTTACGAAACGAGCTATGCCGCCGAGCAAGCGGGCGAGACTGGACTAATTAGCGCCCCGCGCAAAGTCAAGCCCCAGATCCGTCGCCCGAACGCCTGGAGCGTCTTCCGGCACCTGCTGCATCGCCAAGCGCTGCTCCTAAGGGGGGATCGGTTGAGCCTGCAATTCCTGCTCATCCAAGTCATCGGCATCGGCATCCTGACGGGCTATGCCGCCGAATCTGCGGGGCTCCGACTCTTTCTCGTGCTCCTAGCCACGGTGTGGTTTGGCTGTAACAATGCCGGCCAAGCCATCGTGGGCGAACGCAATATTCACGAGCGCGAGCAGATTAGCGGCGTGGGTCGGCACACCTATATTCTTTCCAAATTCTGCTGGTATGGCCTCATCACCGCAGTGGAAGGGCTCACGTTAGCGTTGATCGCACGGATCATTGGGCTTCTTGCCCATGGGCCCATTTTAGAAGACGAGGGGATGCCCATGATCGCCCGCGTGCTGCGCCTCAGCGCCATCGTCCTCGCGGCATTGGCGGGCACGGGTTTGGGCTTGGCGGTGTCCGCGCTCTGTCGTAGCGCCCTTCAGGCGTCGTTAGTCATTCCGTTGCTCATGATCCCCCAAGTCCTCCTCGCAGGCCACGTCATCGCCCGTCCAGAAATGCCCACCCCCATCCGATGGTTCGCCCAGCTTTGGCCTAGCCACTCCATCCAGCAGATAGCCGATGTTTCCAGCACCTACGGACGCCCGCTGCCGTGGATGACCGGGAAACTGCGCGTGCCAGTGTTCCTGCAAATCACCATGAACGGCCCGGAGAACCTAAACCACCGCTGGGACCCCTGGAAGGATGCTCAGGGCTATGAAAAAATCTCCGAATACAACGCGGCCTGGCGTAATCTAGTCGTGGATATGAGCTTACTAGCTAAAGAAATTTCATCGTTTGCTGGCAAGCAAAAAGACCCCGAGCCCGAGGCCAGCGCCCAAAACAACTTGGACCCCGAGGTCGAAATCCGTCGAGTCATCATAGAAGAACTCTATCACGACGCGATCGAACATCCGACCACGAAAGAACATGCCGTGCGCACCATTTCCCATGTCATCACTCCCGCCTTCGTCTCTCTCCAGATCGTCCTTCTCCAAATCGGGCTATGCTACGGACTAATCTACCTGGGGTTAAGACGATCCACCGGGACTCGACAAGCAAGCCATTAGGGCAAAACTTCATTTATCTGCCCAGCATGTTCCGATCCAGCGTGCGGTAGTTGATGGCTTCTAACAGATGGATTTCTTCGATGTTTTCCTTGGCCTCCAGATCCGCTAGGGTGCGGGAAACCTTGAGGATGCGGTCGTGGGCGCGAGCGCTGAAATTTAGCTCGTCCATGGCGCGCTCTAGCACGGATTGGCTGGCGGCATTGATTGGGCAATGCACTTTCATCAGCCGGGGTGTCATCGCGCTGTTGCTGGTGACGTTTTTCTGGCCTTTGAAGCGCGCTACTTGGATGACGCGGGCGGCCTCTACTCTGGCGCGGATGGTGGCAGAGTTTTCTCCGCCATCGGCTTTGGCGAGGTCTCGGAACTCCACTAACGGGACTTCCACATGCAGATCAATGCGGTCCAGCAACGGTCCGGAGATCCGCTGGCGGTAGCGCGCGATGGCCATGGGATTACAGCGGCAGTCGCGTTTGGCATCTCCTGAGTAGCCGCAGGGACAGGGGTTCATGGCGCTTACGAGCATGAATCTAGCGGGGTAGGTCATGGTTCCAGCGGCTCGGGAAATGGTGACTTTACCGTCTTCTAATGGTTGGCGCATGACTTCCAAGGTGGAGCGGCGGAACTCGGGAAGTTCATCGAGGAAGAGGATCCCGTAGTGGGACAGGCTGACTTCGCCCGGCATGGGATTGGTGCCACCGCCGAGCAGGCCTGCGTCTGAAATAGTGTGGTGCGGGGCACGGAATGGGCGGGTGGTGACGAACGAATTACGGCTGTCTAACATGCCGCAGATGCTATGGATTTTAGTGACTTCCACGGCCTCCGCCTCGGTCATGGTGGGCATGATGGTGGCGATGCGTTTGGCGATCATGCTTTTGCCTGTGCCCGGCGGGCCGACGAAGAGCATGTTATGTCCACCCGCCACCGCGACCTCGGCGGCACGTTTGACTAACGACTGTCCTTTGACATCGTTGAAGTCGATTTCTGACGTTTGATCGCCCACGAAATCTGCCATGCTCCGATGTGGCTGGGGGAAGATGGAAATGTTCCCCGTGGCTAGTTCGTAGGCTTCTCGCAGGCTGCTGACGCCATAGACTTGAATGCCTGCCACCACGCTGGCTTCCACGGCATTTTCCTGCGGCACGATCAAGCCCTTCCGGCCCTTCGCACGGGCTTCTTGGGCGATGGAAAGAATGCCTTTCACAGGCCGCAAACCACCATTTAAAGCCAGTTCTCCCACGATGCAGAACTCCTCAAATTTACGTCGGTCCACGCCCTCACCACGATTGGCTAACATGCCGATGGCGATGGGGAGATCGAAGCTGGGGCCTTCTTTCTTTAAGTCCGCTGGCGCTAAATTTACGGTGCATTTCCCCTGCAAGCCCTTATAAGCAGAGTTCCCGATGGCCGCAGAGATTCGGTCCTTGCTCTCCCTCACGGCAGTATCCGGGAGGCCCACGATGATGGTGCCTAGCTCGCCCGCACCTTCGTTGACTTCGATCTCCACCTCATAAGCATCTACGCCTTGTAGGGCCGCAGAGTAAACCTTCGTAAATTCGCCTCTCATGCCGAAGGGCATAGTCCATGGCTAAGCGGATGGCAAGAAGGGAATCCACCGCCAGGGCACGTCCCTGCGCAGCCTATTTCCGGCAACGGATGTCGATGTGGCTGGTGCTGCCGTCCGCCCCAAAGACGGGGGTCATGCTAAGTTGATACTCTTGGCTCAGCGAGTAGAGCAACTGCCGCCGGGTCATGGCGATGTGCTCCATGGTGATGTGGGGATTCTCATTAGGGGCCTTAACCACCTTATAATTCAAGCCCCGCAGCGCAGGCTCGTTGAGCACCTCCAGCAGCGGCACGTCGAGGATCTGCACATGAACCGGAGTATCAAGCCACGTATTAAGCGGCTTATAATGGGAAAAAAGGAACTCCTGGGGGAGGACGGCGGCGGCAGAATACGGGCGAAATGGTCCGGCCATTTTAAACATTTCACAACTGGTTAGACCAAGCGTGAGGGCAGAGATGATGATGATGATGGATGGGAGTTGCATAACGGTGCGGATATGGGGCGGGAGTGATTGATTCGTCAAGCACAAGCCACGGTCAACTTTGACCGCAGGCGCAGGGATGTGTTCAATGGGCTGCTGCGGAGTGGTGGTGCGAGGCGGAGGTGGAGCGAGGCTGCTGCCGAACACTTCGTGACGCTAAACTTGGAATTCGGAGAAACTTTGCCTAGCGATGATCAGCCGGGCAAACTGCTGAATCGATCTGCGCTAGGCGGACGTTGGCCGATCTCGGATACGCACAGTCATGAAGTGCTAGGCAGCAGCCTCGCACCACTGGGCTTTCGCTGCGCTCTACTTTAATAGCGGATAAGCCCATGCGCCCCAGGCTCCGCTTTTGTTTTTGGCGGTGGTTTGCAGTGTGAGGACTTTTACCCCGGCTAGGGAAATGTTGAACTCTTTGCTCATGCCGGGCTTGATGAGGCCGGAGGTCCAGAGCGGTTTATCATCGCCTAGCAAGGTGCCCTCAATGTTGCCGTAGCCTTTTTCTAACACGATGCATTGGCCAGTGAGCTGCGCCCAGCGGCC
>JAYVOP010000038.1:0-2594 GCA_043757865.1 Verrucomicrobiales bacterium | reverse complement strand
TGCATCTGCATTTCCATGCTCTGGAAATGCGCCCGATAGAGGACCGCCATTTCCTCATAAGGAATCCCCTCACGAGCCAGTTCTTCAATGCGCTGGGCCACGAACTGCGCTTGTTCCGCAGGTGATCCTAGGGCCACCACGGCGGGTCTCATGCCAGAATCGCGCGTGGCCTGGAGCTTCTTTTCAAACTGGTCAGGGTTGCCTTTGATGGACTCGTTGGCTAGCTCGAGCACCTCTGGCACGCTACGGTAATTCGTTTCGATGCGGTAGATCTTGGCCTGCGGATAGCGTTTGGGGAAGTCGATGATGTAGCGGAAGTCCGCCCCGCGCCAGGAGTAGATGGACTGCGCATCGTCACCCACGGCCATGATGTTGCTGTGCTGTCCGGCTAGTAAGTTTACCAGTTCGCCTTGGAGGGAGTTGGTGTCCTGGTATTCGTCCACAAGGATGAACTGGAACTGAAATTGATAGGTCTTGAGCACGGAGGCGTTCTCTTGGAGCAGCCGCAGCGCGTGCAGCAACAGGTCATCGAAGTCCACTGCGTTGGCCGCTTCCTTGCGCTTGGTGTAGAGAGTGGCCACTTTTTCAATGCCGGAGACGAGGTGTTCGTCTGTGCTGTATTCATCCTGGATGATCTCGCTCAGTTCCGTGCGGGTATTGGCGGCTAGGCTAATGAGGCCGAGGATCACGGGGGCTTTGGGGAATTTCCGCCCCGTCCTTTTTTCGATCTCCGTGGCCACGCCAGAGTCTTTAATAACCTTAGTGAGGAGCGATTTCTGGTCCTCACTATCCAAGATGGTAAAGCGCGCGTCCAAGCCCACTAACGTAGGATGGCGTCGGAGTATACGATTACAAATAGAGTGAAATGTCCCGCCCCACAAGCCGCCGGAACGGCCTGGGATCAAGGTTTCCACACGCTCCATCATTTCTTTGGCGGCCTTGTTCGTGAAGGTGAGCAGTAAAATATTACTGGGCGCGATGGCGTTCTGCAGCAGATAAGCCACGCGGTAGGTGAGCGTGCGGGTCTTACCACTGCCTGCTCCTGCGATGACCAACGACTGTCCTGGCGGTGAGATCACCACGGCTAGTTGCTGCTTATTTAACTCGGCAGCAAAGTCGATTTTACCCGCTTCGCTGGCGGCGGGCAGCGGTGCGGCGGATTTTTTGAGTTGGTATTCGCGGGCCATGGTTAAGAGAGGAGGTGCTTAATATCCCGTGCGCCATGAGTGATGTGCAAGATCTCCAGCGGCTCCGCATTTTCGGAAAATGATGAAATAGTGCTTTGGGGTTGTCCAAAACCAAACGTTTGCTTGGTGAGATCGGTTCTTCGATGGCCTAAAAAGGGAATGCGTGCCAAGCATGCTAACTTAGCGAAGATTTCGTTTTGAAATTTTGCCGCCGCGTCTAGATCGTCTTCAGCAATAAAATTCAAAATTTCCGCCAAATCATTTCTCGCCAGTTGCGAGATAATAAATGGACTCATTGTTCACGCTTACGGTTCGCGAGCCAAGTCGTTAGATGCTCGTTTAGGCTGGCTTTGATTTGTTCCATAGTATAAACTCAGTCGGCCGCTACATCATCCAAACCTTGCTGGATCAGGGGTTCCAGGCGCGTGCGCTCGCGGGCCTCGTCGGCTTGGAGCACGCGGAGGCTTTCTTTGATGACGGCATGTTCGATAGGATAGGCTCCGCTCTCCACTTTGCGGCGGACAAATTTGCTCTCGGCGTTAGTTAGGGTGAGTTGCATGGTGCGAGGCTACGCGCTGGGCTCTGCGGTGTCAATTCTTGGGTGCGGGCACGGTGGCGCGGGTTTGGCCCACAGAAATGCCGCCGTCCACCAAGAACGTCTGGCCGGTGACGTAATCACTGGCGCTGGAGGCTAAGAAGAGCAGCATCCCTGCCAAGTCCCCAGGCCGTCCAGGGCGGCCTAACGGGATGCGCTCGCAGAGGTATTCCACCCAGCCAGGATCCTCGTAGAGCATCTTGTTTTGCTCCGTTTTGAACCAACCGGGAGCTAGGCAATTGACGTTGATCCCGTGCGATCCCCAATCCGAGGCTAGGCTCATGGTCAGTTGTTTCACGCCGCCCCGGCTGGCACCATACGGAGCCAGGCCCGCATAGCCAGCCACACAGGTGACGCTGCCTAGCATAATGATTTTCCCCCCCCCGTTGGCTATCATGCTGTGGGCCAGAGCCTGGGAAAGGAAGAAGGAGCCGCGGAGGTTGGTTTCTAGCACAAGGTTCCAGTCATCCCAAGTAACCTCCAAAGCGGGCTTACGGGCGTTACAGCCGGCGTTATTGACGAGGATATCAATCTGCGGAAACACTGCCAACGCGGCCGCAGCACAGGCCTTGATGCTCTGGTGCGAACGCACGTCCAACTCCAACGGTAGGCATTTCTGCCCCAGGTCACGCACCTCTTGCACGATGGGCTCTAGCGAGGCCAGGGTGCGGCTGGTGCAAATGAGATCACAGCCAGCCTGAGCCAGCGTGCGCGCGAATCCCAGGCCTAAGCCACGGGAGGTGCCACTGATAAATGCGGTTTTTCCTTCAAGGGTAATCATGGGGGCACTCACCATGGTTTCCCCATTTCCG
>JAYVOP010000037.1:0-2618 GCA_043757865.1 Verrucomicrobiales bacterium | reverse complement strand
AAGTCCCCGCAGGTGGTTGGTCTAAGCATGTGAAATACGAGACCGGCCCACGCCAGCCCGGCATGGCCTGGACCTCCCAGGAGAATCCCGCGCACTATGCGGGCACCTTCGATAACCGCGCCACCACCAAGCAGTTAGAGTTCCTGGCCCTGCTCCAAACCCTGCACCCAGAGGCCGCCATCAAAGCCTCCGTGGAAAAGGGGATCGATTACTTACTAGCCGCCCAGTTCCCCAATGGGGGCTGGCCGCAGGGCTACCCGCTGGAGGGGAATTACCATGATGCGATCACCCTGAACGATGGCGCGATGCCGCACATCATCGACACCCTGCGCCTCATCTCCACGGGGAAATCAGGCTTTGCCTGGGTGGATGCCGCGCGCCAGACCGCCTGCGCAGCGGCCCTAGCGCGCGGCGTGGCCGCGCTGCTCCAGATGCAATACCGCATCGCTGGGCAGCCCACCATCTGGGGCGCACAGCACGATCTCTTCACCCTCCGGCCCGTGGGCGCGCGGGGCTTTGAGTTAGTAGGCCTGAGCGGCGGGGAAAGCGTGGATGTGCTGCGCACGCTCTTTCTCATCCGTCCGGCCACGCCAGAGTTGCGGGCAGCGGTGAATGCCGCCTGTGATTGGTTTGCGGCCCATGCCCTACCCGCCACCGCTGAGGGCCAGCCCACCTGGGGCCGCTTCATTGACCTAGAGACGCAGCAAGCCTTCTTCCCCGGCAAGACCGATGGGCGCTCGTATGACACGCTAGAGGAACTCAAAAAGCATAACCCCACCGGCTACGATTACGCCGTCACCAAGCCCGGAGACCTCCCAAAATGGCGGGCCCAATGGCTGCAAACCCTGACCAAGGAAGCCGGGAAACAGAAGTAAACGCGCCACCCTAACGCCCCACTTCCACATAACGGAAGCACCCCACCCGGTGGTCATTCACCATCCCCACCGCCTGCATGAACGCATAGCAGATCGTGCTGCCCACGAACTTGAATCCCGCTTTGCTTAGGGCCTTGCTCATGGCATCAGACTCTGGGCTGGTGGCTGGCAGATCGCTCATGCCGTGCCGCTGGCTCACCCTCGGCTGACCGCCCACAAAGCTCCAGAGATAAGTGCTAAAGCTCCCGTGCTCCTCCATTAGCCGCAGATACGCCTGCGCATTGAGCACCGCCGCTTTGATCTTCAGGCGATTCCGCACAATGCCCCCGTCCAGCATCAACTTCGCACATTTAGCCTCGGTATATTTCGCCATCTGGGCGGGGTTCAAGCCATCGAACGCGCGGTAGTAGCCCTCCCGTTTTTTCAAGATCGTCAGCCAACTCAGCCCCGCCTGCGCCCCATCCAGAATCAGCTTGGCGAACAACGCCGCATCATCATGGACAGGCACACCCCACTCCTCATCGTGGTAGGCTTCATAGATCTCACTGCCGCCGCACCAAGCGCAGCGGGGTTTGCCATCAGTGGCCAGGATCGGTTTAAAATTCATAGCACGGACAAGGGGGAAATGCAGCGCAGTCTGAAAGGCACTGCGCCCAGCGCCAGGGAAAAAACACGCTATTTCTCAGGGGCCACTGGGGGAAATGTCTGCTGGGCTTGCCATGTGGGAAATGTTGTCTTAGCCTGCGCGCTTTCCCCGTCCTGACATGTCAGCGTCCCTTACTCGCGTCACCATCCAAGTCCCCGGCAGCACCTCGAACCTCGGTCCGGGGTTCGATTGTTTGGGCATCGCGCGGCGGATCGTAGCGGCGGATCATGCAGGAACCCGCTGCCTCGCCACCGCATGAAAGAAGGCGTGGAACTGTATGCCCTAGAGGTCATCACTGGCAAACGCCGGGGGCTGCAAGCGGGTGCCCTGCGCGCGCTGCTGCGCGCGCTGTCGTGGCTCTATCGCCTCATCGTCATGGCCCGGCTGTGGCTCTTCCGAAATCGCATTTTGCGAGAGCGGCACCTCGGCTGCATGGTCGTTAGCATTGGCAACATCACCGTCGGCGGCACCGGCAAGACCCCCGTGGTAGAAATGTTTGCCCGCGCCCTCACCAAAGGCGGGCGGAAGGTGGCCATCCTCACGCGCGGCTACAAGAGCGAGGCCCCGCCAAAGCTCCCCCTCTCCCAGCGCCTAGCCGCTAAATTCTCACGCGTGATCCTCCACCAACGCGTGCCCTCCCCGCCGCCGCGCATCGTCAGCGATGGCGTATGCACCACCCCCCTGCTGGACTCCCGCCGGGCGGGCGATGAGCCCTTTATGCTGGCCCAGAACCTCCAAGGCGTCGCCATCGTGGTGGATAAAGATCGCGTCAATGGGGGGCGGTATGCGCTTGAGCACTTCGGCGTGGACACCCTGCTGCTGGATGATGGCCTGCAATATTTAAGGCTCCAGCATCGGCTGGACATCGTGCTGGTGGACCGCCAATCCCCCTTTGGCAATGGAGCCATGCTGCCCCGCGGCTTCCTCCGCGAGCCTCCCCGGAATCTCCGGCGGGCGAGCTACATCTTCATCACCAAATGCGATGGTTCCTCTAACGAGGAACTCATCCAACAGATCCGGCAATACAACCGCACGGCAGAGATCATCGAATGCACCCACCGCGCGCGGCACCTCACAGACATCGCCACGCGGGAGTG
>JAYVOP010000036.1:0-9690 GCA_043757865.1 Verrucomicrobiales bacterium | reverse complement strand
GAGGTGGCGCGTTGGGAGAATGGTCGGCGGACGCTGGTGGCCTTCCGTCCATCTCCGCCGCAGCCGATGCATCGGGTGGGGTAGGGGGGAGCCTTTGGAGAGGGAGCGTAAAAATCTCCGCAGTGGGCGGCTACACGTTAGGGTGAACGCTTCCTGATAATGCCGCCGCGGCTGCCCGTCCGACCCGTTCACCTGCGGTAAAATTCGCCCGTCCGGCGGCCTCGCTGATGAAAAGGAACGGACGTTTGGTCAGCGTATTCCATCGCGTGACCGTCTGCCCGTGCTGTGCAGCTAAGAGATGACGCAGCCGGAACAACTCCGTTTCCACGGCATCATGGCTGCGCAGGAATCCCGCCCGCAGGCCGATCCGACCGCATTTCCCCGCCACGGACACCGCCGTGGGTGCGCCCACGCTATGCACTAAAATGGGGAACCCCGTCCGCCCGATCCATTGGCAGAAGGGCCCTTCATTCGCCACGCCACCGTCCCAGTAAAGACATTCGCCTAACGGTTGGTGCTCCACCAAACTGGGGTAGGCACAACTGGCAATGATCGTCTCTGCGAGCGGCCCGGTGGTGCGGATTTCCGTGCGCCCTAACGTGAGATTAGTCACCGCCAGCGCTAATTCTGCTTGCGGACAATCCTCAATTTGGCGCTCACCCAGATGATGTTTCAACAAGGCCAGCGCCTTGCGCCCGGTGGTCAAGGCGGTGCCGGAACGCCGGAACAGCAGGTGCCGAAAGGGCACTGTGCATAAATGCCCTAACTCCAGAAAAGCATACCGGAACTCCCGACAGACCATCAGCTCTAGCATGTCCTGCGGAGCCCACCCCGCCGCCGCGAATCCCGCCACCATGGCTCCGGATGACGCCCCGGCTAGATGCCGTAACGGCACGCCTCCCGCCTGCAATCCAGCGAGAAAGCCCGCATGACTGTAGAAGCCGAGGAAGGAGGAACAAAGCGTGATGCCCACAGCGGGGCCAGAGGAGAGAGGATCGAGCATAGACAAGGCCCGCTCCATGCCTCTAACCAGCGGGCGGCTCAAACGATATTTTTCCTCCCGCAGGTAACGGCTAGGCCCCATTTAAAAAGACCCCCCAACGGGTGACGATGGCTAGTGCTAGGCCTGGGGGCTGGGGTGGGAAATGGAGTTGCCATTGGGAGGCGTGGCAGCCGGGATGGCGCAGTGAGTGAATGCCGATGGGAGCTTGGCTGGCAGGATCCAGGGTCAGTTGGATCTGCGGTGGCTCTAGTATCATGCCCAGTCCGGTGGCTTTCATGATGGCTTCTTTGGCGGTCCAGAGGCGGTAGAAACGGGCGGCGGCGGTGGCAGTGTCTGGAGCTTGGCAGACGGAAGCCTTTTCCGCTGGGCAGAAATATTCGTCCGCTACTTCCGCACAGGGAAATTGGGCGTTGATGATTTCGATGTCGATGCCCACGGGCCCGGCCTCGCTGGCCACCAGGGCGGCGTGGGACTGGCTGTGGGTGAGGTTAAAATGTAGATTAGGATGCGCGGGCAGGAATGGTTTTCCGTGCGGCCCCAGGGCGAATTCCAACGTGGCGGCAGGCGCTTTTCCTGATAGTGCCTCCGCTAGGATCTCTCTCATGCGCGAGTGAAAATACCGATGCCGGGCCGCATCCTCTGGAAAATGGAAGCGCGCAGCCCGCTCCTCCTCCGCGCTCAGCGGCATGACATCAGCGGCGGGGAGCCTCAGCGGATCGTGGTTTAATAGCCAATAGGTGGCGCGTGGACTCGGGGACATGGGGACATGGGGTGATTATTAGCTCGGCAATAAATTAAATTGAGAATATTCTTGATAATTTCCATAATATAAATTAATTTCCAAACAAATGAAAGTTAATTTCCCCAAACAAATCAGTGACCGGATTGCGGTCCTTAGTGTCGGAGCTTGGAGCTGCGCTTTTGGCTTGAGCAGTTGCAAGTTACCTGCCAAGGACCATGTCTATGCGCAAGCAGATTGGACCGTGCAGACGAGCGTGACCAAGGATGAATACCCTGTCGGCGTGTCTCTCGAAGAGGTGTCGAATGCCCCGCTCCCGAGCACTGAGGGGCTGGCGTCCGGTGGAGGTGAGCCGCCGCAACTCCCGGTGGGAAATGATACCTTGGAAATGCCTGCGGATGAGGCTCCCTTGCCGAACCCGAACTCTGCCGCCCCCGCGGTGCGCACGGAGTCAAGCCTCCTGGCCAATGTGCCAGAACCCACTCTGCCCATGTTGCCTTCCCCCACAAGTGGAACGCAAAACGTGGAAGTCCGCCCCGCCGTGCTTCATGCTAGCCCAGAAAATCACGCCCTTATGGCCGCGCAAACGGTGCGGCCCGGGCAGCCTCCACGCGGAGCCCGGTCCAGCCTCCCAGGCGCTGCGGAGGCCGAAACCACCGCGCCTACGGTCATGGCTACGGCGTCCGCTACGCCTCCCACTGAGACCGCCGGGAGCGATCAACTAACGGAAATTCTCCGCTTGGCCAGACAAGTGGAAACCCGGCGGACTCGTCGTTAGTCTAGCGGTATTTTCTCACCCCTTATGGCACGGCTCATCGCACAGACCGGACACACCATCGACCTCCCGCCGCAAGGCGTGACGTTCGGGGCGGACGCGGCTAACGGCGTGGTGATCCCCGCATACTATGGGCTGGCACCCTCACATTTCGCCATTTGGGAGCAGCCAGACGGCTACTATGTCAGGGACAGCGGCTCGGGTTTGGGCTTGTGGATCAATGGCCAGCCAGTGCGGGAGCATCGTTTGGGGAATGGGGATGTGATCGGGGCGGGACAGTTGCAATTACAATTTGAGCATCTGCCACCTCCACCTCCTCCCGCCGCTCCGGAGGCTGCGGTCGTTCAGGCAGCGGAACCAAAATTTGAAGTGCTACCTCCGGCCCTTCTAACGGAGGAACTGCCGCCCCCCGTCGCTCCCGCGCCTGCCGTTGCAGAAGTGCCCATCCCGCCTGCATGGTTAGCATTAGATGCTGCCGAGTCCCTGCCGACGGTTCCCAGTGGCCAGCCACCGCAGCAGGAGAAGCGCGTCTCCCATCGCAAAGCAGGCTCCGCGCATCGTCAGGAAAAGTTGCCCAGGCGACTTTTTTCTTATGTGAAATATGGCCTTCTGAGCTTGATCGCGGTCGGATGCATGACGGCCGGCCAGTGGTCGCAAAAGCTGGGAATTAACCTCACCAATGGCCTCACCGGAGTCTTCGTAAACAAGTCCGCCTACGTGGAGGCCACCGCTGCCGAGGCCAGTGCCGCGACCACTGCGGAGGCCCAAAAGCTGCGGGATCAGCAACGAGATGAGGTGCGCAACACTGCGTTAGACGTTACCCGCCCCCATGCCGAGGTGGTTCCACGCTTCATCTGGAAAGCTGCCACGAGCCTCTTTTCTCTAGGCTTTCCAGAGATGGAAATTTTCTACATCAACGAAGCTCAACGCAAGGGACTGCCGCTCCCCAAGCGCCATTGCATCTATCTGGAAAAGCACTTTGGACTCAAGATCGCAGACCTGGAGCGCCTTACCTCCATCCAGGCGGAACCCACGAAACCCGGCATCGTGGTCTTTACCACTCAAAAGCGCGAGACTGTAGCGGAGTGGCTCAAGGCCTCGGATGCCACCGACGAAGGCGCGGAAGCCGTGGGCCCCATACAGATCATACGCTATCAAACTTCCGATGGACGTCACGGCGCCATTTCCGCCTTGGATGATCGGAATTACGCCATCGGAGATCCGGTGCTGATCAAGGCTTGCCTGCAACGGAAGATGGATCTGAACTCGCCCCTCCTAGCCGCCCTCTGGCCGGACTTCATGCGCAAGCAGATCGGCTCCTTTGCCTGGACTATCAAAGTGGATGAGGAGTTAGCTAGCCAACTCACGCAGAGCAGTCCTCCCGAACTCAAGAAGCCTAACTTTACGCCCGTGACCTCCTTCGCAGTGCGTTTCGGCGGAGAGCCGCTGACCTGCGAATGCTTTGCGGTGCGAGATCCCAAGTCCACCCCCGAGTCCTTTACGGATGCGGCTAACTCCTGCCTCAAGAGCATGACGCAGATGATCGTGAGTCATGCCGAGGCCCCCGGCCAGCCGAAACTAACCGAAAAAGACCTCCCCCAAGTCCGCGTCGCACGCACCGCTGCGGCCATTACTGTGCCACGCGGAGAGAGCTTCGTCAGCATCTTCCTCCAAGGCTACTACCAACCACCCACCGCCGAAGAAGGCCCGCTCAAAGCCCTGGCCCAAGCCCGCACCCTGGCCCATGCCTTCAACTGCGCCCGGAAATTAGACGCCCCCGAGGCCCGCCGCGTCCATACCGTAGAGGAAGCCCTAGCCGCTCTCCAACGCGGCATGAACGGCATGGTGAAAAACACCAACATGGATTTCCAAATCCCGGAAATGGATGCCGAGGAACTCCGCGCCATTCGCAAATACCTCACCTTTATTGATGACTACCTCGCCTGCCGCCCGGACCTGGATTCTCTCCCGCCCAACGCCCGCAGCCTAGCCGAAGAAGGCCGCAACCGCCTCAATGCCGAAACTGTGTTGTCCCTGGGTCTCAGCCCCAAAGGTGACCGGGTAGTGAAGATCCCAGACCTCGCCACCTATCTCCAGCGCGCGCTCACCAACCTCAAAGCCAACCCAGATCGGGGAGCCATGGCGCTCTTTGGCATGCCCATTTTAAATGATGAAGAACTCAAGGGCGTCCTGCGTTATATCGGCCAACAGTCCAACGGCAAACTGGCTTGGAAATCGGGCGAGGTGGCCTTCAATGTTTGGCAGGCGAAGATCAATCCCAAGGCCTTGCGGGACGCCTCCACGCTGGCTAGCATCGCGGGCGCAGCCCAGGCCGCTGGAGCCACCGAACTACTGACTGCCGCCAGTGTTAGTGATGCCATCCAGATCCTGGCCCAGGGCATCCGGGGCGCAGGTCAATTCAACTCCACCACCTTCCGCTGCAAGGATCTGACCACCAGCGATATGGAGAACGCTGCCAACCTCCTAGAGCTAGAGCACGGCCTCCTCAGACTCAAAGAAGTGGCCGAAGCGAAATAGCACTACCCATCCACCGTGCCCTCCAGCAGATAGCGCTCGATGGCTTGCCGCGCTCCCTCCAGGTCCTCCGGGTTGGGCACGGTGGTGGGCGCACCACAGGAAAGCCGCACTTTACTAAATGGAACCGGGATGCGGAAACGATCCCAACTGCGCAGTTGCCAGCAGCGGGTGTAGTTCGCATTCAACGAGACGATCGGCGTCTGCGTCATGGCCGCTAGGCGCACGGGCCCCATCGCTAGGACATAGCACGGACCGCGCGGACCATCTGGCGTGATGCCAATATCACTTCCCCCGTGCAGACACGCCACCAGCTCTGCGCCCGCCTGAGCGGCTCGTTTAGAGCTGGAGCCCCGCACCGCGCCTAACCCAAAATGCCGCACCGTTTGCGCGATGATCGCCCCGTCCTTACTGGCGCTCGTGAGCACGCTGATGGTCCGATGCCGCAGGTATTTCCGATACAAGATCGGCTGGCAGAAAATGCGGTTATGCCAGAAGATAAAGATCAGCCGTTGCCCCGCTGGCAAGGCGCAGACCCCGTGCGGATCACTCATTTCATACCGCAGCGTGAGGGAAATGAGGCGGATCACGCTAGCCGCCAGCCAACCGATGACCTTGGACTTAAAGGAGTTCTGGGGAATGATGGCGGACATGCTTAGCAGCTAGATTCCATCCACCTCTGCCGTGGTGATGGCGCGCCATTTCCCCTCCTCCAGCGTGCCCAGCGCCAGCCCGCCCACCTGCGTGCGATGCAGCCGCACCACCCCACAGCCTTGGCTGGCGAGCATCCGCTTCACCTGATGGTAGCGCCCTTCCACCAGCGTGATGCGGGCGGTGCGCGCGCCCGTCAGTTCCAGGGTGGCGGGCAGACACGGCTCCGTTTCACTGCGCAGCACCAGACTGCCACTGGCAAATATTTCTACCGCCGCGGGCGGAATCCGTTCATCCGTTTCGACTTCGTAAATTTTCCGCACATGTTTTTTCGGTGACGTCCACCGATGCACCAACGTGCCATCATCCGTCAGAATCAGCAGCCCCGTGGTGTCCTTATCCAGCCGTCCCACGCTCGTCACCGCAGGGATGCGGCCAATCAAACTCCGCGGCAGCAGATCATAAATCGTGGGGTCCACGCCCTCCTCATGCGTGCAGATATAGCCAGCGGGCTTATGGAAGGCGGCTAGAACGCCGAGGGGGAATTCCACCGCCACGCCGTCCACGCTAGCCGTGCTAGGGTCCAGCCGCAGCCGAGGATCCGTGATGGCCACGCCCGCGCTGGCCACGCGTCCGCGCTTCACCCAGGAGGGGGCTTCCCGGCGGCTACAATAGCCAAAGCGCGCCAGCAGTTGGTCTGCGCGGAGTAGATTAAGTTTTGGGTTCATATAAATATTAAGCATGTTCGGCCTCAGCCATGCGGGTGATAGTTTCGTTCAGCATGGAAATATAGCCCTGCACATCCAGGGACTCCGCCTCCGGCTGGCCGGTCACGCTGTAGAGCCAGCCTGCTAGGTAAGGATCGGTGCGGACGATACAGGCATCCGCCTTCAGATCAGGATTCATACCCGCAAAGTTTCCTGACATGACGCAGAAGACATCGCTAGCCGCCTTGAATCCCTCCACATAGCCGATCTGCTGCCCGGGTTCCACTGCCCCTCCCAGCGCTACTTGGAAATTAAAATCCACCAACTCTCCCAGCATTCGCGTCGCAAATTTCGTAAACCCCACGCGCCACACCCCCGGCGTCTCCGGCACCCGCGCCATCCAATAATGGCTGCGGGAGTAACGGAAATCTGCCGGAAAGCGCGCAGTAAAGCGGGCATGCTTATAGCGAATCCATTCGCGTTCAGGGGCGGGGTCGATCATGCCGCTGCGATACCGCGCCCACCGCCAATGGCAACCCCTACCTTAGGCCGAACGTGGCGGAGGGCCACTCCGCCGATGAAAGAGTTTGCTCTGCCAGCTCATTTTCCAGGAATGTCATCCACCCTACACCGCGCTTTGCCGTGTTCCCTTACTCCTGGGGATGGATCCCCAGCTCCTGGGGATGGATCCCTAGCTCCTAGGGATGGATCCCCAGCTCCTGGGGATGGATCCCTAGCTCCTAGGGATGGATCCCTAGCTCCTGGGGATGGATCCCCAGCTCCTGGGGATGGATCCCTAGCTCCTGGGGAGTTTGAAAATGGAGCGCGGAGTGGCACTCCGCTGCATTTCGCTATGGGCGAAGGAAATTGCGGTTCGGCCATCGCTGCGGAGTGCCACTCTGCGCTCCTCGCGCCCCCTTGTCAGCCACCACTGCTCCTGGCCACAAAAAAGCCGCCCACCAATGACTGGGGGGCGGCTTTCGGAAGAGGGAGAGAGCGGAGACTAGGCGGGGACTGCGCGGCCCATTTCCTTGACGGTGGTGGCATCCTTGCCCAGACGGGTGCGGAGGTAGTTCAGCTTGGCGCGACGCACTTTACCGCGCTTGGTCACTTCCACTTTGGCCACCTTAGGGCTGTGCAGGGGGAAGACGCGCTCCACGCCTTCACCATAGGAAATTTTCCGCACCGTGAGGTTCTGACTCACGCCGATGCCTTGGCGGGCAATGATGATGCCAGCGAAGATCTGGATCCGCTCTTTGCCGCCTTCGACAACGCGGGTGTGGATCTTGACGGTGTCACCCACGTTGCAGGGGGCCACGTCGGTCTTCATTTGTTCTTGATGGATTTTTTGGATCTTGTTCATAACGGTTATCTTGGCTCAATGGTTGAGTTAAAGAAGGGGGGGAAACAGGCGCCCTAAGAGCAGCCTGTGGTAGGAGGAGCGCGGATTTAAGCGACATCCTTTAGAAACGCAAAGAAAATTCTCCAAAGTTTCAGAGCCGCTCTGCGGACGAACGATCGGCGTTGGCAACTCCCCTCGCCCCGCGTCACCGAGCGCCTCAGATCCGACTAAAGTCGGAGCCAAACCCTCCTTATAATATGCCGACATCCGAGGCCAGCCGCTGGGCTAGCCCGGCAAACGGCCCCCTTAGATCACGCGGTCATTCCCGCCATCCACGGGGATCTGCGCCCCCGTGGTCTTGGCGAAGGCGCGGCCCGCCATGGTGCAGACCATGTCCGCCACATCCGCAGACTTGATTTCCGTTTTCATCAGATTCCGCGTCTTGTATTCCTCCACGGTGATCCCATAACGGCTAGCGGAACGCTCCAGCGCTTCCGGCGTCCAGAGTTCGGTATCGAACACCGCGTCTGGGTGGATGATATTGACCCGCACTCCAGCCGGCGCTAGCTCCAGGGCGGCCACCCGCACCAGTTGCGTGACGGCGGCCTTAGCACAGGAATAGGAGCCCGCGCCTGCTCCGGGGGCGGCCACATTCCGGCTACCCACAAAGATGGCCGTGGGATCAAAGCCTTGTTTTAAATAAGGCACGCAGAAGGACAGCAGCCGCATGTGGCTGGTGAGATTCACCTCCAGACTCTTGGCCCAATTCGCAGGGTCCATGTCTTCAAAGTTCGCCCCGGCAGTAAAGATGCCCGCATTGCTCACCAGAATATCCAAGCCCCCACAGCGCTCCACGATGCTCTCCACGGTGGCTTTGACCGCATCGTAGTTGGTTAAATTGACCACGATGCCCTCCAGGCCGGGCGCATTTAAACGCTCCACGATAGCCGGATTCAGATCCAGTCCGAAGACCACCGCGCCCTGTGCATGGAGCGCCTGCGCGATCGCCCGACCAATCCCCGCCGCCGCGCCACTCACGATGGCGACCTTGCCTGCCAGCACCGGGGCCGGGCCGGACTTGCGCAGCTTCGCTTGCTCCAGTTCCCAGTATTCAATTTCAAATAACGGCTGCGCGCCTAACGCGGTCCAGCCGCCCACGGCCTCGCTCTGCTGCTGCGTGCGGAAGGTATGCCCGACAATGTCCGCAATGATGCCCGCCTCCGTGGCGTTGGCCCCAAAGCTGACCACGCCCTTCTGCGGCCACACCGCCCAGCGGGGCGCGGGGTCCAACTCCGTTTCCCCCTGGGCATGGTCTTGGAAATACTCATGATAGGCCGCCACGTATTGCGGCACACTTTCCGCATCTGCGAGCCAAGCCGGCAGCCGCTTGGTGCGGATGGTATGGTCTGGCGTCAGCGGCCCCCGGCTGCTGAGCGCCTGCGCATCTGCGCGGGAGGCATAACCCACGGCCTCCGCAGAGTGATCCCAGCGCGCTAACACCGCCCGCCCGCGCGCAGTGCCCACCGCGTGGCGCTGCGCGGCTAGGGTCAGCAAATCTGCCGTTTCCACAGTTAAATCCGCCTGCGCCCACACCTCCGGGCCGCCACCGTGACTGGCTAGGTAAGCCTCGGCCTCGCCCACCAACTGAATCATCCGCGCGTAACTTTCCTTAGCATTGGCCCCGAAGGTAAAGATGCCGTGATTCAGCAGGATCAAGCCCTCCAGCCGTTGCCAGTCCGCACTAGCCGTGAGTTCTGCGATGGTCTTAGCGAGGATAAATCCCGGCATGACATACGGAATGACGATGACGCGGCGGCCATAGACTTCCGCCACGGCAGCCGCTCCGTTGGGCAGATTCGTCAGCGCCACCACGGCATTGGCATGGGTGTGATCCACATATTTCCCAGGAATGATGGCATGGACAATGGCCTCGATGCT
>JAYVOP010000035.1:0-9738 GCA_043757865.1 Verrucomicrobiales bacterium | reverse complement strand
GTCCATCAAAGAAATTTTCGGACGCCTCCACGTTGTCCAGATAGATCTCCCGGCAGACTTTTTCTAACACCACCCCACCAGAGCGGGCATTGCGAGCCACGATCTGCTCTACGTGGATGTCCTTGCTGCCGCGGATGGTGAGCGCGTTATTGCGGATAAAGGTGAGCCCGCCGCTATCACACACGCCGCCCCAGCATTCCGGGTCTTGGCTGCGGCGGTTCCCATCAATCACCAGATTTTTCACCACCACGCTTTTGGTAATGCGGGGAATCGGCGTCACAGAGGAGCCGATGACCACGACCGGGCACGCCGCCCGATCCGTTAGCCGCAGGATGGTGCCGGGGCCGCTGCCCCGGAGTTCCACGTTGTCGTGGTCCAGGATGATGGGCTCATGGACGGGAAAAATGCCAGAACCTAACACCAGCCGCCCGCCCTCGCTGGGCAGCATTTTCAGGGCGCGGATGATGGCTGTGCTGTCCCCGCTGCTAAGTGTCATTTCAAATTTCCCCGCCTCGGTGGTCGCTGGATCTAGCACCATGGCTGCGGCTGGGCTGCGCGGCCCGGCTTGGAACAGCGCGCTGATCCCAAAGAGGCCCAGCGGCAATGCCAGCAGGAGGGCGATGGTGGTGATAACGCGGTCGGTAGATGAGTGTTTCATGGCGGGGGCCTCCTGCGGGTGGTCGGAATCGGGAGCCGGATGCTCGCGCGGATTCTAAACCCAATCTTGGCAGAAATCTTTCAATTAGTTTGGAAATTTACATAGATTCTCAATAATACAACAATGGCGTGAACGTGTAGCCCGCAGCCTCCGTTGTTTAATATCCGATCGGGTGCCACGCGGTTTTACTTTCCAGCGTTTTGGCAATCAGATAAGGCGATTGGCATTCCGCGTCGTCCGTCCAGTTAACATCCCAAAGGGCGAGGCGCTTGAGGTTGGTGGCGATGCCCAGTTGCACCACTTTGCGCGTGACGGGATCGGCGGTGCCATCTGCTAGGGCGTTCACGTCCATGTGGGTGCTCAGCGTCTGCACGATCTCTGCCCGCGGGCCGCTGAGGATGTTGACGACGCCCGCAGGGACATCGCTTACCGCTATGACTTCGGCTAGGCTCACCATGGGCAGGGGAAAGATTTCCGACGGGACTACGATGGCCGCATTTCCCCCCGCCAAAGTCGCTGCGAGCATGGTCACGGCCCCCAGCAAACTGGGGCGATCTGGAGCCAGCACGCCGACGACGCCCATGGGCTCAGGCACCGTGAAATTAAAATGGGAGGAGGCCACGGGATTCACCGTGCCGAAGACCTGACTTAGCTTATCCGTCCAGCCCGCATAGTAAACGATGCGGTCCACACTAGCCGCGATCTGCGCGCGTGCCACCGCGTCCGTGCAAGCGGTGGAGGCGGCTAGTTCTTCTGCCAACGCCGCCTCCCGGCTCTCCAACATTTCCGCTAGACGATAAAGAACTTGCCCCCGCAGGTAGGCCGTAGCACCGCCCCAGGTCTTGGCTCCCTTGCGGGCGGCCAGCACTGCCTCGCGCGTGTCTTTGCGGGAGGCGTGGCAGTAGTTAGCCAAGTGCGCGCCCGTCTGGGGATTCGTAGCTGTTAGGTAGCGGCCACTTTCCGTACGGGGGAATTTCCCGTCGATGAAGAGCTTGTAGGTTTTGAGGACATTGAGGCGTGGCATAAGACCCGTTCCTTAGCGGAAATGCCGCCCTTGCCAAGGCCCATTGTTCCAAATGCGATTCATTCACCGGGCCTACGCATCAGCACGAGCGAGGCGCGAGGCCAAGGGCGGTTTGATCCTCAACATTTGACGAATGCCGAATGCCGAATGACGAAGTGGCCGGATCGTGTTCATTCGTGATTCGTCATCCCTTATTCCTAACATGCCCACCGTTGCCAGCTATTGCACTACGTTTCTGAAGCCGGAAATGCTCCACATTTACCGTCAGGTGGCGGGCTTGCGGCGGTATCGGACGTTTGTGGTATGCCGGGAGCGACAGTCTGAGGATAAGTTTCCCTTTGCGGAGGTGGAGGTGCAGCCGCGCGTTAGGAAAAATTTCCTGCGGCGGTTTTGGTTGAAGCATGTGCGGCGGGAGCCAGCGGTGGTGTATCGTGGGGAGTATGGAGCCATCGCGCGGATCTTGGAGCGGCGGGAGGCGGATTTGTTGCACGTGTATTTTGGACATACAGGGGTGCATCTGTTGCCGTTTCTGCTGCGCACGCCATTGCCGTGTGTGGTGTCATTTCATGGGATGGACATCCAGCCGCGTGCGGATCAGCCGGGTTATGTGGAAACGCTGCGGGGGATGTTGCAATTTTTGCCGTTAGTGATGGCGCGTTCGCTCTCGCTAAAGGAGCGGCTCATCGAGTTAGGCTGCCCTGCGGAGAAGATTCGGATTAACCGCACGGGGATTCCCATGGATGCCTTTCCCGTCGTGGATCGGGCGTTTCCGGCGGATGGGAAATGGAGGTTTGTGCAGGCGTGTCGGCTGATTGAAAAGAAGGGTTTGGAGGTAGCATTAGGGGCGTTTGCGGAGTTTGTGCGGGAGTATCCACTGGCGCAGTTTACGATAGCCGGAGAGGGGCCGCTGCGAGAGCGGCTGGAGCGCGTGGTGGTGGAGCTGGGACTGACGGGGAAAGTGGTGTTTACTGGTTTCTTAAGTGAGGCCGCACTCTGTGCGCTCTATCATGAAAGCCATGCCTTCGTGCATCCGAGCCAACTCACCGCAGACCTCAATCAAGAGGGCATTCCGAATAGCATGCTGGAGGCCATGGCGACTGGGCTGCCAGTGTTAGCGACATTTCATGGAGGAATCCCTGAGGCCGTGAGGGATGAGGAAACCGGGCTGCTAGTAGCGGAACGTGATGGGGCGGCCCTGCACGCACGAATGCTGCGGCTAGCGCGGGAAGAGGGCCTGTGGCAACGGCTGGGCGCGGCGGCAGCGGCTGATGTCCGGGTGAACTTCGAGCACGGGGCCCAGATCGCTAATCTGGAGGCGATCTATGATGAGGTGATCCGGCGGGGGCGGGGGCGGAGTTAATTAGGGGTTTAGAATGACGCTTGGCGAGTGACGAACGGGTGTGGGAGATGCTTTTTTTTCTGCAACTCTCTGGGCCTCGCTGAGTTTAGCAGCACCTATGAAACGCTCTCTCACATTGTTGTTACTATCTGCTAGCTTCGGGCTGGCGCAGGCACCCCCCCAGCCGCCACCACCACCACCGGATGCACCAGGGCCAGCGGATCGTCCATTTGCAGACATGGCCAAACGTTGGATGGACGGCCGCGGCGGGCCGTTGGAACAACTCAACGACACGGAACGCCAACGCCTGCGTGGTGCCATGGAGAAGATCTGGAATGAACCTGCCGTCAAAGCCGCGCGCGACTCCGCAGCGGAATCAGCACGGGCGTATCGAGATGCGATGCATAGCGCGGCCTTGCTGGCGGATCCCAGTTTGGCTCCGGTGTTAGAGAAAATGAAGGGAGCCATGGATCGGCTGCCCATGCCGGGTCCAGGCGGCGGGCCATTCCAACCAGGCAGGCCACAAGGTAGGCCTGGGGGCCAGCCGAACGCCCAGCCACAAGGGCCGCCCAATGGCCCCCCCCAAGGCCCTCCTAACGGACCAGATGCAGGTCCGGCTGGTGGCGCAGGACTCCGTTTCTTGGGCCTAGACCCAGCAGAACTAGCCAAACTCCCAGAGGCCCAACGAGATCAATTGCGCAAAGCCTTTGAGAAAATCTCCCAAGCCCCAGACGTCAAAGCCGCCCGTGAGTCCATGGAACAAACGCCCCCCGAAGGTAAGCGGGAGGCCGGACGGAAGCTGCGTGATACGATCCGAGCGAACATGGAAAAGGAGTTCCCAGACCTCGGTCCGCTCCTTCAATCCCTGCGTGCCACAGCGCGCCCAGAAGGCAACGGCCCCCGCCCCGGTGGGCCGAATCCGCCTGCCCCCACGCCGCCACCCACGGGCGCTCCGCCTCCAGCGGACACGCCAGGAGCCCCCGAAAACGCGCCTCCTAAGTAAGCCCGTTTGCAAATAAGTTTGGGTAAATCATCACCCCGAGGAGGCGGAGCGGCGTGCTTCCAGCCGCCGAGCAAGTAATCCGCCACTATGCAGCGACGGCGGCTGGAAGCACGCCGCTCCAGGGTGCGCGGGCATTGCCCTGCTCTCGTTCCTGCCGGGACGGCCTCCCGGCAGGGATGCGGAGATGCCCAGGCGGTTCACGCATGGAGTGGCGGGCTGTGGCCGCCATTTGCAAAGCACCGCCCGGAAGGCCTAGAGCGCACCGGGCGTTAGGTTTCGAAATCGCCCTTGCGAACGTCCAGGGAAGGGAGGGAATGGGTCAGGGAAGGGAGGGAAAGGTCCAGGGAAAGGAGGGAAAGGTCCAGGGAATGGAGGGAAAGGTCCAGGGAAGGGAGGGAATGGGCCAGGGAAGGGAGGAAAAGGTCCAGGGAAGGGAGGAAAAGGTTCAGGGAAGGGAGGAAAAGGTTCAGGGAAGGGAGGGAAAGGTCCAGGGAAGGGAGGGAAACGGCGTGAGTAACTCCGAAAATCGTGCGGCGGAGCCGCACCACCAAGGAGGGGGGCATCCAGCCATAAGTGTTCTGAGAAATTAAGTGAGAAAAATCACCGCTTCATTCATCTGTCCCGTTGGGGCAGATGCCCTGAAAAAGTTGGGCATTCAACCGATTCCAATCGGGAAATTTTCAGAACACCTTTGGCATCCTGCCCCCCCGCCCCACGCAGCCACGCCCTACCGCATCTCCGCCAGCAGCGCTTCTAGATTCCCCCGCCTTCCCTGGCTCCACGGATGCTCCACCCCAGGCTGCGCTCCAGGATTCTCACCGCCCGGCGCATCAGCGGTTCGGCCTCCGTCAGGCGATTGGTCGCCTTGAGTAACTGCGCGAGGTTGTTGAGGTCTGTGGCCACCCTGGAATGGTCCGGGCCGTGGGAGGCTTCATCAATGGCTAACACCCGGCGCCTCAGCGACTCGGCCTCGGTCAGGCGGTTGGTGGCCTGAAGTAACGTAGCGAGGTTGCTGATTGCTACTGCTACCTGCTGGTGTTGGTTCCCATAGAATTTTTCAAAGATGCTCACAACCCGCCGCATCAGGGGCTCAGCCACCGTCAGGCGGTTGGTGGACTGGAGTAGGAGCGCGAGGCTGTTGAGGCGAATGGCGACGGTGGGATGATTTTTACCGAGCGTTGTTTCGGAAATTTCCAGGGTCTTTCTCAGGAACGGCTCGGCCCAGCGAAGTTCGCTTGGGATTGCTTCAGCATGCCCGATTGATTTAACAAACGCCCGCAGGGTTCTGAAATCCCCCGGTCCGCTCCGGCGTAGGCGGCGGAGAGGGCATGTGGTGTGAGTGGGACCAGCAGCGGCCAAGTGCGCACGTCTTCAGGCTCGCCTTGGTATTCCCCATTGATCCACTTCAGCGCCTGCACCAGGGCCTCCGGCTGCGGAGCGGATTGCTCCCAGCGGGTGATTTCTTGCAACATGCGGTGGACGGTGCAGTTCTGGCCATCTGGGGTGAGGCGGGCTAGGTGCAGGTCTGCTAGGGCCACTAGGTGGGTGCAGGGCGTGGGCAAGACGCTGAGTTTCTCCAGGGCCGACATAGGGATGGGATCCGGGGCCAGCCAGGAGAGGATGCGGAAGAGCTGCTGGGCCGCTGGCGTTAGCTGGGACACGCTGGTCTGGTAGGTGACCATAAGGGGCCGCGGTAGATCCGGGTGGCGCTAATGATAGTCTCCCAGGCCCTTTTCATGATATTCCTGAAACATCGCCTCGCTGGCCTGCTGCCACGCTGCGCGATAGTCCGCCAGAGTGCGGCGGTCTTGGCGGACCCAAGCGGCGGCTTGCTCTAGGGCCAGCGCTAGGCCGTCGAGATCCTTGGCTATGAGCTGCGCCATGGCGGCATCGTCCGGGACCACGGTGAGTCGGCCATCGGTATGGGCTAGCAGCATCTGCACACTGGCCGCTGGGGAAAGGACATCTAGATCCAGCGAGGTAAAATGCGTGGGCCAATCCGCCAAGCGGCTGGTAATGAGCAGGTGTCCGGGCGGCAAGGAATCGCAGAGGGCCCGCACGGCGGCTTGGGCCTCAGGGGTTTCCACATTGTCGATGACTAAGAATCAGCCGGGATGCTGCTCCAGCCACCGATGCACGGCATGGATCTGCACGTCTAGCTCGCGCGCTCCTGCTCTGGGAGATTGAGCACCAGCGGGCCACACAGCGCAGCTAAATTTGCCCGCAGGCGCTCTGGAGAATCCGCCGCCACAAAGAGCAGCGCATTGTAGTCCGCTTCATGGGTCCACCCGTATTCCACCGCCGCCCTGGTCTTGTCCACGCCGCCCATGCCGTGGATGGTCTGCTTTCCCCGGATGACGGTGGTATCCCCACGCTGGAGGCCCGCTCCGCAGATCATCCAGAAACGGCTGCCGCCCAATAAAGCGCGTGCCCATCTGCGGGGAATCCGCATCTAGGGACAGCGGTGAATTACACGGACGCCCAGCGGAAACATTGCGCGGGAGGGGCATGGTCCGCACATGGGCTAGCAACTGCTGCCGCTTGGTGTAGTGGTAGTAGAGCGTGGTGCGGTCCAGCGGGAAATCTTGGATAAACTGCTGCTGGCGGGTCGCTAGCGCGGGAAGCTCTGGAGTAAATGAGGAGATCATTTCCAGGCCATCCACCAGGAAGGTAAACATCGGTCTGGGAAGAGCCCGAGCCACGATGTATTCCCACTGCGTAAAAGAAAACGCCCGGCCATGGGTGCGGGGATCCAGCAAGCGGGCTAGCTCCGCAGCTGGCTACCCCCCATGCACCGGGCCAATGAGCGCGATGACGCTGTCTGCCTGCATCAGTTTATCCTGCAACATTTGCGGCACGCTGCGCCAGTCTGGGTCAAATCCCGTCTGGATGATCGGGACGACACCCCGTTCCACTAGGATGGCTGCGATCTCCTCTGCTAGCTCCTTAAGTCCAGTAGTGGTGCGGGAAACGAAGACGTGGGTGGGGCGCGGATCAGGCATGGTGGTAGGCGGTGAGAGCCGCAGCGTGGCTCAGCCTGTGCCGTAGGTCAAGCCGGGCGCGGGGATTGATTACGCCTGGAGCGGCGCGCTTCCAGCCGCCGAGTAATGAGTTCCACTTTGTCAGACTGGGTGGAGGGGGGGTAACGAGACCCGCATTTCCCGCCGCGGCATGGATGCTCCTCCTGTAGCTGGTCTCATCAGTAATCAGTAAGCGCTCGTTACCCTCCGCCTCCTCGAATAAGGAGGGGGAAGGCCTCGCAATCTGCTGCAAACTTGAGGATGATCGGCTCGCGCGTGAGGAAGTTTCCTAACGCCAGCCGATCATCCTCTCTTTATTTCCATGAAACCCTTGTTGCTCATCCTCGCCCTGCTCTGCACCACGCCCCGTCTCCATAGCCAAGACGCGGCAGCTCCGGTGCTGGAGTCTATTTTCAACGGCAAAGACTTGACTGGTTGGAAAGCCTCTGTGCCGAACCCCTTCTGGACCGTAGTGGATGGCGTGTTGGTAGGTCAGAGCGATGAAAAGAAGCAAGGTAACATGCTCTACACCACCCAATCCTATCACGATGTGATCGTAGAAGCCGAGGTGCGCTGGGAGGGCGAGATCGATAGCGGCTACATGCTGCGCAAGCCCGAGATCCAAATGCAGATCGGCATTTCCCGCAGCTTGAAGAAGGACATGACGTGCTCTTTCTATCAAGGAAAATACCCGGAAGCTGGCCAAGCTAAGGGCACGGAAAAACTGCTGAAAGTGGGCGACTGGAATAAGATGCGCCTGCAAGCCAAGGGCAATACCTTTACCGTCTGGCTCAATGATACCCAAGTAACGCAATACACGGACGAGAAATTTGCCGCTCCCGGCCCTCTTGGTCTGCAAATCCACCCTGGACTGGCGATGAAAGTGGAGTTCCGTAATATTAAAGCCAAGGCGTTGGATTAAGCTCGATCATGCTAGATAGGATTACGTTAGATCGCCCGCTGGATATGCATCTGCATCTGCGAGATGGGGATATGCTCTCGCTCGTGGCACCGCATAGTGCAGCCTCGTTAGCCGGGGCCGTCATTATGCCGAATCTGGTGCCGCCGATCACCTCCGTGGAAATGTTGCTCAGCTACCGGGAACGCATCTTAGCAGCCTGCGGGGCGGATGCGGAGCATTTCCAGCCGTTGATGACGTTCTTTTTCCAGAACTATACAGAGGCCCAACTAGCCGCTGCTAGGCCACATCTGTTTGCCGTGAAATTATATCCCCACGGTGTCACGACCAATAGCGAGTCCGGTGTGCGTTCCATTGACGATGCCGACGCGATGTTTCGCCTGCTAGAGGAAATGGGCATCCCTTTGCTTGTGCATGGAGAGACCAGTGGATTCGTGCTGGATCGTGAGGTGGAATTCCTCTGCATTTACGAGCGGCTAGCCACGCGCTATCCCCGTCTGCGCATCACTATGGAGCACATCACCACCGCCGCAGCGGTGCAGTTGCTAGACCGCTATGAGAACCTGTGCGCCACCGTTACCTTGCATCATTTAATCATCACGCTGGATGACGTGGCAGGCGGCTTGCTACAGCCGCATCTTTTCTGCAAGCCCATCGCCAAGCGCCCGCAGGACCGCGATGCGCTCCTAGCCGCCGCCCTAGTTGCGCATCCGAAGCTGATGTTGGGCAGCGATTCCGCCCCGCATCCTCGCTCCGCTAAAGAATGCTGTGGCTGTGCCGCTGGCGTTTATACCGCCCCCACGCTGCTACCGCGCGCAGCGGAGCTATTTTCGGCGCATGGAGCATTGGACAAGCTCCAAGCTTTCGTCTCCGACAACGCCAGAAATTGGCACCAACTAGCTGATCTTCCCACGCGCTCCGTCACGTTAGTCAAACGCCCCGTCGTGACCCCTAACAGCTACATTTCCCAAAGCGGCCAGTCCACCGTAGTCCCCTACGAGGCCGGCCGGGAACTCCCCTGGAGCTTAGCCTAGGCGAGGTGGATGGGCTTAGGGAGCAGCGTGTGCGGCGTCTGCAACAGTAGATCCAGCATGGCCTCGACGTCATCAGAAACCGTCAGCCGGCCCAAGTGTTCTGCGGTTAGGAAACCACTGTCTTGAGCATGCGCCAAGAACTGCCACAGCAGATCATAGAACCCGCCCACATTGAGCATTCCCACTGGTTTCAGATCAGATCGAGTTGTAACCAAGTGAGCATTTCCATGGTCTACTCCAACGTGTCGATCCCGCCCGGCAAAGCCCCAAAACCATCTGCTGGCTCGGCCATCCTTCGTTTCCGTTCATGCATGGAATCGACCGCAATCAACTCCGATAGGCTCAAGTGTCCTCGACCCTCCTCCGATAAGGTGGTGGGATCACCCCGATGACCTCATCTCCTGACCGCAACACGGCATCCGCCAGCAGCCTCACTCGGCCACCATTGTAAAACAATGCCCACCTCACGTGGCGCGCAGGCCGCCCCTAAAAGGCGGCTGTGCGGGCGCTGTCCCCAAGCTGGAGCCAGCGTAGATGCAGATGAGGGGCTGGTTCATGCGCGCATTCTACCCTCCCCGGATGGACCCCCGAGCAAAGCGTGAGAAAATAAATTTTACAAAAAGGCGAGAAATAAACTTGCGTGTGGAGAGGAGGTGGGTATTCTCTGCGCCCCGCCGCGAAATGCAGTGCGGGTATGAGGGTGGTAGGGACGCTGAGCAAACAATGTTTGCTCGGTTTTTT
>JAYVOP010000034.1:0-9778 GCA_043757865.1 Verrucomicrobiales bacterium | reverse complement strand
TAGGCGCGTTCGGCTTTACGTTGTGCTGCTTGTAGCCAGACTCGATCAGCGCGTCGATCTTCTGGGTTGGAGGCGTATCTTGAGCGCTAACGACAGCTGTGACGCTGAGGGTAACGGCAGAGAGCCACACGGTGAATGCGGATTGGTTCATGGGAGTCAGGAGTAAACTAGTGGGACAGAAGGGAAGGAGAAGGTGCACGTGGGGAAAAATTTTGAGATTTACCCAAGTTACAAATTAATTTTGGCACCGATCCCCCGTCGTGGCAACATCTAATCATATAGGGGAAACTCCGAAGCCTAGGGGCGGGTTGCCACAGGTAGGGGGTAGGAAATGGCAAGAATGAGCGTGGGGGTTAGTCCTCAGCAGCCATCGCCCAAGTTGGATAGGGCACCATGGGGCCTTGCACGGAACGCCACAGGATCTCATTGAGCACGTCCTCTGGGCAGGCGTCCATTTCCTGAAATGGCAGGGTGTCCGAGACCTCGGCATCGTGCCGCAACCGCGCATCCGTAATCTTAGCTGGGATGAGATTCAGTTCATCCAGCGGCCAACGTGGCGGCAGCGCGACGACGGGCGTGAAGTCCGGCTCCGGGCCAAAGCATTCACTCAGCGGCGTGGCCGTCGCGTCCAGCTCATTCATCGGGCGCAGTCCTAGCATGAGTTCGATGGTCCGCAGCACGCTCGTTTGGTTGTATTGCGTGGAAATGGTGCCCCGCCCGCGGGACCACGCACTGAGCACATAACACGTGGTGCGATACCCGCTCACATGATCCCAGCCATTCTGCGGATCATCTTCAATGGCGATCACACAGGTGTCTTTCCAAAATGGACTGTGGCTCAGACCCTCCACGATCTGGGCTAGGGCAGAGTCATTGTCTGCCACCTGCGCACGTGGCGTCGGCTTCCCTGGCTTGGTGCCGCTGGTATGATCTCCGCCCAAGCTCATGACGCAGAGGGATGGCATCTTGCCCGTCGCCTCCCACTGGCTTAGTTCGGCTAGGAAAGCATGGCTGCGGAATTGATCTGGGATGTCCATATCGAAGCCCGGATAGTCCGTGCAACTGTGGGCCATCACGGAGGGAATGTTACCCAGGGAGCCCAGGGACAACTCACTTCCCGGGCCGCCGTGATGGGCTAGCCAGTCACTCCAAATTTCAGGAAACAGCGGCTTTCCCTCGCGCTCAGGCTCTTTCCACGCCCGCCGCCCCGCTGCGAACTCCCCATAGATCCGCACCCCCAATCCCTTGGCTGCCGCGTGATCCCAAATGAACCCCGCCGGAGACCACGCCAGCCCATCTGTATCTCCCAGGTCCGTGCCATCTGGATAGCTGCGGGGGAAGCCTGCAAACTGCTTTTCCACATAGTCCGTGGTGATGGCGCTACAACTCCAGTTATGCCCATCTGCGCTCAAGATGCCGGAACAATACGTGTTATCTAACAGCGCAAAATCCCGGCACCACTGATGCTGATTCGGCGTGATCTGTTCTCCGAAAATGCACAATTTCTCGTCGCCATTCCCCTGCGGCAGATCGCCTAGCACTTGGTCATAGGTGCGGTTTTCTTTGATGATATAGACCACATGCCGAAAGACGCTCGGCTCTCCGACCCGCTCTGGCACGGGCCGCGGCAGCACCAGCGGACGTGCCGGGGCCAGCGCCTGAGCCAGCAGCGGCACGCGATTATTTACCGTGACCGCCGCCGTGCTAGCCGTGAGATCCGTGGCCAGCGGGATCAAACTCACCGTGCCGAAAAATTGGTGGGTATTGAACCCCGCTGCGCCACCGCCGGGAGCCTTGCCTAACGTGGGCGTGATGCCCTTCACATTCCCCACACAGAGCTGCTGCCGCGCGCCATCATAGACCACCGCGCCAGGATACCAGCCCGTGGGCAACAGCCCCGCAAACTCCGCCCGACCCTCCTCCCATTTCAGCACCGCCACCGCATTTTGCGTCCCATTACAGCAATATAGATGGTTTCCATCTGCTGAGAAAGCCAGCGCGTTAGGAGCGGCTCCAAACAAGTCCGCAGGCGTCTGCTTCGGAAATATATTAGCCACAAAACGTCCCGCCGCCACGTCTAGCACCGCCACCGCATCCTCGTTAGCACAAGCCACACAGAGCCAGCGCTCGCCTGGGGAAACGGCTAGCCCACTAGCATGACGCCCCGTCACCAGCTCCACTGGCACCGCCTCTTTTCCCAGCTCAATGATGGACAACGAGCCCTCCCTAGCCGCCCCTGTTTCCGCCGCCACGCGCACCGTCGTGCCGCGTCCCGCGTGAGACTCCGGCCCGCTCCCATCGGGCCGCCGCCCACCCCAGTTACTCACATACAGCTTCCCGCCGATCCGCCGCACATCATACGGAGCCACGCCCACGGCCCACGTCCGGGACATCACGCCCGACTCCAAATCCATTTCCCCTAACTGGTTACTCAGATTCAACGCCACATACAATTTTCGCCCATCCGCCGACAGCGCTAATCCCGCCGGGATCTCATTCTTCCGGCCTGGGGCATTGGCTGGCGGCAACGGGAGATTCCGCAGTGGCTCCACCACGCCCGCTTTACTAACGGTAAATTCTTTAATGCTTCCATTCACATTAGATAAATACAAATGCGCCCCATCTGCTGAAAAAATCAGCCCCGTGAAACTCACCTGACCACTCTTATCCGGCTTCAAAATATTCCCGGACACTGGCTCTGGCGCATCCTCCGCCACCCCCGGCAACTCCACCCGCGCGCGCACCTCCCCCGTGCTAGGATCCAGGACCACCAGCCCGGGAATCTTCCCCGCCGCCATCAGGATCTGGCCATCCGGGCTCAGCGCCAACGCCTGCGGACGCATTCCTGGCAGCGAGATCTGCTTCCCCGCAGGCGTTAATAAATGATTATCCGGCGTGACCACCCGCGCCTGCCCCGTCACTGGATCCGGCCCCACCCGCTCCAGCGTCCGCGCAAAGTCCGCATCCGCAATTCCCCCCAGCGCCTGCGGCTCCCGCAGCACCGACATCACCATCGCCACCCCAACAAAGGCAGCCACACAAAGCATCATTTCCCGATTCATGGACCGCACTAGAGCCACCCACCGCACCGCAGAGAAGCAAAATAATCCCCGCATCTAAGGCCCCGCCCAGCCGGGTGGGGAGAGCCTGCTGGAAAAGAGATTAAATAACCCATCCCCCGCCGCCCGCAGGACGGATTTTATGAGTCCCGGCACCGTTCCTGGAGTCCTCGGGGTGCAGGTAAAAGCTCCCGCAACCATTCCTGGCGTCCTCAAGTCCTTTCCTGGACGCGCCGGGTGCCAAACCACGCCTCCAGGACGGTACCTGGACGCCGCGGGTTCCACCCCAGCCGCTCAAGGATGCATCCTGCGTGCCCCGCTGGGTACCTGAGCCGCCCAGGACGGGACCTGCTCCTTCTGGGGTTCACCCCAGGAGTCGCAGGAAAGGTATTGGGAACCAAAATACCCGTCCTGAGAGCCCGGGAACCCACCTGCCGGATCATTGTGAACCGTGAACCCCTTCCAGGAACCACTTTCCCAATCGTAATTCCTCCCCCCGCACCTCCGACATCCACCCCCGCATTCACGCCATCCATCCCCCTGCTCCCCGGACCCCTGCCCCAGAGGCCCGTACCCCACTTACCAACCAGAGGATGTTAATGGGCAGAGAAAATGACAGTAGGGAACCCACCAAGAACGCCGAGGGAAACCGCATCCATGGTCCCACATTTCGGAAGCCGAGGGGGATTTCACCTTTATTAAGTCCGCGCCTACCCACTAAAGTCCGCGCTCCGCACGCCATCGACGATGCGGGAGAGGCGCAGGGGATTGGCATCCTGGAGTTCGGCGGGGAGGACCGCATCCGGGAAATTTTGGTAAGCCACCGGGCGGGTGAAACGCGCCACGGCTTGCACCCCTACGGACGTGCTGCGGCCATCGCTGGTGGCGGGATACGGGCCGCCGTGGACGATGGCGTGGCACACCTCCACCCCCGTGGGGAAGCCATTGATGAGCACCCGCCCGGCCTTGGCTTCTAACGCGCTTAGCAGCTCCGCACTGTTCGTGATTTCTTCATCCGTGCCGTGCAGCGTGGCGGTGAGCTGGCCTTCCAGGTGCTGGATCAGCTCCAGGATCTGCTCCCGGCCTTGCGCTAGCACCAGCAGCGTGGTGGGGCCGAAGACTTCCTCGCCCAGGCTAGGGTCATTGAGAAAGGCCGTGGCGCTGGTGACGAAGACGTTAGCCGAGCCCGTGGGAGCCTCCCCATCGTCCGTGACCATGGCGATCAGTTGCACGTTAGGGTTCGCTTTCAACTGCGCCACCCCCGCCCGGTAAGCGGCACAGATGCCAGCGTTCAGCATGGTGCCAGGGGCGGTGCTGGTCATGAGTTTTCCTAGCTCTTTCTGGAAAGTTTCCACGGCGGCGGTGGCTTCTAAAATGATCAGCCCAGGATTCGTACACATTTGCCCCACCCCTACGGTCACGGAGCCATGGAGGCCAGCGGCCAGTTGTGGAGCGCGTTCCGTAAGGGCTCCAGCTAGCATGACCACGGGATTGATGCTGCTCATCTCCGCATAGACGGGGATGGGCTCCGGCCGGGCCGCCGCTAGGTCCATGAGCGCACGTCCGCCCGCCCGGGAGCCAGTAAAGCCCACGGCCTTGATGGCGGGATCTTGCACTAACGCGGTGCCCACCACCCGGCCACTGCCATAGAGCAGGGAAAAGACGCCGTCTGGCAATCCACACGCCACCACTGCCGCGCGGATCGCTCCGCCCACCAGTTCCGCCGTGCCGGGATGGCTGCTGTGCGCTTTCACAATCACTGGGCAACCAGCCGCTAGGGCCGCGCACGTGTCCCCGCCCGCCACACTGAAGGCCAGCGGAAAATTACTGGCACAGAACACCGCCACTGGGCCCACCGCGCGCTGCATGGAGCGCAGGTCCACCTTGGGGATCGGCTGCCGGGCGGGGTCTGCGTGGTCGATGCGGGCATCACACCAGGAGCCTTCTTCCAGCACGCTCGCATGGAGTCGCAGTTGGCCGGTGGTGCGGCCCGTCTCGGCCTTGATGCGGCCTTCGGGCAGACCCGTTTCCGCCATCGCGCGGGTGGTTAGGGGCTCGCCCAGGGCCTCGATTTCGTTGGCGATGCTGCGGAGAAATTTCGCCCGCGTGGCTCCGCTGAGCCGACTGTAAATCGGAAACGCCGCCGCCGCTAGACTGGTGGCCTGCGCCACTTCCGCCGCGCTAGCTCCATGGTAAATGGGGTCCATGGGCAGCCCCGTGCTCGCTGCGAATGCTTGGGAAATTTCCCCTCCCGCAGCCCCGCGGACTGCGCCAATGATAGATGTGCCAAAGTATGTCATGGCCCTGTCTATGGCGGGAGATTCCGGCTAGGGCAAGCTGAGAAGTGCGCCCTGCACCGGGCTGGGCGGAGCAGGGTGGGGTGAGCGCAGCCGATTCGCCAGCAGCATCCCCAAGCCTAACAGGAGGATCAGCAGCAGCGTTTTCCGACCTCGGTGTGCGGGGAGATGCATCGGTGTTAGGTGGAATCGAGCTTCAGCGCATTTCCAGTCGCGCTCCGGGGCGGATTAAGTCTGGGAGGCGCACGGCATCCCAATTCGCTAGGCGCACGCAGCCGTGGCTCTCGCTGCGGCCAATCGTCTCGGGGGAACTCGTGCCATGCAGCCCGATGCCGGTCTTGTTCGTGCCTGCCCAGAAGATCCCCACGGGATTATTCGGCCCTGGTGGGAGTTGGTAAAATTGCTCACTGCGCTTGCCTTCATCCAGCATCGCCTTGTCCCAGCGGAACTCTGGCGTAGTAATCATGGTGCCCACGATCCAGTCCCCCACATGGATAAATTTCTTCTGCCCCGGCGTGATCGGGAAGCTGGCGAAGAGCTGATTCTGCTCATCATAGAACGTGGCCACGCGCTCCTTGGTGTCCACCAGCACGCGATGCTTACTGAGCACCGGATCTTCGGGGAATTTCTTGCTATACGGCACCTGCTCGATGCAGAAGGGCGATTTCACATTTGGCACGAGCACGAGGTCACCAGCCTTCAGCTTCGCAAAATTGACCCCGGGATTCAGCCGCGTGAGGCACGTCTGGCTGGTGTGAAATTTCTCTCCGAGAAATTCGGCAATGTCGTGATAGCCCAAATATTTATAGCCCGCCTGCTCCTCTGGGAGCGCGGGCAGGCTCGGGACCAGGAAGCGGAAATCATTCTCCCGTAAGCGATACGTGGCATACGTGCTGGTGACTAACTTCCGCGCAGAGAGCAAGATCGCATACCAATTATCCTTGGGGAGGTGATGCACTTGATTGAAAATCTGCCCAGCCTTGAGCGTGAACTCGCCCATTTCACCATCAATCTTGCCAGGGCCGAAATTGTTTTCATCCAAGAAAATTTGCACCCGCGTGACGCCTTCCACGTCCGTGCCACTGGGCGGCGGAGCGGTCTTGGCAGCGGGAGTCTCCGCCTGCGCTAACTCACTACAACAGGCGAGCGCGGCGTAACCCGCAATCAGGCAACAGAGCGCCCGTCCGCCCTGCGTCAGAGCCATGAAGGCTGCTTGCAGCCGCTGCGTCACGGGACCAGGGGCCGCCGGAAGGACGTGGGCATCCACTTGGGAGATGGCTTGCACTTCCCGGTAAGTGGACGTGAGGAAGGCTTCACTAGCAGTGAAAAGTTCCGCCCTCGGCACGGGCACCTCCGCCAGTGGGATGGCTAGGGTGGCGCAAAGTTGCCTCACGAAATGGCGCGTCACGCCAGCGAGGCCACCACTGGTTAGGGGCGGCGTATGTAGCACTCCAGCGCGCACCAAAAAGAGATTACTCCCCGTGCCCTCGCAGAGGTCCCCTAGCGTATTACAGAACAGCCCTTCTTGCGCTCCCTGGGCTTTGGCGGCAGCTAGGCCAACGACGTTTTCTGCATAGGAAGTGCTCTTCACTTGGGCCAGCGCACTGCGTTCATTGCGCGGCCAGGGCAGCAGGGCCACGCGCGCCAGCAGCGGTCGCACGGGCAGGTCCATGCTGGCCACCACGAAGGTGGGGCGCGGCTCTACAGCTTGATCTGAGCCCAGCGCAGCCTCCCCCGCCGTGAGGGTCACGCGCAGCCGAGCATGGTGCAGACCATTGGCGGTGATGACCTGCTGCAGCGCATCCGTGAAAATTTCCTGACTGGGAGCTACGATGCCTAACACGCGGGCCGAATTCACCAGCCGCTGCCAATGTTCCGCCACCGCAAAGGCCTGGCCGGTATATGTGATGAGGCTTTCAAACACTCCATCCCCCACGGTGAATCCGTGATCGAAGGGCGAGAGCCGGGCCGCCGCCCAGGGCAGCACGTGGCCATTGAGATATAGGTAGGCGTGCGGAGTTGGTTCGAGCATGGATTGCGCAAGGTTGTGGCCACCCCTTCCCTCAGGAAAGGAGCAAGCCGAAGTGGTGGCAGGTGATGTCCATACGGTGGTGGAGATAGAAGCGATGCGCCCCGAAGCGCTGCACCCCGGAGTCCAGATGCAGTTGGCTGCAACCAGCCTCCGTGGCTCGTTGCACGATCCATTGGAACATCGCCTCGCCCACGCCTTGGGAGCGATGCGCGGCATCCACGATCAAATCATCCACATGATAATGGTGCCCCCAAACTAAATTTTCCCGCTGCCACAGGCCCGCTACGCCCACGACTTGGCCGTCGATCTCAGCGTAGGCTAGCTCATAGCCTGCGCGGCGTTGGCGCTGCGCTTGGGCCAGGAATTCTGCCTCCGCGAGGTGCGGACGCAGTTGATACATGACGGCATGGCAGGCGCGGATGGCGGCCTCGGATTCAGCTCGGGCGATCTTCATGGCAGCAAGCAATGGTGGGACACGCAGCCCACATTGGCCTGCGCCACGGTGGCCGCAAAGTCGGCTAGGTAGGTGCGTTGATAGGACACCGCAGCCACGGGCTCCGCAGCTTGGCGGCGGGCTAGTTCCTCTGGCGTGACGTGCCAGGAAATGTTGCCTAACGTGAGGTCGAAGCTGATCTCATCACCATCATGCACCCAAGCAATCGGTCCGCCTACGGCGGCTTCTGGCGCACAATGCACGCCGATGGCACCATGGCTCACGCCACTGACGCGGGTGTCGGAAATGAGCGCCACTTTCCCATCTAACTCCGGCGTGCTGAGCGCGGCAGTGGCCACCAGCACCTCTGGCATCCCGCTGCCCACCGGGCCCAGCCCGCGCAGGATGACGATGTGCCCAGGGCGGATCTGCTTAGCCGTGGCGGCGGCCTGCACCGCCCGCGCATCCGTGAAACACAGCGCCACGCCCCGGAACTGCGGTGAGGCCATGGAGGATACTTTAAAGACGATGCCGTCAGGCGCTAGATTACCAAAGCATATCTGCATATCCGCATGGGCTTTGAAGGGCAGGTCATACGCTGCGATCAAGTCCTGATGCGGCGGCAAGTCCGGGGCATCAAACAACATTTCTCCGAGCCGATAGCCGCTAACCGTGAGGCAACGATCATCCAGCAGCCCGGCAATCCACAGGTGCTTCAACAGCATGGAGGTGCCCCCCAGCCGATGCAGGTCCACCATGGTGCCGCGTCCACGCGGGGCGAAATTGCAGAGCACTGGGGTGCGGCGGCAGATGTCTTGGACATCAGTCAGGGTAAAATTGACCCGCGCTTCAATCGCCAGTGCCAGCAGGTGCAGCACGCCGTTCGTAGAGCCGCCGATGGCCGCCATGACCGTCATGGCGTTGATGAAAGCAGGCCGTGTGAGGATGTCGCGCGGACGCAGATCCCGCTCCAGCATTTGGCGGATGGCCGCGCCCACGCGGACATTTTCCTTCATCTTGCCAGCGTCCGTGGCGGGGATGGACGAGCTGTCCGGCAGCATGAGCCCCAGCGCCTCTAACGTGATGCCCCAGGTATTGAAACTAGCCGCGATCCCACACCCGCCCGCGCCTGGACAAGCGACCCGGATGATGGCCTCGCTCTCCGCATAACTCATGGCTCCCACGGCGGCCTTCGCTTGCGCATCGTAGGCATCCAGAATCGTCACGGGCTGCTCTTGATAACAACCCGGCAGAATGCTCCCGCCGCTCACGATCAGCCCCGGATAGTTCAGCCGCGCCAGCGCCATGGCGAAGCCCGGGCCGTTCTTATCACAGTGATGCAGGCCCACCACCGCATCATAGCAATGCGCGCTAGCCACCATTTCCGTGCCATTGGCAATGACGTTGCGGCTGGGCAGGCTCGCATTTCCACCCTCGTGGCCTTGGGTTATGTTATCACTCACACCCGGCACGCCAAACGGCAGGCCGATCATGCCCTGCGCTTGGATGCCTTCTTTGATTTTCAGCGCCAGCGCATGGGCATGGACGTTACAAATATTGCCATCTAACAACGGCACCCCGATGCCCACTTGCGCCTTATCAAAGTCCGCCTCCGTGAAGCCCAGGCCCCAGTAGAAGGCGTTGACGCCCCGTTGCCAGCCGTGGGTGAGTTGCTTGCTATTCCAATTCAGATTCATGGGCGTAGTCTGTTGAGGTGGCCGTTCCAGTCCAGGACCAAGATTTCTCCGTTGGCATCTGGGTAGATGCCCGTGGGCTTGGGCGCGGCCTTGTCGTTGGCGTGCGGAGCGTAGAGGAGTTCGTTGCGCGTGGCTGGGGTGGCAGTGGCCTCGTAGTGCAAGGCCCAGAGGCGGCCACTGCCGAAGTCTCCATAGATGTAAGCCCCCCGCAGTTTAGGAAAGGCCGCGCCTTGGTAGATGAAGCCGCCCGTGATGCTCGT
>JAYVOP010000033.1:0-2646 GCA_043757865.1 Verrucomicrobiales bacterium | reverse complement strand
TGGCGGCGTTGGTGGGGCCGCCGATCCGCCGCGCGCATTGGAGCGTGGAGAACGAGTGCCACCGCACGCTGGATGTGAGCTTTGGGGAGGACCACTGCGCCAAGTGCGGTATGTGTACGCTGCGCCTAATTTAACAAATCGGTGGGAACTGGCGCGCAAATTTCTGCAGGACCATCCGAGTCAAGGCAGCGTGAAGGCGAAGCGCAAGCACGCGGCCCTCTCGCCCGAGTTCCGCAGTCCGCTTCGTGGCCCCGCTGGTCACTCGCTCCTATGCGTAAGCCCTGTGCCCCTCATTCCCCAGTGCTATGCTACTTGACGCGTTCTTTCCACTGCCTACGTTCCGCGCTCCTACTCCCCAGCACATTTTTACCTAACCTTATGAACATCCACGAATACCAAGCGAAAGAACTCTTTGTTAAATACGGCGTCCCCACTCCCGCTGGCACCGTGGCGGGCACGAAGGCCGAGGCGGCGGCGGCGGCCACGGCCCTGGGCGGCCAGGGGTTAGTGGTCAAGGCGCAAGTCCACGCGGGAGGGCGCGGTAAGGGCACCTTTAAAAATGGCTTCAAGGGCGGCGTGCATCTGGCGGAGACGGCCGACCAAGCCGCTGACTTTGCGGAGCAGATGCTAGGGCAGACGCTTGTCACTCACCAGACGGGGCCGGAAGGCAAGTTGGTGAGCAAAGTGCTCATAGCCAAAGGGATCGACATCAAAAAGGAATACTACCTAGCCATCCTCATGGACCGCGCTACGGAACGCCCGGTCATCGTCATCAGCAGTGAGGGCGGCATGAACATTGAGGAAGTGGCCGAGCACACGCCGAATCTCATCATCAATGAGCCCGTGAATCCTGCGCTAGGATTACAATCCTACCAATGCAAGAAACTAGCCAAGGCTGTGGGCCTGGGCTCGGATAAGCTCCGCTCCTTTGAGAAGGTGCTGACGGCTCTGTATAAGCTCTTCATCGCCTGTGACTGCTCCATGGTGGAGATCAATCCCTTGGTGGAAACGCCGGACGGGGAGATCCTGGCGCTGGATGCGAAATTTAATTTCGACGACAATGCGCTCTACCGTCACCCGGAGATTTCCGCCCTGCGGGACATCACGGAGGAAGACCCGCGCGAAGTGGAGGCGAGCAAATTCGACCTAAACTACATCGGTCTGGATGGGAACATCGCCTGCATGGTCAATGGAGCGGGCCTCGCCATGGCCACCATGGACATCATTAAACATTGTGGTGGCGATCCCGCTAACTTCTTGGACGTAGGCGGCGGAGCCAAGGAAGATCAAGTGCGGGAAGCCTTCCGGATCCTCTGCGCGGACCCCAAGGTGGAAGCCATTTTGGTCAATATTTTCGGCGGCATTATGAAATGTGATGTGATCGCCCAAGGGATCATCAATGCGGCAAAGACCATTGAGTTACGGGTGCCACTGATCGTGCGTTTAGAAGGCACCAACGTGGCGTTAGGGCGGCAACTGCTGCAAGACAGTGGCCTGCCGATCATCACTGCCAATGACTTAGCAGATGCGGCGGCCAAAGCCGTGCAAGCCGCCAAAGCCGCCGCCTAGCCCCTAGCCGGGGAGGGCTTCCACGCGCAGAAGGACGGGGGCGGATTTCACACACGGTAATCCGCCTAACTGCTGGCAGGCGGCAGTCATTTTTCCAAACGCCGCCGCGTGCAACATCAGCATCACATTCGCCTCCGTGGAGCCTGCGCTCTGGGGTTGGACCATGCTGGCAATCCCGATGCCATGCGCGGCTAACACGGTGGCCAGTTGGGCGACCACGCCCGGCACATCATCCACGCGCAGGCGCAGGTAGTAGCTGGAAACGGTGTCCGCCACGGGCAAGCAATCACCATAGAGCCCGGTGGGCACGAAGCCATTGTTCGTCCCCGCGTCATTTAAAAGATTATCCGCCGCGTCTGCCAGATCGCTAATGACGGAGCTGGACGTGGCGTCCTGGCCCGCACCACTACCGTAGAAGAGCGTTTCCCCCACCACATCTCCATAGACGGCTAGGGCGTTGAAGACGCCATTCACGTGGGCTAAAATATGCGTGCGGGGCAGCAGCGACGGCTGCACGCGGATCTCTACGCGATGGCTAGCATCCAGGCGAATGATGGCCACGAGCTTGATTTGATAACCCATGCTGCGGGCGAATTCTAAGTCCGTGGGCTCCAGGGCCTCGATGCCGGTGACGGAAATGCGCTCTGGTTTCACCCAGCTTCCATAGCTCAGCCAAGCGAGCACGATGGCCTTATGCCCGGCGTCCCAACCATTCACATCCAGCGTGGGATCGGACTCGGCATAGCCCGCTGCTTGGGCTTCGGCTAAGGCTTGCGGATAGCTCAGGCCAGCCTCGGCCATGCGCGTGAGCATGTAATTCGTGGTCCCATTGATGATGCCGTAAATGGCCAGGATCTGATTTCCGATCAGGGCCTCGCGCACCACTTTGATGATGGGAATGCCGCCCGCCACAGCGGCCTCGAAGTAGAGTGGCACGTTCTTTTGTTCGGCTAGTTCTACCAGCTCTTTCCCATGCTCTGCCAGCAAGGCCTTGTTGCCCGTGATGACCGTTTTCCCTGCGGAAATGGCGGCTTTGATGAGTTCATAAGCCTCGGTGGTGCCGCCGATCAATTCCAC
>JAYVOP010000032.1:0-2648 GCA_043757865.1 Verrucomicrobiales bacterium | reverse complement strand
CGGGCTGGGAATAGGCTCCATCATTGGCGCGATAAGTAAAAGTGTCCGTACCGTTGGCGTTGAGGTTCGGCACGTAGGAGAAGGAGCCGTCGCTGTTGAGGGTCACGGTGCCTTTGGTCGCCTGGGCGAGGATGACGGCGGTAAAGAGGTCGGCATCAGGATCGGTATCATTGGCCAGCACGCCCGTGGCGGCGGGGACGTTGAGGGTGGTGTCTTCCGTAGCATTGTAGCTATCTGCCACGGTCACAGGCGGGGAATTGCCCGTGGTATTGACCACCGTGAGGGTCACGGTCACGGGCGTGGAGAGGGCATTGCTGGCGTCCTTAGCTTGATAAGTAAAGGTATCCGGGCCGCTGTAGCCCGTGGTGGGCGTGTAGGTAAAGGTGCCGTTGGCGTTTATCACCACCGTGCCGTGGGTGGGCTGCGTGGCCACTTGGGCGGTCATGGTTTGGCCTTCGGGATCGCTGTCATTGAAGAGCAGGCCAAAATTTACGGTGCGCGTGATGCTCAGGTCCACATCGAAACTGATGTCGGAACTACTCAACGTGGACTGATGCACTTCGGCAGCAAACAAGTTATTTCCTTCCACAAACAACGCGGACGTGGGTGCAGCGGCCAACCAGTTGCCAGAATCCGGGGTGCCATCCGTGCCCAGCAGTGAGGCATCATTCCAATCGTGCTCCACGTTCGTATTATTTGCGAAGGTAGCAGCTAGGGGACTGGAAATTAAGTTACAGCGGTAGGCGGGCGTGCCGTTGAAATAGAGGATGATGCCGTCATCCCGCATCACTTGGAGGTTCAGGGCCGTGATGTGCGCCACGTCCGTGAGGTTGACGATCTTTCGGAAATAGGATGTCGTATATTTATTAGACGTATCCCCGCCAAAGCTAATGTTCGTGGACTGCGGCCATGATGGTGAATCCGCCTCGTCTCCATAGCCCAACTCTGAAGTGCCGGAGAGCCAGCCCGTTTCGCTGGCTGTTAGGGAGGTGGCCCAAGTGGCCACCGGAGTCGTGCCTTGATCCCAATATTTCCACACGGAACCGGGCGTGGTGATGGCAAAAGCATTAGCCGTTAGCGGCCCACGGATGGCTCCGGCAATGATCGTCTCCGTCACGTTACTGCCGCCGGGCGCGCTGATGACTAGCGCAGTATTTTTCGTCGTCGTGTAAGCATCCGCTCCCCCCACTGGCGGATCATTCACGGCGGCAATGGTCAGGGTCACGGTCACGATGTTGGAATTCGCGCTGCCATCATTGGCATGATAGGTAAAGGAATCCGCGCCATTGTAGTTCAGCGTCGGCGTGTAAGTGAAGGTGCCATTGGAGTTTAGCACTAGGCTGCCGCGGGTCACATTCACATTTAAAATTGCCGTCAGCACATCCCCATCGGCATCGGTATCATTGAGCAGCACGCCATTGGCTAGCGTGGTGGTCAGCGGCGTGTCCTCATTTAAATTGTAACTGTTCGCCACCGCCACGGGGATGTCGTTCACACCCGTGACATTGATCGTGACTGTAGCCACATTGGAGAGGTCCACGCCATCGCTGGCTTGATAAGTAAAGGAATCGGGGCCGAAGTAGTTGGCCGTGGGAGCGTAGGTAAACGAACCAGCGGGGTTCAAGGTTAGGGTGCCGTGGGCTACATTGGTCACCAGTGAGGCACTGGTGGCCCCGCCAGTGTCATTGAGCAGCACCCCGCCGCCTGCATTGAGCAGATCCACTGTCACATCGTCGATCCAGGCTTCCACGTGCTCGTTGGAGTTATTTGTCGAGCTGCAATACGTCCCCAGGGTGATGGTATGTGTGCCCGCTATTAGGGGCACATCCTGGGTCACCTGCAGCCAGCCGGAGTTCACGGTGCCGTTCACCCCGCCTGTATTGAATCCCCGTTGATGCAGGATCGCAGTGTTACTCACATCTGGATTCGGTAGCGTTTCCGTGTAGGCCGTGCCGTAGTAAGTGGAATCCACTTTAAATAATTGATCGCCCGCCTCATACTGCGTAGGATTCCCTCCGCCCCACTCCATATTCACCGTCTGCATCCGATACCAATACCCAATGCGCACGGTCCCCGCCGCCCCCAGCGTGATCGTGGTCTGTATGCCCACAGACTTCGGGGGAGAGATGCTAAGCGTCCCAAAGTCCCGCCCGCAATCCACATAGTAGGAGGACGTGCCACCGTGCTTATCCGAAGTCACCAAGGCTCCACTCATAAACGTCGTGCTAGCCGTATCTGCTGTGGTCCCAAAGGCATTCTTCACCAACGTGAATCCATCTGCCTGATTCGCCCCGGGCTCAAAATCTGCCGTCAGCAGATTCGTGGTGCCCGTGCCGCTGACCGTTAAAGTCGTATCTTCCGTAGCCGTGAAAGTATCATTTACCGCCACCGGGACCGCGCTGGCCAGCATCGGCATAAGGGCAAAGCACGCACCGATGGAGGCACGACGAAGACGAGAGATCGAAGTAATCATAAGAGGAACAAGACAGGGGAGATGGCACCAAAGAAAAAGGGGGGGCTGGCACCGACAGAGGCGATTATGTCACGATGCTGAAACGCTTGGCAAGACTCTTTCTCCATTTCGAGTGAAGAAATACTCACCGCCACTGGGGTATTCCCCGAGCCACCTGAGGCGGGAAGCCTCATCT
>JAYVOP010000031.1:0-34682 GCA_043757865.1 Verrucomicrobiales bacterium | reverse complement strand
CGCTCAAAGAGAGCAACGAGTGGCTGCAAACCACGCTGATGTCGATTGGCGATGGCGTCATTGCCACCAGCAATACGGGCCGGGTGCAGTTTATGAATCCGCTGGCGGAGCAGATGACGGGTTGGGATTGCCAGGAGGCCGTGGGGGCGTGGATTGAGGATGTCTTCCCCATCGTGCATGAGGTCACAGGAACGGCGGTGGCCAACCCGGCGTTGGAATCGCTGCGCACGGGCGTGGTCGTGAACCTAGCCAAAGGCACCGTGCTCATGCATCGGGATGGGCACACCATACCGATTGATGATTCCGGGGCTCCGATCCGCAATAATAAGGGTGAGATTATCGGCTCCGTGCTCGTTTTCCGGGATACCACGGAAACCCGCCGGGCGGAGCGCGCGGTGCAGTTACACCAAGAACATTTAGAAGAGCTAGTGCAGGCGCGCACGGGCGAGCTAACGCAAACAAATGGACGCCTGCGCCAAGAGATCGAAGATCGCATCCGCGCGGAGGCAGAGATCCGCCATCGTGCTAACTGTGAGACCTTACTCTCCAGCATTTCCTCTGCCTTCCTCCGCGCTAAGCCTCCAGAGTTGACTAGCACCATTGATGAAACCCTGCTGCGGCTAGGCACATTCCTCCAGGCGGAGCGTTGTTACTTGCTAAAAAGCAGCCCGGATGGGCAGAGCCAAGGCTGTGCGCATGAATGGACGGCACCCGGCGTATCCACGCTCAAAGCCTACTTTACCAAGGTGCCCACCGCCGCCTTCCCCTTGGTTAGTAACCCCGGATCGGTGGGTCGAGTCTTTGTGGTATCACAATTATCTGAGCAGCCCGCAGAGATGCTGCATCCACAGATCGCGCAGGCGCGCCAAGCGCGTTCCGTGCTGATGATCCAGCTGCAAGAGGACGAGGCCTGCCTGGGCTTCCTGGGCGTGGACTGCTGTCAGGCGAATCGGGCGTGGCGCACGGAGGACGCTAACCTGCTGGCGATGATCGCGGACCCGCTCGTCAGTGCTCTGCGGCGGCAACGCATTGAGGATGAAAAGGCGCTGCTCCAGGGGCAGTTAAATCAGTCTCAGAAAATGGAAGCAGTGGGGAAACTCAGCAGTGGCATTGCCCATGATTTTAATAACATGCTGCTGCCCATCATCGGCTATGCGGACATGGTGCTGGCGCGTTGCGGTCCAGATGATGCCAGCATTTCCGATCTCAAGGAGATCCGCCGCGCGGCTGAGCAAGCGGCCACACTAACGCGTCAATTACTCGCCTTTAGCCGGAAACAAGTAGTCAAGAAAAGCATCTTCGATGTGAACCAAGCGCTGCAAAGCATGAGCGGCATGTTGCGGCGGATCATTGGTGAGGATGTGAAAATGAGCATGAACCTGAGCCCTGATTTACTGGCCATCCAAGCAGATTCTGGACAGTTAGAGCAGATCATCATGAACCTCTGCGTCAACGCCCGGGATGCCATGCCCGGCGGCGGCTCCATCACCATCACCACCCGCAATGTCAACGCGGCTCAGGAGCCCGTGCCGCTCTGCAATGGGCAAATGGGCACCGGGGAATACATCTGCATCAGCCTGCAAGACACCGGCGGCGGCATTCCCCAGGAGATCGCAGACCGCATCTTCGAGCCCTTCTTTACCACCAAAGGCATGGAAGGCACGGGCCTGGGACTCTCTGTGATCTACGGCATTCTCCAGGAGCACAATGGCGGCATCCGTCTGCAAACGGCACCCCAGGCGGGCACCACTTTCCACATCTATTTCAGCGGCCTCCACGCCAATCTGCCCAAGACAGAAATCCCGTTAGGCGCTGCCGCTGCCACCTCGGATAAACCCTTCAAAGGTCACGGCCAGCGCGTGCTGCTCGTGGAAGACGAGGAGGCCGTAAACCGCCTCGTCCGCACCGCCCTAACCCAGAATGGCTATCACGTCACTAGCGCGGCTTGCGTGCGCGAGGCGTATGAAAAATTCAGCGATGAGGAAGGGAACTTTGATATGATCTTCAGCGATGCCGTCCTGCCGGATGGCAATGGCGTGGATCTCATCAGCGAGTTTAAACACCGCAATCCGCGCCTCCGCGTCCTCCTCAGCAGCGGCTACACGGACAAACACCATCTGATGGATACGGCTAAGCAACAAGAAATCAGTTTCCTCCCCAAGCCCTACTCCCTACCGCGCCTCTTCCAAACCGTGGCGGAGGTAATGATCGACCAGCGCTCGCACATGTTGATTTAAGCCTCCAGCAAGGCTTCCAGCCGCTTGGCAGATACTGGCTGGGCCGTGCCTAACTCAGGTGCGAAGATACTGACGCGGAATTCTTCTAGCATCCAGCGGATCGTTTCCACGTGCTCTGGCTTGGCATAGCTGCGCCAGTCGTGGTAGTCCGCTAACGCCTTGGCTTTATCCAGATCCTTAGCGGGATTTAGGAACGCACGCTCGCCTCGGGTCAGCATCGCTTTGAGATAGCGGGGTAAATGGAGCAGTTGTGCAGGCGAAGTTTTCGCCAGGAAATCCGCAGCCACCAATCGCTGGAGATCAGCCTCCCAGTGGGCGTAGTGCTTCGTGCTCTGCATGATCTGAGCGCGCAGGGTGAAGATGATTTTTGTGAGTTCCTCCACCTTCCTAGCCAACGGAGTAAATGATGTTTTCGCAGTTTCCAGCATCGCCTGGAAACGCGCTGCCGTCAGTGGCCGTAGCGGCTCTATTTTCAGCGTGGCTTTCAAAATATGCTCCAGCGCGGACTCTTGGAGTTTGGCAGTCGTCGGCTCGGCCAGGGGCGTGCCTGCGGCTAGCTTGTTGCCTAACTGCCCCAGGGCCGACTGAAATCCACCCGCCTGCGCTGCCAACTTAGCCGTGGGCACAGAGAGCGTTTTCAACTCCCGATCCAGCCACGCGATCTCCTTCCCTAACGCCAACTCCGCCAGCTTCCGCACCGCTGCTGGCGCGCTGGAATCAGCCTCCCGGGCGGTTTTGTAGAGTTGTAAATTCACCACGCCAGCCGTGCAGCTCAGCCCTGGATAACCGAAAACCTCAATCCCACCCAGCGTCTCGATAAACACCCGCTCCGGCAAATCCCCAAACGACCACGTGCGCAACTCCGGCTGATGCCATTTCCCCACCGCCACGGACCACGCGCTAGTGCGCACCTCGTGCTTCTGCACCTCCGCCCGCAGCGCGCCCACGTCCCGACCCATGGCCACCGTTTGATTCTGGCGATCCATCACCTGCACGCGTGGCTTCAGATAGTCTGGAAGGCTGTCCGCAGGCCAATCCGCCGCCTTTACTGGCACCTCGAAATGTCGCGAAATATACGCCGCCAGTGCCGTTAGGAAATCTCCCGTGCCAGGAGAAAAGTTTGCCGCGATGTCATCCATCTTCGCCTCCATGGGTAGCAGCTTCCGCCGCGCTGGCTTCGGCAGCGCCCGCAGCAGCACGCCCACCAACTCCCGACGCAGCCCTGGAACCAGCCATTGGACTTGGCCCGTGGTCAGATGTTGCGCTACTTCTAACGGGATCTGCACCGTCACGCCGTCTTGCTCATGGCCGGGGTTATACGAATACTGCACGGGCAGGACGGAATTTCCTAACGCCACCTCATCCGGGAATTGTTTGCTGGCCTCGCTCAAGTCTTCATGCGGCAACAGATCGTGTTGATCCGCCCGCAGGAAATGCGGATCATGCCGCAGGCCGTCCGTCACCATACGGTTCAGATCATGCACGGACGACACGTTCTTTAAACGCTGTTCATAAAAGCTAAACAAATGTTCCACGATCTCCTGCCGCCGTTTCCCCGACCGCGCCAACATGGCCTCCAGCTTCCGACACAGCCGCAGATTAGCGATCTGAAACGGCTGCGTCACAGGCGATAATTCTTCCAATAACGCATGGCGGATAAACATCGCAGTCGCCTCTCTCGCATTGATCTTGCCATAGTCCACGCGGCTCCGTCGCAGCTCCAATCCATGCAGTAGCAAGCGTTCCGTGACCAGCACGCGGCCAGATTTATCATCCCATTCCGGGTCGCCATAGCGTCGCTCTAGCAAGTGCGCGCCCAGCGTCACCACCCAGTTAGGATCAATCCCCGCCACCGTGCGCGCGAACAACTGCGAGGTGAGCACGATCTCCCCCGCCACCACCCACATCGGCTGCTTGGACTTCGTAGGCGCAACGCCCCGCTTCTCCCGCTTCTCGGCTAGGCAGGAACCAGGAAAAATCACCAACTCCCGATTCCCCGCACCCTTATAAATATTCCGCTCGTGCCGCAGCCCAATCTGACTCAGCGAGGCCGCTAAAATACAGCGATGCACCGCGTGAGCCCGCACTTCATCCGGAGCTCCCAACGCCTCCGAGCCCTTATAATTCAAGGTATCCGCCAGTTGCGCATAGATGTCCCGCCACTCTCTCATGCGGGTGAAGCTGAGGAAATTTTGTTTACAGAACTTCCGCAGCGCATTGCTAGATTTCCAAACTTTCGCCTCGCCTGCGGCCTGCCACATCCGTGTTAGCGCCAGGAAATCTGAGCCCGCATAAACAAACGCTCGATGCGCATGGGCCGCTGCCTCGCGCGCTTCCTCTGGCCGCTCGCGGGGGTCCGGCACGCTGAGGCCAGCGGCTATGACCAACATTTCTGGCAAGACCTGCTCATGCCGGGCCTCCAGCAGCATCCGCCCTAACGTGGGATCCAATGGCAACCGAGCCAGCTCCCGGCCTTGATTCGTCAAGGTTTCCGTGTCGTCCAGCGCGCCTAGCTCATGCAGCAAGGCATAGCCCGCACGGATACTAGCGGGCAGCGGCGGATTGAGAAATGGGAAGGTTTCAATCTCGCCTAACTTGAAGGCCTTCATGCGCAGAATCACTTCCGCTAAGTTCGCGCGTTGGATTTCCGGCGGGGTAAAGGGGGGGCGTTGGGAGTAGTCCAGCTCACTGTAGAGCCGGATGCAGATGCCCTCACTCAGACGCCCAGCCCGGCCTGCACGTTGGTTTGCAGAGCTTTGAGACACGCGCTCCACCGGCAGCCGCTTCGTCCGCGTGCGGGCGGAGTAGTGGCTCATGCGGGCGAGCCCAGTATCGATCACGAACTTGATGCGCGGCAGCGTCAGCGACGTTTCCGCAATGTTCGTAGCCAAAATGACGCGCCGATTTCGCCCCGGATTGAACACCCGCTGTTGCTCTGCCGAAGCCATGCGGCCAAACAACGTCACCACCTCCACGCCTTTCCCCAGGCGACCTTCGATGACATCCCGAGCCTCACGAATGTCCCGCTCGGTGGGAAAGAATACCAGCACATCGCCATCGTGCGTGTCGAGAATCACATTCTCCACAGCTTGAGCGGCCGCTTCAATGAAGTCCCCATCCACGCCATCGAAATACTGGCTAGGTTCATAGCGAATGTCCACCGGATACAGCCGCCCGGACACTTCGATGATGGGCGCATTACCAAACGCCGCCGAGAACGCCGCCGTATCAATCGTGGCCGAAGTGATGATGAGTTTTAACTCTGGCCGCTTGGCCAACAGCCCTTGAAAGTAGCCGAGCAGGAAATCAATATTTAACGAACGCTCATGCGCTTCATCAATGATCAGCGCTGAGTAAGCGCGCAGCATCGGGTCCGACTGAATTTCTGCTAGCAAAATTCCATCCGTCATGAATTTCAGCACCGTGTCTGAATTCGTGTCGTCATTGAACCGCATTTTACACCCCACCTGCCGACCCCACGGCACATTTAATTCCTCCGCCACGCGTTGACTGATACTCAGCGCAGCCACCCGCCGAGGCTGCGTGCAGCCGATCTGCCCAGCGTCTCCAAAGCCCACCTCCAGGCACATCTTCGGCAACTGCGTGGTCTTCCCAGACCCCGTCTCGCCCGCCACAATCACCACCTGATGCCCCTGCAACAACTCCATGATCCGCCCCCGCTGCTGAGAGATCGGCAGGTCTTCTGGAAAGCGGATAGCGGGGAAGTTAGGATGGGGCACGGGGGTCAATGCAGGGAGATGCGAGAAACGTCAAGCAACCGTGGGACGAGTGTGCCGCTAGGCCGCTAGGCCGCTCGTCCATCGGAGCACCGAGCCAAGCTGCGCAGCATCTGGGCCGCACCCTGAAATTGGCGTGGGGACAAGAGTGTCCCCCACCCCGCTGCGGGAGCGGCGGGCGGTGCGGACTGAGGAAATGCCCTGAACCAACACTTGCCAACCGCTGTGAGGCGTTGAAGAATCGTCACGCTTTTCATATCGATTTCATCCTGCGATCTTCCTTCGCCTCACTCCATGTCTCACTCCTCTGATGCGGCTTCGGCCCCTGTTCCTACGTTCATTCCTCCCTCCGTGGAGGAGTTAGCCATGTTGCTGCCGCACTATGAGATTCATAGCCTCATCGCCTCTGGCGGGATGGGTGCTGTTTATAAAGGATGTCAGAAAGATCTGGACCGCATGGTGGCCATCAAGATCCTGCCGCCTGAGGCCGGAGATGATGCGGAATCCCTCACCCGCTTCCGCAGTGAAGCACGCGCGATGGCGAAGTTAAATCACCCGAACATTGTCAGCATTTACGATTTCGGAGCGGTGGATGGGCAGGGGTATTTCGTGATGGAATATGTGGAGGGCAAGAACGTGCATGAGCTGATCGTAGATGGCGCGGTGGCCCCAGAGCTAGCGCTAAATTTACTAAGCCAAGTCTGTGATGCGCTCAGCTATGCCCATGCGAAGGGTATCGTGCATGGCGACATTAAACCTTCCAATGTCGTGGTGGATGCGGATGGCGTGGTGAAGCTGCTAGACTTTGGACTCGCCCGCCTCATGGAGCATGACCAAAGCAATGAGGAAATCGAGTGGGTGCCTATGGGCACGCCGGAGTATGCGGCTCCAGAACTCTATGAACGCGGAGCCGTGGCGGACCCCCGCACCGACATTTACGCCCTGGGCGTGGTCTATTATGAAATGTTGCTAGGCACCGTGCCGCAGGGCACCTTTGCGCTGCCGACCACGACCATGGCCGTGGACCCGCGCGTGGATGACATCATTGTTCGCTGCCTGCGGCCGGAGCCAGAGGAGCGCTTCCAATCCGCTGCGGACGTGAAGCAACTCCTAGAGGACATCCGCACTGGCAAGCCTCTCCCGCAGGCCGCCGCCACGCAGCGCTCGCTGAAGCCTACCACCATCGTGCGGCCTACCGTGCGTCGCGCGGTGCCCGGCGTCACGGCCATGACGAATCTGAACCGCATCGCCAAACTGGAAGCGGAGGCCAAAGCCAAGGCGCGCAAGAACATGATGATTGGTGGCATCGTGGCCGCCGTGTTAGCCGCCCTCGGCGGAGGGGCGCTGCTCATGGGCCCTAGCAAACCCACAGAGCCCCTTTTCCCCACAGAGCCTGTAGCCGAGCCCGCAGAGCCGGAGGTGAAATTTGCCCCCCCCGTGCCCCCGCCCGTTACCGAGCCACCCACGACTGCCCAAGCGGAGCCCGCCAAGCCGGAAATGAAGACTGAGCCGGACCTTACGCCCGAGCCAGAGGTGGCCGTGCCCGCCCCACCGAAGGCCCCTACCGCCGAACCTTCCCCCGCCCTAGCCAAACTCAAGGAGGAATACCTAAACCGTTATCAAACCGAGATTCAGAGTAAGATCGTCACCACCGAGAAAGACTACGGGGAGAAATATCTAGCCGCACTGGAGCGGCTCCTCGCGGAATTTGGGGCCAAGAATGATGCCACAGAAATGGTCCGCATCCGCACCGAGAGTAAGCGCTATGCCGCCACGAATCAGGCTCCCAGCGCCAGCGAGATCGCCAAGAGCGACAAGCTAGCCGAATTGCAAAAGAAAATGATCACAGCTTTCAACGGTATTCGGCTAAATTTCAAACCCGCCATTGCCAAACTCAATGCCGAGTTCATGGAGATGCTCGGACGCCTCAGTAACAATGCTGCCAGCGATGGTAAGGCAGGGGAGGCCGCCACCATCAAAGCCTTCCGAGAGGCCGGGCTGAAGTCCGCAGATTATCTGGGCACCTTGGCCGGCGTGGTGGAGGCGAGCACCGTGGCCGCTCCGGCTCCCGCTCCGCCAGAGTCGCCAGCGGTTTCGTTGCCGACGCTAGGAACGCCTAGCAAAGGGGCCATAGCCGAGGGCAATGTGGCCCAAGCCAGCCGTGGAGCCATCGCGGAGGCGCTCCATAATCCTGACGGCCTGATCGACGGCATTGATGAAAAAGAGAATGGCCCCTATAGCGATGAAGGCGGGGAGATCGTCATTACCTTGGATAAAGTTTATCAGATTGAGCAGGTGGATTTTCACATGCCGCGCGATGAAAAATTCTCCTTCCGTTACATTTTAGAAGCCTCCAGTGATGGTAAGACATGGGAGGTGCTAAAGAATCGAACCGACGAGGACTGCCGTGGCTATCAGATCTTGGACATTCCGCCGCAGCCGATCAAGGCCTTCCGCATCCTCGTCAAAGGCGTGCAGGGCACGAAGCATTTCATCGTGGAAGAAGTGGCCGCTTTCTGCCAAGGCAAGAAGCCCGCCAAGCCTTGGGGGGCTCGCAATAATACGGCCAAGGGTCTAAAGAGTAACTAACCTGCGCCCCCTTTGCGGAAGGCTTTGGGCTTGTCACTACGGAGGTTCTTCCCAGCGTGCCGACATGCGTTTGTTCTCCCTATTTTGTTTGCTGGTCACGGTCTCGTTCGCCCATGCGGAAGAGGGGGCGGTGAGCTTTTATAAAAAAATCCGCCCCATTTTCCAAGCCAAGTGTCATGGCTGCCACCAGCCCGCCAAGGCCAAGGGGGAGCTGGTGATGACTTCCTATGCCGGGCTGCTTAAGGGGGGGCACGATGGGCCCGCGCTGCTAGCTAGTAAGCCGGACGAGAGCCATCTCGTGCAGCGGCTGCGCCTGCCCCGCACAGAAAAGGAAGCCATGCCGCCGAAGGATGGCCCGCTGCCGGAGGCGGAATTAGCGCTCATCACACGGTGGATTCAAGAAGGCGCAGTGGATGACACTCCGGCTAATGCGGTCGCAAAATATGATCTGGATCATCCTCCCATTTACACGCTGCCACCGGTCATCAATGCGCTGGATTATGCGCCCGATGGCAAGCTGCTAGCCGTGGCGGGGTTCCATGAGATCTTGCTCCACGTAGCAGACGGCAGCGGCTTGGTGGGGCGGCTCATCGGGCTCTCAGATCGTCTCACAGCGGTGCGTTTCTCGCCTGATGGCACGCGCCTAGCAGCCACTGGCGGGCTGGCGGCACGCATGGGCGAAGTGCAAGTATGGGAGGTGGCCACCAGGAAATTACTGCTCTCCGTGCCCGTCACCAACGACACTGTGTATGGCGTCAGTTGGTCGCCCGATGGCACGCTGGTGGGCTTCGGCTGCGCGGATACGAAGTCTGTGCGGGCGATCGATGCCAAGACGGGCGAGCAGAAATTATTCATGGCCAGCCATGATGATTGGGTCTTTGATACCGTGTTCTCTAGCAAAGGCGATCACCTCGTGAGTGTGGGCCGGGACATGACCACGAAGCTCACGGAGGTGGCCACACAGCGATTCGTGGATAATCTCACCAGCATCACGCCGGGCAGTTTGAAAGGTGGCCTAGCCGCTATCGCGCGACATCCTGAGCGGGATGAAGTGCTGGTGGGCGGGGCGGATGGTGTGCCGCAGATCTATCGGCTGGTGCGGTTAGTGGAACGGAGGATCGGGGATAACTCGAACTTGATTAAGAAATATCCGCCGCTCACGGGCCGCATTTTTGCCGTGGACTACAGCCGGGATGGCAAGCGGGTGGCTGCGGGCAGCAGTTTGGATGGCCAGGGGCAGGTGAAAATTTACTCCGCAGAATTCGACTCCGCGCTACCTGCGAACATCAAAGCCATCTATGGGAAAACAGGCGATGCCCGCAGTGCGGAGGAGAAGGCCGCAGTGGAGGCCTCGGTGACGGAGGGCGCGCTGGAGTTAGGCAAAGCAGAGTTTCCCACGGGCATTTACGCCGTGAGATTCAGCCCAGATGGCCGCACCCTAGCCGTGGCCGGGCAAGATGGACGGGTGCGTCTGCTAGATGCTAGCACGGGTCAGCCCCAGCAGGATTTTCTCCCGGTCACGCTGACCCCGGCCCCCTGACGCTCGCATGTTCGCCTTCTTTGATTTGGATCAAACCCTGGTGCCTTATGACACCCAGGCGCTGTTCTGCCAGTTCGTGCTGCAACGCCACGGATGGCGGCGGGCTTATCTGGCCACGTGGCTGCCGGCCTTACCCCTGGCTGGTTGCGGGCTCATCGGGCATCGTGGATTGAAGCGCCTTTTCCTCAATTATCTCTGGCGGCTCCCGCGCGTGGAGCTAGCGCAGATGGTGGCGGAATTCGTAGCAAAGGTGGTCACGCCGCTGCTCTACCCGGAAGTGGTAGCACGGCTGCGGGAACATCAAGCGGCGGGGCTGACGTGTATTTTAAATTCCGCCAGCCCAGACTTTTATGCCCTGGAGATTGGCCGTCGTTTAGGCTTCTCGCACAGCTTCGCCACGCGGATCGACCTGGGAATCGGGCCGCGCGTGCGGTTCACTCCTAACGTGCTGGGCCCCAACAACAAAGGCGCGCATAAACTGACCGCCATGGCCGCGCTGCTGCCCGCCATGGCGCAGGGAAATGGCGTCATCCCCGGCAGTTACGCCTACTCCGACAGCCATGCGGATCTCCCCATGCTGCGCCTGACAGAGCATCCCGTCATGGTTCATCCCACGCGCCAACTAGCGGCCGCTGGCCACGCCGCAGGCTGGCCCACGCTCACCCCGCCCCGCCCCTTCACCAATCAGGTCCAGCATCATTTCCAGACGCTGCGGCAGATCACCGGGGGTTAGGCTGAGAGCCGATTCAACGCGCTGAGCACCGCCAAGATGGGTGATAGTTCGATGCTGTGATGCACGCCCACACCATAAGCTAGCGCTCCGGCGGCATTCCGCAGTTGCACGTAGCTGATGGCCTGGGCATCCGCCCCAGCTTGCAGCGCGTGCTGGCTGTAGTCTGTCACGTCTAACTGCTCATTTAAAAAAGCGGAAAGGCTATGCACGAAGGCCGCCAACGGCCCTGCTCCTTGGCCCGTCAGCGTTTGCGGTTGGCCTTGGTAGGTGACTTTGGCCACCGTCTCACTGGCTTCCGCCGTGCCCACCTGGACATGGAAAGATTGCAACTGCCAAGGCATGACGCGCTCCACATATTCTTTCCAGAACATTTCTTTCAACTCTGCGGCCGTCACTTCGCGCCCTAGCTGGTCCACCAACGTGTTCGCCAGGGGCCCGAATTCCCGCTGCAAGTCCTTAGGCAGGCGGATGCCGTAGTCGCTCTCCAGCAGATAGGCGACCCCGCCTTTCCCGCTCTGGCTATTGACGCGGATGACCTCCCGGTATTCCCGGCCTAGATCATGCGGGTCGATGGTGAGGTAGGGCACGTCCCACGGGCCGCGTTTCTTTTCATAACAGGTAAAGCCTTTCTTAATGGCGTCTTGATGGCTGCCGCTGAAGGCCGTGAACACTAACTCCCCCGCATACGGATGGCGCGGCGGCACGGTCATGCCGGTGGTGCGCTCGTAACTAGCAATGAGGCGATTGATGTCCGAGAAATCAAGTCCGGGGTCAATCCCATGCATGTAGAGATTCATGGCCACGTTGACGATGTCCAGGTTCCCCGTGCGTTCACCATTGCCGAAGAGCGTGCCTTCCACGCGCTCTGCACCAGCCAGCATGGCTAGTTCGGTGCTGGCAGTGCCCGTGCCACGGTCGTTGTGAGTGTGGACGCTGATGATGGCGGAGTCGCGGTTTTTCATATTGCCGATGAACCATTCGATTTGGTCGGCATAGACGTTCGGCATGGCGACTTCTACCGTGTTAGGTAAATTTAAGATCACCTTGTTTTGCGGAGTCGGCTGCCAGACGGCCATGACCGCATGGCAGATTTCCAGGGCGTAATCCACCTCCGTGGCACTGAAGCTCTCTGGCGAATACTGGAGCTGCACGCGGCTTCCCACCAAGCGTGGGAGGCGTTGCTGAATCCAACGCGCACCATTTTCTGCGATCTGGATGATCTCTGGCTTGGTCTTGCCGAAGACCACTCTGCGCTGCGCGGGGGAGGTGCTATTATACAAATGAATGATGACGCTGGGCGCACCGATGAGTGATTCGACGGTGCGCTCAATGAGGTCTTCCCGCGCCTGCACTAGCACCTGGATGGTGACGTCCGCCGGGATGCGATTCCCCTCGATCAACGAGCGCATGAAGGCGAACTCCGTGTCGGATGCAGAGGGGAAACCGACCTCAATTTGCTTGAAGCCGCACTTCACTAACGCCTCGAACATTTCCAGCTTCTGGCTCACGTTCATGGGCACGGCCAGCGCTTGATTCCCATCCCGCAGGTCCACGCTGCACCAGATGGGAGCATGGGTAAGCTCACGCGAAGGCCATTGGCGATTCGGTAAATCGATGACTTTAAATGGGCGATATTTCTGAGAGGCAGGGACGATCATGGGGGCTCGTGGATAGAATGCTAGTAGGCTTTGGCAAAGATCACGCGCTGCGTGCTGGGTTGGCCCGTGAATGGGCACACACCTGCTTCTACATACTGCGCGCCCTGAGGAATGCAGCGCATGGTGACGCCCAGCGTTTTTTGCAGACGGTCTTCATCCTCCGCCGTGCCGGCCCAATGCGTGAGGGCAAAGCCGCCGTGGATCTCAGCCTTGTCAGGATTCTGCGGCGTGAAGAATTTTTCAAAGGTCGCTACGTCATTGATCGGCACGAGGTTCGCATCGCGAAACGCAGTGGCGCGCAGCAACAAATTATCCTGAATGCTCTGCAAGATGCTGACGGCATTGCCGACGAATTCGGTGGTGCTCGGAAAGGTCTTTTCTTTCACGCCTTGATCGCGTCGGCTGAGTGCGAGGCCGCCCTTCTCCAAGTCCCTAGGCCCAATCTCGATGCGCAGCGGCACGCCTTTCTTGATCCATTCCCAGCTCTTAGTGCCACCTGCTAAGTCGCGTTCGTCCACCGTTACGCGGAGGGCATCGCCATGGAATTGCCGCGCCCGCAGTTCAGCGGCTAGGGCATGGCAGGCGGCCAGCACGGCGGCCTTGCTATCTTCCTTCGGCGTCACTGGCAAGATCACGATCTGCTCCGTGGCCACGCGCGGCGGCAGCACCAAGCCATCGTCATCCGCATGGGCCATAATCAGCGTGCCGATCAGGCGCGTGCTCACGCCCCAACTGGTGGTCCAGGCGTGCTCTTTACTACCACTTCGGCCGGTGAATGAAATGCCACTAGCATGGGAGAAATTTTGCCCCAAGAAATGGCTCGTGCCCGCTTGGATGGCCTTGCGGTCTTGCACCATGGCCTCAATGCAGAGGGTGGATTCAGCGCCAGGGAAGCGTTCCCGAGCGCTCTTTTCCCCACAGATCACGGGAATGGCGAGGTGGTCCCGCACGAAGGTCTCATACACGCCTAACATGCGATCCGTTTCCTCAATGGCTTCCTCCTTGGTCTCATGCGCAGTGTGGCCTTCCTGCCAGAGGAACTCAGCGGTGCGCAGGAAAATGCGCGGACGCATTTCCCAACGCATCACGTTGGCCCATTGGTTTATCAGCAGCGGTAAATCTCGGTAGCTCTGCACCCACCGCGCAAAGGCTGCGCCAATGATCGTCTCGCTCGTAGGCCGGATCACGAAGGGCTCTTCCAGTTTGCCAGCGGGCACCATTTTGATGCTCCCATCAGGCTGTTTAACAGCCTCCAGCCGATGATGCGTGACCACCGCACATTCCTTGGCAAAGCCTTCCACATGCGTGGCTTCCTTTTCTAAATAGCTCAGCGGAATGAGCAGCGGGAAATAAGCGTTCTTATGTCCGGTGGCTTTGAACATGCCGTCCAGCGCCTTTTGCATCAGCTCCCAAATGCCGTAGCCCCACGGTTTAATCACCATGCAGCCTCGGACCTCGGAGTTCTCTGCGAGGTCGGCGGCTTTAATCACTTGTTGATACCATTCAGGAAAATCATCCTGACGCATGGGGGAAATGGCGCTCTGAGCGGTCTGTGGTTTGGACATCCGTCAGTGGTGGCGAGCCCACCCCGCCCTGTCAAGCCTCGCAAGTTTCAATAGCTGGCCACTGTCGGATTGATCTCTTGGCTCCAAGCCTGGATGCCACCGCGCACATTCCTAACCTGTGGGAAACCTTGGGCGCGCAGGAGCGCTACCGCCTGCGCACTGCGGCCACCGGACTGGCAATGCACCGCTATTTCCTGCGTGGGGGAAAGCTCCTGGAGGCGCTGCGGCAGTTCCCCTAACGGGATGCCCAAGGCTCCGGGGATCTGCGCTAGAGCCCGCTCCCAGGGCTCGCGCACGTCTAGCAGGACGAAATTGGCAGGTCGTTGGCGCAGCATTTCTTGCAAGGCCTGCACCGTCATTTCCGCAGGTAAATGACACGCATCCGCCGCGCCACAGAAGGCGTCGTAGTCGAACGGCTGCGTCAGGCTAGGCGCAGCACCACAGCAGACGCAGGCCGGATCACGCCGCAGTTTAAACTCGCGAAAGCGCATCGCTAGCGCATCGAAATGGAGCAGTCGCCCGGCTAGGGAGTCGCCTAAGCCAGTGAGCCATTTCACAGCCTCGGTGGCTTGCAGCGTGCCGATGATGCCGGGCAGTAATCCGAGCACGCCGCTCTCCGCACACGTCGGCACCATGCCGGGCGCTGGCGGCTGCGGTAAAAAGCAGCGATAGCACGGTCCGCCCAGATGCGGGGCGAAGACGGTGGCTTGGCCCTCGAAACGGAGGATGCTACCATACACGTTCGGTTTGCCGACCGCTGCCGCCGTATCGCTACTGAGATAGCGCGTGGCGAAGTTGTCAGAGCCATCCAAGATCACGTCATACGCTGCCACTAGCCGCGCTGCATTAGCGACGGTAAAACGCTCTGCATAGATCTCCACGCGCACGTCTGGATTCACCGTCCGCAGCCGCTCCTGGGCGGCCTCCACCTTCAGCCGCCCGATGTCTGCCGCCGTGTAAAGCAACTGCCGATGCAGGTTACTCGCATCCACGCGATCCTCATCCACGATGCCGATGCGGCCCACGCCCGCCGCCGCTAAATAAAGCAAGGCCGGACAACCTAGCCCGCCCGCGCCAAGGCACAAGACCGAGCCCGCCCGCAGCCGAGCTTGCCCTGCCAATCCTAGCTCAGGGATGGAGACCTGACGTGCATAGCGCTGAAGTTCGCGCGGAGAAAGATTCATCCAGAGCCTACTTCTTATCCCACGCGTTGGTTTTGATGATCGCCTCTAGCGCGGTCTGCGCAGCGTGGGGGCTGGGCCACACCTTGGCTTTGCTGAGGTATTCCACCGCGTTCTTCAGGCCCATGACCTCGCCTTTCTTAGATTCGATCTTATCCTTGGGGGTGGCTTGGAGGCTGCTGACATTAGCCGCTAGCAGCGGCTCCACTTTAGCTAAGGTGGCGGGATCATTTTCGTAAACCAGCGACTCCATCAAGTGCAGCATTTGATCGCTCCCTTGGAGCTTCTCAGCGGCGGTGCGGAGGCCCTGAGCGATCTCTTTCCGTTTGGCCGTGGTGGCTGCTTCCGTGAGGTAGCCGTTCGTGCCGCCCTCAATGCTGCGGGCTCCCAGTGGGCGATACCAGATGTTCCGGTAGCGCACGGGATTACCGTGATCTTGGAGTTTTAGCGGGCCTTTCTCGGGGTAAGCATGGGGCACGCTGCGACCCTTATGCCCGCCACCACCTTCGATCGGGGTGTGATCTTGGGTGAGGACGCCATTGACGAAAACAGTCAAATAGCCGCCATCGACTTCCTTGCCGTCTTTATAAACAGGACGGCGGAAAACAATATCATAGACTTGCCATTGTCCGGGGGCGCGCAGCACGTTAGCCGCTGGCGGATTCACACCATAGACACAACCCGCAAAGCCATCGGCATAGGTGGGATTATCGTAGTTATCCAGCACCTGCACTTCCACTTGGCCCATCGGAAAGATGCCGCTATTTCCACGGGCTTGGCTATTGCCTTCCACCTTCTCAGGGGCGGTCCACTCTACGTGCAGTTGGCAATCGCCCCACTCAGAAACGGTGCGCACATAGCCAGCGCCTGGCACACATTGAAAGGAGCCATCTTTGACGATCCATTTGGTTGGCTGGCCAGGATCCTTATCCGACGCCCATTTAGCCAACGAGGCCTCGGTGCCATCGAAGAGCACCACCGCATCGGATGGCGGCTTCCCTGGCTGCGCTTGCGTGCTGGGCTCCGCTGGCTCTACACGCGGTGGCTGCGGACGATTCCGATCATGGATCGCCCAAGGATGGTGCGCATCCGGTGGATCACCATAGAAGGCGCTGCCGGTATCAGCGGAAGCAGTGGCAGTGGTGGCGAGGAGGAGTGGGAGTAGGTGTTTCATAGGATTAGGGATTAGGGATTAAGGATTAAGGATTAAAAATGAGAAGTAAAGAAATAGGTTTAATGAGCCGAGCCGACATGATCTTGAATGTATTCTTGCTTGAGACCCAACGCTTCGGGCGCATGGAGCACGAGCATTTTCATGCGAATGTCTGCGGGGATTGATTGTTTGGTGGCTTTGGAGACAATAATCATGAGGCCGATGGACAGTGGCACGGCCCAGATGGCAGGCTGCTCAGCGAGGATACGGAGGAGGGGATGCAGTTTCCAGAAATCATTCAGGCCGCTGAACGAAGCGAAGAGTTTCCCCATGGGGCCAGGGTCTAGAGCTAGCGTGCTAGCATTGGTTAAGGCCGCTGCCAGTAAGGCGCAGAGCCCACCCGTGAGCATGCCCGTGGCGGCTCCTTTCATGGTCATGCCGCGCCACCAGACGCTCATAAAGAGCAGCGGGAAATAGCTAGCGGCGGCAATGGCGAACGCTTGGCCGACCATGAAATTAATCTCCAGCGGCTCCACTAATGAGCCCAGCACCACGGAAACCAAGCCGATCAACACCGCACACCATTTAAACATCTTCATGCGTTCAGCAGCCGTGGATTGCGGGCGTAACATGCGGCCATAGACATCGTGCGCCAGGGCTCCGGTCATGGAAACAAGCAAGCCGGAGAACGTGCTCATAAACGCTGCAAACGCCCCGGCACAGGTGATGCCGCTGAGGATGCTGCCCAGCACGCCGTATTTCTCCCGGATCAACATGGGCAATTTCAGTACCACTTGATCCGTGCCTTTGATCCCGGCTAGGCCAGTATAAAGCTCGGGCAGGAAATTTCGCCCTAACACGCCAAAGACAGGCGGGAAAACGTAGAAGATCCCGATTAAGATCATCACCCACATCGTGGTCTTCTTAGCGGCCACTCCATCCGGGTTCGTGTAGAAGCGCACTAAAATGTGCGGCAGGCCAGCGGTGCCGCACACTAACGCGACGATGAGCGAGAACGTATAGAGCAGGGAATACGGCTTCGATTCCTCCGCAGACAGGCCCGCAGCCTTAGTAGCTTTGGTCGTCAATGGGCCGAATGGAGCGATCCACGCCTCATCCTTGGGGGCTTTCTCCGGCATGGTTTGGCGCGCGGTGGCATCGGCGGCTTGGACGATGGGAGTGGGGTCTGCGGCGGCGTGATTAGCGGCTAAATTTTGCCCATACCCGCCATACACCGCCATGAGCACAAAGATGGGCACGGAGATGGCGAAGAGTTTGATCCAATACTGCACCGCTTGCACTAACGTGATGCCTTTCATGCCACCTAACGCTACGTTTAGCGTGATGACTGCCCCCACCACAACCACCCCCACCCAATACGGTAGGCCGGGAAAAATGTAAGCTAACGTCGTGCCCGCGCCCTTCATCTGCGGCATGGTGTAGAAAAATCCGATAAACAACACAAAGCACACGGCTATCTTCCGAAACACCGGAGAATCATAGCGCCCCTCCGCAAAATCCGGGATCGTATAAGCCCCGAACCTCCGCAGCGGCCCAGCAATGAATAGCAAGAGGAACAAATACCCGCAGGCATAACAAACGGGATACCACAGTGCATCATAGCCAGAGGACATAACCATGCCGGCAATGCCCATAAAGCTAGCCGCACTCAAGTATTCCCCAGAAATGGCAGAGGCATTCCATCCCACGGAAACGGAGCGCCCAGCCACGAAGAAGTCTGCTGCGGACTTTGAGGACTTGGCGGATTTAAAGCCCATCAAGACCGTAACCACGACAGTGATGCCGGAAAAGGCGAGAATCCAATAATCAATGTTCATCGCAGTTTATCCTTGATGATTAGCCGCGTGAGCCTGTTGCACTTCCGATGTTTCTAGCGCCATGGACTTCGTAATGAAGAGCCGCGCAATCACCCATACGTAGGGGAAAAATAACACCCCTAGCACCAACCACGTCAGGGGGAATCCCGCCACCCGCTGGGCCATGAAGGCCGGGGCGACGTAATTTAACAGCGGCAGTCCAATCAGCAGCAACAGGAACGAGCCCGCGCAGTCGATGCTGAGGCGGAGCTGCCGTTGCATCAGGGAATGCAGGAAGGCTTCGCTGTGAATGAAGTCGTTCGTGGTGGGGGGAGGAGCAGAGGAGATGTCAGGCATGGCAGGCCGGAGATAGCAGCGCCCGGACGCCTCTGCCAAGGAGCAAATGCAGTTACCGATAAAATCCCCCGCCTCTGCGGATGCCGCGCGGGGCCGCTATAAGTCATCCTGCGAGCGCACCCGCGCTGGTAAGATGGCACAGGCTCCCTTGCAGCCGAAGAGCTTGCTCAACAGTAGGCGATTCCGGCTCACGAGTTGGTAAAATTTTTCCGCTAGGTAAATCACGCCCGGCAGCCAGAGGAACAGCGCCACGGGCACCAGCAAGGGCAGGCGCAAGCCCACGAAGCGGATCGCGCGGGCTCCACGGTAGATCTTTCCATCGGTTGACAGGCAATGGATTGCCTCTTGAAGGTCCGCCTGACTGATGCTAGGAGCCAACTCTGCCGCACGCGGATTGGAGAGCGGCATTAAGCTCAAGGCTCCGCGCCAGTCCAGCCACGTGAGGACTTTCATCTGGAAGGTGCAGAGGGAACATTCGTCATCATAAAGGACGACGTGTTGAGGAGGAAGAGGACTGGACATGTGTGGGGGAATTTATTCTGCAACGCGTCGGGCCACGAACTGCGAGGGTCGATCCAGGCTGCCGGACAAGATGGCTGGCGCAGTTTCATCGCTGATGAGACTGTCCAGGCCGGGCGCGCTGAACGTGCGCTCGGACATCCGCAGACCTTGGGAAATGATGTCGATGCGATTCGAGAGGCCCGCACTGTCTCGCGTAGTCATGCCCACCTCGCACAGGTGGATGATTTGCTGCTCGGTTTTCTCGATCTCGGCTTCGGCTAGGCTCAGGCTGCTCTGCGCTTTCTCGTGATTGGCAATGCGCTCGCGGATAGTCTTGATGCGTTCTTGGATGGACTGTGTGAGTCGGCCCTCACTGTCCTGGCCTTGGCTTTGGGCTAGCTGAGTTTCGGAGGTCACGAGTTCCGCCTTGATTTCCTCCTTGGAAAAGGAGGTCAGGAAGCGCGCGAGGCCTGTTTTCTGGTGGAGCAGTTTTAAATATAGCCAGAGCATCTGATCCAACGATTCGCCCCGGAAGGCCGTGCCCTGCTGGTCGTCAGTGCCATCTGTATCCATCTGCCGCCGTAGCTCTAGCAAGGCGGCACAGCGGTCGCGCAACTCCCTAAAACGATCCTCATCCCGGGCATCCAAAAACGTCAGGAGTTGCCGAAACCGCTCGGCTTGCTCCCGCTGTGCGGTGGGAGCGGGAAGCGTCCATTGCCCCGCCGCCAGGACTTTCTGGAAATGGGGGTTCATGCCTAACGTGCCGAGGAATAGCAACTCCCCCGCCGCCACGACTGGCCAAATGATTGAGGGATGCCCGCTGAGCAAGCCGAAGGCCAAGCCCGCGCCCAGCACGAGGAGGTTCCAGTGCCATTTGAAGGCTCGTTTGATTTGCGTTAGGAGTGAGTCTTTCATGCGAGGCGGGTTACTTCGCAGCAGCAGCGGATTTCTCAAGCTCTAGCTTGTCCAAAAGATCCCGCACTTCCAACACGGACTTCTGGAAGCTCGCTTCCGCCTGCATTTCCCGCGCGGGCCGATCGGGCGGCGTGACGCGTAGTTGGTGCCGAATGGTCCCAGGTGATGGGCTGAAAATATACACCCGATCCCCCAGATACACGGCCTCTGCGATGTCATGCGTGACAAAGAACACCGTTGCCTCCAACTCTCGCCAAAGCTTGACTAGCAAGTCTTGCATGGACTGCCGCGTGGTGGGGTCCAGCGCTCCGAACGGCTCGTCCATGAGGATGATTTTCGGCTCCATGATGAGCGTGCGAGCAATGGCCACCCGCTGATTCATGCCGCCGCTGAGTTGATGAGGAAACTTCAACGCATCCTTCTTAGCGTCCAAGCCCACGCGCTGAATCCACTCCAGCGCCTTGGCCTCGCGCTCCTTGGCAGGCACCTGCGCGCACTCCAGCCCGAAGGCCACATTATCCAGCACGGTGCGGTGGGGGAAGTTCGCATAGTCTTGAAAGACAAAGCCCCGATCTGGCCCTGGGCCTTGCACTAACGCTCCGTTGACCAGCACCTTGCCCGTCGTCTGTGGATGCTGCGGAGCCAGCCCAGCGATGAGCCGCAGTACGGTGCTCTTCCCACAGCCGCTGGGGCCTAACACGCCGATGAACTCACCCACATTCGGCTTGTCCTCCACTTTAAATGACACCTCGTGAATGGAGGTGAACGCCTTCCGCGTGCCCGCATCGTAGGTCTTGGAAACATTGTCGAAATCGACGATCAATGGCAACTCCGCTGGTGGTAGCGGGATGTTTTCTAACACGCAAGGCGGCGTGCCGACGCTAGGTTCAGGACTCGGCATTTTTCAGATAAGGAAAGAATCTTTTTTGTAAGGCGCGGATGGATTGATCTATGCCGTAAGCTAGCAAACTGATGATGATGAGGCACAAATAGATGTGCTCCCGTGGCCCCACGCGTTGGCTCTGCGTGATAATGAAGCCCAGCCCGCGCTTAGCATCAATCACTTCCGCTAGCATAATGTAACCGAACGCGACCCCAAACACGAGCCGCAGCGTATTGATGATGTCCGGCAGCGCTAACGGCAGCAGCACCTTCCGTAAAACTTGGTGACTCTGAATGGGATACCACAGCAGAAATCCGACCACGAACCCGCCGCCCGCATGAAGCCAGAACGCCGCTTGGCTCATCACCTGACCAAGGCTAGGGCTATCCTCCGTGTGCTCTTGCAAGGCAAACAGGCCGAAGCTGAACAGCAGCGCATAGACCGCCGCCAAGACCGCTGCGCGTCTCGCACCCTTGCCGGGAGTGCGGTGCGCGCCCAGCGTATAGGCCGTATCCAGATAGCGATCCGGCACCGCCTGAACGGCATTGGTCGTATCAAATAACACATAAGCCACCGTGGCCAGAAAGATAAACATTACCTTCTGCAACTCCCCTAACCCAAACCAAATCAACGTCAGTGGAATCAATGCCGCCACTGGCACATTCCGTCCAAACACACTCAGTGGCTTGAGGAACGCATTTACCCGCAAGTAACTCCCCGCCATAATCCCCAGCGGAATCCCGAATGCCGCCGTGAGCATAAATCCCCCTAACACGCGCCCCAGGCTCGCCACAATGCTCAACGTCAGCGCGCGATCAAACCACAACGATTTAAATGACGCCAACGTATCCGGCACGTTAGGCAACAACGCCGGACTCAGAAAACGCTCGCCATTCCACTCCATCGTCAGCAAATGCCAGACCAGCAGCACCAGTGCTATGGCCGTAGCTCCATACAGCCATGACTCTAGGTCCGTGGGCGTCTCGCGGATCGCACGCACGCGGTCTAGCCAGCGCTGGAGTAGATTGGACGGGCGGGGGGGCGATGTGTTTTTCATAGGTAGTGAAGCGAAATGCTCGGAGAGTTGGGGTGGGCCACCCGCACTTCCTGGCACGAAATCACTCGGGGTGTTCGAGGGCGATGACCTTGATCTCCACGCGACGGTTCTTGGCGTGATTTTCGGGGTCGGTAGGATCAGCCGGACGATCCCAGCCGACGCCTTCCGTGCTGAACTGATTGGGGTTCAGTCCGGTATATTTATTCAGCAATTCTTGTTTCACCGAGGCGGCTCGGTTGTTGGCTAGATCCTTGACCAGACTGGGGCTGACGCTGCCTTTCATGCTGGAATCCGTGTGACCTTCGATCACGATATTGGCCCCACCGTATTGCGCGGCTAGCTTCGCCACGTCTTCTAGGATGGCGTCTGCGTTGGGCTCGTAGGCTTTGGAAATTTCTTTCCCGGCCTCCCACACCGTGACCTTTTTCTTCAACTCCCAAGAGTTAGGCGCGAAGTGAACAGTGATGACTTTGGTGAGAATTTCCGATCCCTCGGCCTTGATGCTTTGCACGCTCTTGGGGGCGAAGTTGATCTGATATTCATTCCGGCTCGCCTTGTAAATGTCTTCATTCCCGATTCGTTGCAGGATGGAGAAATCCATCACTTGATCGAACGCAACCACCGTCTGGACGCGATTCATTTTCCGGTATAGTAGATAAGCCGTGTTCCAAGTGCGCTCGAAGTTAGCAGGGTTATTAGAGTTCATAAAGAAGTCACGATTCTCTGCGTAATTGGTCGAGTGCGCATCGCCCAGCATTCCCAGCGTATCCGCTTCTGGCAAGCCATAGAGCGTGGCCATCAGTTTTGACGCTTGGGTCCGCCCCGCGTCATTTTTCATGGTGTCCATACCCGCAAAGATGCCGCGCACTAAGCCCTCACAGATGTCCGGATTATCCCGGGCAAAGTCCGCTCGTGCGAACCACATATCCGCAATCAGCTTATTGGCCGTGGCGGAACTCACGAGCATGTGATTGTCCGGCATTTTGGCGAGATTGTAGATGTCAGGAGCCCAACTTACGCAGGCAGAAATGGACTTGTCTGCATTGAACGCCGCCGCCGCTTGGAAGGCATCTTCCGTGTATTTAAACTCCACTTCACTCGGTTGCACGCCGCCATTTACGAGCGCATTCAGCAAGAAATATTCCGAGGGCGAATTCTGCGCCAGCACGATCTTCTTTTTCCGTAGATCGGAAATGGTAGGGTTCTTCGGATCCTTAGCTGCGGCCCGACGGATCACAATGCCGTCCCCCCCATTCGAAAAGTCCACCTGCTGGTAGATGCGGGGAAAGATGCGGTTGTCCTTGCGGAACTCATCCATGAACAGCGGCACCATATCCAGTGTGGCCCAGCCGACGTGGACCTTGCCCGCCGCATAGGCATCCCGCATGGAGACGGGGTTATCAATGAGCACTAGCTCCACTTTAAACGGCTCTTTGCCGGGCACTTCCCAGAGCTTGCCGGCAGCGGCTCCGTTGTTCTGGAGAATGATCGGAGCCCAGCCCGCCCAGACATTGAGGGCGAACTTTACGGTGCGCGCTTGGAGCGGTTGATAGGCTGACGTTTCCTTCACGGGTGGCAGTTTCTCGCTGGATTTGAACGTGTATTCTTTCACGGTCGTGGGCACGTTAGCATCTGCGCCTTCCACGCCTTCCGTGCCGCCTTTGGCGAGGTCTTCTTTGGAGATGCTGAACTTATTATCTGCGCCTCTGCCCTTGGGGAACAAGGTATCTCGGAAGGCATAGCCGAGGAGGCCTAGCACCACGGCTAGGAGGACAACATAAAACAAGGGTTTGGGTCTGGGTTCGTCAGTCATAGTTTGGTTTCAGGTTAGTAAGTCGGCATTAGTGCAGGCGGTCAGGGCGATGAGCAATGAGAATTCCTGGCAGGAAATGTAGCCCGCACCGCTGCTCCGCATATAGGTCAATACTTCTTTCTAACTTTTAACAAAACGGGTTGTCAATTTTTCCGTTGGAGTATCATCCCAGCCCCTTATGAAAACATCTCCCTGGTCCCGCCTCCTTCGTTCTGGCTGCCTGCTAACGCTTACGGTTAGTGGCTTTGCCTGCACGGATAACCGTCGATTGGAGTCCGAATTGAAGGAACTCCGGACGAATGAAATTGAACTCAATACCGAGACCGAAGCCCTAGGGGCTGCGGTGGGTGAGAGCACCCGCAAGCTTAAAGAAACGGAAAAGACCTTACGTGGGGAAGAGCAGGAAATGGCTAACCTGACGCGCAAGGTGGATCGCCTGAAATCCCGTTTAGACTACTTAAAAGCCGCCACGAAAGCCGCCAATGAACAGAGTGATGCTCTGAACTCCGATGTCACTAAATATCGGATAAATTATCTAACTAAGAAAGCCCCTGAAACTAACTAATTTATATGGAATCGAAATCAATTATCTTTGGTATTTGCGGTTTAGTGCTCGCGGGCGGCGGCGGCATCGTAGTGCAGAGCATTCAAGCTGAGTCGCTTAAGGCCGATGTGCATCGGAAAGAAGCGGAGGTAAATGCCCTGCGGCAGGGCTTAGTGAATTCTAAATCTCGCCTCACGCAGAATCAGGAGCGATTAGCCAAGACCACCTCCACCACTGCGGCTCATCTAGCCCAAAATCAGGAGCAGGAGGAGCTGGAACGGGAGGTCAGTAAGCAAACGCGGGCCTTGGAATCCGCGAAAGGGAAGTGGGATGTGGATGTGCAAATGATGCTCGACGCCCGAACCGAGCTTTGTGAGCAATATAAGAATCAAGTCATCCCCTCAATCCCACTGAAGACCGGAGAGGCGTTAAAGGATTGCCGGATCATGGGGATCAAGGACGGCACTTTATTAGTGCAGCATAGTGCGGGCACGGCACGGCTGACGGCTGCGCAACTGAATCCTAAGTTGCAGGATCTTTTCCGGTTAGATTTTTCCCCGATCCTCACGCTGCCGCCCGATCCTGATGCTCCGAAGGCATCCCATGATCCAGCCACGGATCCCCTAGCGTCATTGAAAAACATGCCCCCACCAGAACCCAAGATCGAGCCGCCACCCAGTCTGAACCCTGCTGCGGGCGCGGCCTACGTGGCCAAACAGCAGGCCATCAACAACCTCCGCGCTCAAATTGCCAGTGCCAATAACCAGATTGATCTGTTTCGTCAGCAGGCGAGCGATGCGGATACTAAATTTGCCGACGCCCGCACCAAAGGCCGCATCAGCAGCCAAAGTGGGATTCGGGATAAGGCCCTAACCGCAGTCACGGGCCTGCAAAACCAGATCAATGGCATGGAAGCGCAGATTCAAAACTTGGAGTTAGAGATACAGCAAATGCAGCGTTAGGCGGAGGCGGCTATTGCGGGACTCGGCAGCAGCTTGGAGCTTGCTTGGATGTATTCACGGTCCCGCCCAGCGGGAGGAACTACTCGATGACTAGCCCAGTGCTGCTTTTAGGTTGAACCTACGGAACTCAAAATAAGCAAAGTTTCGCGTTCCTTTCTGGCGGAGCTTTGCTTTATTCCGGTCACTCGCTTCCCTTTCAAACCCTCTGCTTGCTATGAAATTTCACCCCTACATTCTCGCCATGTGCTCCTTGAGCCTAGCTGTTTCAGCACCCTCCGCGCAGGAGGCTAAACTCCCTGCGGAGGCTCAGTCTAGCTACTTTAATGAAGTGTCCGCGCAGTTAGAACTGGGCGGTGTATTCTATGGCTACGCGGACATTGAGAGCGATGTGAAGCTGCTGACCACCGTCCTGGATGCAGGCCTGGACGGCGTGCGGCAGCAGTTTCCCATTCCAGAAAAGCTCACTGCCCTCAGCCTGCTTTCAGAGTTGGGTTTGGATTCCATCACTGCGCTAGGCGCTAGCTCTCGGAAAAATGGCCTCCTCTTTCATAATCGGGCGTATTTGGCGATGCCGGGTGGGGCTAAGGGGATATTGAAATTGCTGGGTGGGCCAGCGGCTCCGTTGTTAGTCACGCGCCTCGCGCCTGCCAATGCGGACTTGGTGGTGGAAGAAGATTTAAATCTCAACGTGGTACTAGAAATCGTGACCAATATTCTTAAACAGGTGGAAGCCCCTGACGCCCTGGCGGCCTTGGAAAAGGGCTTGAACGAGCCGTTGCAACCGCTGCCGTTCACTGTCGGGGAGCTAGTGAAAAAGCTGGATACGAAGGTGACGTTCTTTCTCAGCATTGAGGCCGAGAAGAAATTAGATTTTCCGAACGCGCCCGTGGCGATCCCAGAATTCCAAGCGGTGCTAGCGTTAGATAAAATGGGCTGGCTCTTTGCGGAACTAAAAAAGATGGTAGGCGAGAGCGAGGAGTTCCAGGTGCAGAAGGGTGAGGGCTTTGAGGCGATCCAGCCAGTGCAACCGCTGCCACCGCAATTTGCAGCCTTCAAGCCAGTGCTCTATTTCGATACTAAAACGGGTCGGCTGCTGCTGAGCACGAGCGCGGACTATTTAACCCAAGCCTTAGCAGGGGAAACCCCCTTGGCCAACAATGCCGAATTTAAACAAGCCACCCAGGGCCTGCCTACCGCCGGCAATGGCCTGAGCTTTGCTTCCAAACACGCGCTGCTAGAGTTTACGCAGCTCTTCCAAGCCGTGGTGAAACAAGCCCCACTGGAACAACGGGAAATGCTCGGAAAGATCTACGGAATGCTCCTCCCCAAGGCGGATGCGGCTATGGCGACTGTGCGGGCGAATTTGCCGAAGGGGATGTTCTTCGCTTCAAACTCCGCCGATACTCACAAGTCCACGTTGTTGACCGCCGCCATTTATCCTGCCGCGATCATGATGGCGGGCATGGCCCCGCTGCTGCAAAAAATGCAGCAGCGCGCAGGCCCTGGAGCGGCGTCAGAGAATGCGGCTCCTCCGATCCCTCCCGCCAGCAAGGTCAAGCCAGAAGAGAAAATGCAGAATAACCTAGAGCAGATTGCCTTTGCGGCAGAGGCTTATTTCTTGGACCATCCGAAGGAAAAGGAAGTGACCTGCGAGGGGCTCATCAAAGGTGGATTCCTCTTCGAGGTGACGCCCCTAGCCGGTGAGAATTACACCGAGCTGACGCTCAAGCGCAGTGGTGGCACGCTGACAATTCGACCCCAAAACGGTGCGGCTATCAAGCATGTCTATGAGCCCGTCTCAGACTAAGGGTCCAAAGACGCGTTCCACAATGCCTTCCACGGGCCACATGCGACCAACGCCCTCGTAGCCACAGGCGAGCATTCCCTCTGCCGGGCCGATGAAATCATGCCCCCACGTGCGCAGCGTGGCCACGTTCCGCTGGGTGGCCGGGTGCAGCCACATCTTGCCATTCATGGCAGGGGCATGGAGAAATTTTGCCCGTGTGGCGAGGGCAATCGCGGTGAGCGCATCATCTGTAATGCCTGCTGCCAGCTTCGCTAGGCAGTTGGCCGTGGCCGGGGCGATGAGGATCATATCCGCTTCATCCGCCAGCTGGATGTGCCCGGGCCGCCAGCTTTCCTTTTCATCATAGAGGTCCGTTACCACCGCTCGTTGGGTGAGGGTTTGCAGCGTGAGGGGGGTGATAAACTCCTGCGCATCCCGCGTCATCACGACCGTAACCGTGGCCCCGCGTTTCACGAGTTGGCTTGCCAGCTCCGCCGCTTTGTAAGCGGCAATGGAACCCGTAATGCCGAGGAGGATCTTCATTTGTTAGTCGCGTGCCTGGAGATCCTCGATTTCTTTCTCCAACTTGGAAATGGTAGCGGATGCGGTCTTGAGCCTAGCCGCGAGGACGCGGGAAATGAACCCGTAGAGAGCTGCATAGTAGCCAGGATTTTCTTCCTCGGATTTGATCTCGTTGAGGAATTTCTGGTCGATCACCAAGCAGAGCGTGCTGGTTTTTGCCACTACCGAAGCGGAGCGGGTGTCATCACTCACGACGGCCAACTCTCCAAAAATTTCCCCTGAGGTATCAATCTTGGCGATAGATTCGCCATTTTTCACCACTTCTAAATGCCCTGTGAGGAGGATGAAAATGCGAGCATCCTCCTGCCCTTCCTTGATGATGGCATCTCCCGGGTCCGCTTGGATAAAGTAGCTGGAATAGAGGATGTCATTGAGATGCCCGTCCGCAAAGTTAGCGAAGAAGGGGATTTTATCGAGTGGTTCGGGGAGGGTGCCCTCTTCGTGGATGTATGCGAATTCTTTCATAGGTGATTTTCCTAGCGCACTTAGCACAGTTCATTCTAAGATGGAAAGAGAAATCCTGGCGGGCGCGGGGGAATCTTTTTCATCTGCGTGCTGCCCTGGCTTAAGGGTGTGACGGCTGCACGATCTGCTCCCACGCCGCGTGGTCGCGGATGTAGTCCGCTTCATCATAGGCATGGGAGGCCAGCACCATCAGCACTGCATCGGTGCTGTGGTCGTATTGCTCCGCCCAGACTAACGGCCCTACGTAGAGCGCTTGTTCTGGCCCCGTGAGGAAATATTCTTGTTCCTGGTGCCGATCTTTGACCAGCACCCGGCATGTACCCGCCACACAGATGAGGATTTGGGCGCACTTCCGGTGCGCATGAGCTCCGCGGGGGTAGCCCTGGGTTTGATGAGTGAAAAAGATCCGTATCGGCGGAAAGGGCAGCACTGCGGCGTCTTGGCCTAATACTGCTAATGGCCCTCGGTGATCACAATGCTGCACAAGATGAATCAACACGACGTGACCAACCCGGCTCGGGCTGGCGTTCCCAGGGTGGATTAAAGTGTCAGCAGGATGGGAGAACATAGGAAAATGAGGTAACATGAACGAAGGCTTCGTATCATTGACTTCATAAAAAGCAAATTAGCTCTGCGCCATGTGAGGGGGCACAGAGCTAATGAGTGGTATGGCTATTTATTTAACAAAGTAGCGGGTCCATTTGGCCGCGCCCGTCTTACGGAAACCAGTGGCCATGGCCTTAATCGCACGCAGATAAAAGACGCCCGCTTGTTCCGCTGCTGCGCGGGCCGAGATCCCCTCGGAACCGGATGCCTTTACTACTTTAGTGAGTTTTTCGAGCACTTCTTCATCGGACATGCGAGGTCCGCGTGGACCACTGCGGCCAGTTCCTTTAGAGCGACGACCTGGGGTACCCGTAAGGTTAGATTGCATGGCGCGCACTGCGCTTTCGGCCTCTTTCATCCGGGTTTGCAGGAGCACCAGTTTCTTTTTGCGGAGGTCCGCCAGTTTTTCTTCAAGTGCAGCAATATGCTTATCTAGTATCTTTTCTGATTGGTTGGTAGAATTCATAATCTAAGTAATAAGAGTTACAGGGTTTGGTAATAAACGCTTTTAAAAAAGCGCACGTCCGCATTAAATAGGTGGATTTTCTCTATGACAAGTAAAAAATGGAAAAGGGCCGCAGCTATGAACTTTTTTACATGTCCTCTGATGGCGTGCTAAGTTAAGCGTGAGCCTGTTTCCAATCATAACCATGGCCAAAATCAATTTGGATGGGCACACCGGGTAGGGGCAACGCCTCCTGCATCGCTTGCTGCACCAGGGCTTGCACGGCAGCTAGCTCCGTGGCGGGCGCTTCCAACACTAGCTCATCGTGTACTTGCAAGAGCAGCCGCGCTTGGAAGCGAGAGGCGGCTAGGGCGCGAGCGGTCGCGCCCATGGCTAGTTTAATCATATCCGCAGCGGTGCCCTGAATGGGGGTATTAATTGCGGTGCGCTCGGCCGCTTTACGTACCGTGGCATTGGCAGAATTAATATCCCGCAGATAACGGCGGCGGCCCGTGATCGTCTCCACGTAGCCTTGGGCCTGGGCTTGAGCGATGGTCTGCTCCATGAAATTTTTCACGCCAGGGTATTGCACGAAATACTCGTCTATGAGGCGTTGACACTCACCGCGCGGTTGACCTAGACGTTGTGCTAACCCAAAGGCGCTAATGCCATAAATGATGCCGAAGTTCACCATTTTAGCCGTTCTGCGCATCTCACTATCTACGAACGCAGGCATGACGCCAAAGACGCGCGCGGCAGTGGCGGAGTGGATGTCCTCCTGCTGAACAAAGGCTTCTTGCATGGCCCGATCTCCACTCAGGGAGGCCATGACGCGTAGTTCTATCTGGCTATAGTCAGCAGAGATAAGAATCCAATCCGGCTGGCCCGCCACGAATCCCCGACGGATCTCCCGGCCTTGTTCACTGCGAATCGGGATATTCTGTAAGTTAGGATGATTCGAAGCCAGCCGTCCGGTGGCCGTGCTAGCTTGGTGATAAGTGGTATGCACACGACCTGTTATGGGATGCAGGGCATACGGCAGCGCATCCACATACGTATTCTTCAGTTTCGTAGCTTCCCGGTATTCTAAGATTTGCGCGACGATGGGATGTGCGGAAACGAGTTCTTGGAGCACTTCCTCATTAGTTACATATTGACCCGTTTTCGTTTTCTTAGGTTTAGCCATCAGTTTCATTTGCTCAAACAGAATCTGCCCCAGTTGCTTGGGGGAGTTGAGATTGAAATTCTGTCCTGCGAGCGCCTGGATGCTCGTTTCTAGGAGGGAGATTTGGGCAGAGAGTTTTTCTCCTAACTCTGCTAAAGCCACAGGGTCGATCTTGATGCCCGTGTGCTCCATCGTTGCTAGAATGGGCATCAGAGGGAGTTCGATCTCGTGATAAACGCGCTGTTGATTGGTCTGCTCCACGCGCTCCAGGAGGCGGGGGTGGAGTTGCCAAACGAGGTCTGCCTGCTCCATCACGCGCTCTTGGCGGGCGGTCGTTTCCGGGCTGGTTTCTAGGTCCAGGAGATCTCCCGTAGCCGTCGTCGTAGCGGGAGCGGTCAGGGTGTAGCCGAGGTGGGCTTCTGCTAGATAGCCCAGCGTGGCCCTCTGCTCGGGCTCGGCTATGGCTTGGGCTAACAGCAGATCATGCCAGGGGCCAGCGGGCTGGAGATTCAGCCAGAGCAGGTGGCTAAATTGACTTTTCGCATCATAGCCGAGCTTGGTAACATCCGCATTTTCTAACCACTGTCGCAGCTCCGTAGGCAGCCCCTGTTCACAGTTCACATAGGCAGCCCGACCAGCTTCCCAGGCTAATCCCACGCCTCGTAGGCGGCTGGGACGGCTGGTGGTGTGGTCCACATCTAAGGCCAGGGCTGCACACGGCGGAAGCGAGATTTCCCCATCGGCTAGAGAAATTTCGCGATAGTCATGCGGCGTGTCCGTCAGACACTTCAACACCGCTACGCCAGCGGGAATGGCCTCTGGTGCCGCCCCTTCCTCGCGATGACCTCGCCCAGCCTTGAACTCTCCGCCGAACAGGCGGCGGCCCAACTGATTGAACTCTAGTTCCACCAGCATCGCCTGTACTGCGGCCTCGTCTAGCGGCTGTAGTAGCAAGGATTCCACCGTCTGCGTGATCGGCACGGCGGTGTCGATGGTCGTCAGTCGCTTGCTTAACGCCAGCCCTTCCCGGAAGCCTTCTACGTTCTCCTTCTGCTTCCCTTTGAGTTGATCTGTATTGGCCAAAATATTCTCCACGGTGCCATACTTTTGGATCAAGGCCTTAGCCGTCTTTTCTCCGATGCCGGGCACACCGGGAATGTTATCAGAGACATCTCCCCACAGCGCGAGGACATCGATGACCTGGATCGGATCCGCTACCAGCCAATATTCGCGCACCTTGGCCACATCAATAATCTCATGCTCGCTGCCCTGCCGACCGGGCTTATAAATAAAAGTGCGTTCGTCCACCAACTGCGCAAAATCTTTATCCGGCGTGACCATATAAGTTGCATAGTCACCTAACGCCTCCGCCTGCCGAGCCAACGTGCCAATGATGTCGTCCGCCTCATAGCCATCCAGGCTAATGACGCTGATATTGAACGCTTCAATGAGGCGTTTCACATACGGCAGCGCTCTGCTCAGATCCTCGGGCATCAATTCCCGCTGGGCCTTGTAGGCGGGGAACGCCACATGCCGGGCGGTGGGTGCGGCGGTATCGAAGATTACGGCTAGGTGCGTGGGACGCTCATTTTTCAATAGCTCTATCAACGTGTTAGCAAAGCCATAGACCGCCGAGGTATTCAGCCCCTGGGAGGTCATAATCGGACGCACCATAAACGCAAAATGCGCCCGATAAACGAGCGCCATACCATCCAAAAGAAAAAGTCGATGTGAGGGAGAGTCAGCCATAGGCGGCTAGCTATGGCCAGCGCGGGGGAAGATGTAAATGAAAATAAGGGAGGGCGGCCCGCTTATGTTCTTGCGGCGGGGCTCCGTTTCACTATCATTCGCGCGTTCGCTACCCTTCCCGCTTCCGCATGTCCAAAAACCTCAGCTCACTGTCCTATCGCCAAGGCATCTCCAAAAACCTCTTTGAACGCATGGTCGAAGCGGCGGATCAAGATGGTGCCGCCGAGACCACCAGCACGGTGTGCAAGTTGGGCGAGGAATCCCTCTTTGGAAATGCGGTTACCCTGGGAGCGGTGTCCTCGTATGATTTCCTGAAGGCGGAAAATGCGCACAAAAAAGTGTTTGTCTGCAATGGCTCCGCTTGTCTCTGCGCACGGACTCAGGAGAAACTGCACCATGACTTAGCCCGAAATTTTACGGAGCAGGAAATCGGGCATATCTGTTGCCTGGGGCGCTGTCATCAAGGCGGGGCGTTTCAGTATCAAGGCCAGAACTACAGCGGGCTGACGGAGACGCAGGTGACCACGTTAGTAACCACAGGGACAGGGGATGCAGAGGATCGGTATGCGGTGGTCTCGCACCTTCAGCCAGCTCAGTTGACGGCTCCATTTCCAGGTGTGGATGCGTATTACGCTCCATTTAGGAAGCTGCTAGCCGAGGGGAATCGGGAGGCACTGGCTGCGGAATTAAAGGAAGCCAAACTGCGGGGCCGTGGGGGCGCGGGCTTTCCGCTGCATTTCAAATGGCAATCCTGCCGAGAGGCTGCTGGCGACGTAAAATACATCGTCTGCAATGCCGACGAGGGCGATCCCGGAGCGTATATTGACAAATATTTGATGGAGCAACAGCCGCACAGCGTGCTGTTAGGCATGATGGTGGCTGGCTGGTATGCCGGGGCAGAAAATGGCGTGTTATATATCCGGGCGGAGTATCCCGATTCCGTGCGGATCATCGTGGATGCCATAGCAGAACTCATGGTGGTGTTCGATAATTGTCGCGTGCCGGCCGCGCAGCTACTCGGTGAGATCGGCCAGGGTTTCGCCCCAATGCAATTGCGCCTGACCATCCGCCGCCTCCAGATCGGCGCGTGGTGTACCGGCATGGCAGTCCGCGCGCTCGCGCTCTTGACCGAGCAGGCGCGCAGCCGCAGCACCTTCGGCGCGCTGCTCGCAGACCGCCAAGCCATCCAGTGGTGGGTGGCTGACATCGCAACCCGCATCCATGCCTGCCGTCTCATGGTGCTCGATGCGGCCGCCAAACAGGATGCCGGCCGCGATGTACGCACCGAGGCTTCGATGATCAAGGTCTTCGCCACGGAGATGGCGAGCGATGCCATCGACCACGCCATGCAGGCTTACGGCGCAATGGGCATGACCAAGGAAATGCCGCTGCAATTGTTGGCGACCAAGGTGCGTACCATGCGCATCTACGAGGGGCCGACAGAAGTGCATCGCATGACTATCGCGCGGCGCATACTGGATGGGCGGCGCTGAATCCTTGCGCACCGGTGCTATGCTGAATATTCAAAAAGCTCGCCTTCGCACGGCGTGACCAGTGGGCACACCGCGTGCTGACATAAACCGCTTGGGGAGACATCACCGTCATGGCCTTATCCAATTCCGGCGAGATGGACACTTCATCATCGCGCCATCTGCGTGGCAAGTACGCGATCTGCGGGGTCGGCGAAACCAGTTACCGGCGTGGTTCTGATCAGACCACCCGTTCGCTCGCGACCTGGGCGGTCGGCAACGCGATTGCCGATGCCGGCATGACCGCCGCCGACATCGATGGCATGTTGAGCTATTCGGGCAACGACTCGACCTTCGCACCCCACGTCGCCAATGACTTAGGCATCCGCCTCAATTTCTACACGGATATTCACGGCGGCGGCTCCTCGACCGAGTGCCTGGTCGGCATTGCGATGGGCGTGATCGAAGCCGGCATGTGCAATACGGTGGCCATTTACCGTGCCATGAACGGCTTTTCGCAGGTGCGCATCGGCGGCACCGGCGCGCGCTCGGCGGCGCCCATTATCGGCGACCAGATTCATCACCGCGCCTATGGCTGGCAGAGCGCCGGTCAGCTATTCGCGCCGACCTTCATGCGTCATATGTACGACTATGGCACGACCTCAGCGCAGGTCGCGGCGGTCAAGGTCGCGCACAGTAAACATGCGTCGAACAATCCCAAAGCGTTCTACAAGAAGCGCTACAGCATCGATGACGTATTGTCCTCGCGCATGATCTGCAAGCCCCTGCACCTGCTCGACTGCTGTGTTGAAACTGACAACGCCACCTGCATCATCGTCACACGCATCGATCGCGCACGGGATTGCCCACACAAACCGGCGGTCATCCAGTCGGTCGCGGGGCGCGTATGCAAGCCGCGCGGCGACATCCATCTGCATTATCAGAGCGGGCCAATCTCGACGGTCGCCGGACATTACGCGCGGAATATTCTGTGGCCGAATGCAGGTGTCGGCCCGGAGGACATTGACGTCACCGGCTCCTACGACGCCTTCACCTTCACCACCCTGCTGCAGCTCGAGGACTACGGCTTCTGTGCCAAGGGCGGTGGCGGTGAATACGTGTCCGACGGCACCATCGAACTCGGCGGCAAGCGACCGAACAACACTGCCGGCG
>JAYVOP010000030.1:0-9906 GCA_043757865.1 Verrucomicrobiales bacterium | reverse complement strand
CCACTGGCCTGTGACAGGAAAATCACTCCACCCGGAAAATGATTCTTGCCAGCCATCCCTAAAAGTGGTCAAAATCCGGCTCCTCAGAAAAAATCTCGATCCCGCAATTAATTACACCCTCCATCACGTTCCCACGTCCTTTATCCCATCCCCAAACCTAACTCGACTTATGAAACGAACTACGAAACTCCTCCTCGCCCTCGCGGCTACCCAGGCCACGGCCTGGGCCGCTCCGGTGGCTATAAACACCGCCACATTTATTTACAGCCAAGATTTCAATACTCTCCCCGCTGGCACGGCCAATGGTGAGCAAGTGTCTGCCACTAGCTGGACAGATGACAGCACCCTAGCAGGCTGGTGGATCGCACGGGCGGGAAATCCTGGCACCACTACCCCTACGTTGGCTGGAACGGTTGTTTTCCATACCAGTGATGGGTCTGCTGGTCCTGTGGTGGGTAACATTTACTCCGCCGGGGTCACCAATAACACCAATCGCTTCCTCTCCACTCCGCCGACCACGAACACGGTGGCGGCCCCTTCCACCGTGGTGGGTGGAGAAGGCTCCTGCATCGTAATCCTCCAAAACACTACGGCTTCTCCGATCAACTTGAGCCACATCAAATACACGGCTCGGACGTTGCGCGCTAACAGCACTGCGAACAACCTGGAATCACTTTATTGTTCCTACCAGATCGCAGCCTCGCAGGCTACTCTCACTACGCTGGCGGCCGCCAACGCCACCGCCGCTCAATTTCCAGCCACCTTCGAATCTGGCCCAAGTTCGGGCTACCTCACCGGCTGGACGGACATGCCAGAGTTCCGATACACCCTGCCAGCGCAAGCTGCCTCAGCCGTCATCAATATCAATACCGTCGTGGACACCGGCCCCTCTACCACCGTCACCGTTCCCGCAGGCTCATTCATTGCCCTCCGGTGGTCTAACGTAAATAACACTGGCACGGATGCACTGTTAGGCATCGACGACTTGACTGTCTCCTTCGGCGGTGCGGTCGGGCCTACCTGCACCCTGTCTAACACTGTCACCAACGTGGTTCGCCACCCTGGAGCCACAGCAGCGGCATCTGATGATACCTACGACTTTGACCTCACGGTCAACGTCACTGGCACTACTACCTCCACCACTTGGTCCCTGTCCGCACCAGCGGCACTCTTGCCCTCCACGGGCACCTATGGCGTGGTGAAACACTACAGTGGGATTGCTGCAACCAATCTCACCCTAACCGCCAAGGACAACGCCGATGCGGGCTGCACCACGACTGCCACGGTCGTCTCGCCTACCAAAATCATCGGCACCAATGACACCAGCGGCACCACCGCTGCCCTTTACACAGATGGAGCCGTCATCACGAATTGGGCCTTCAACGAAACCCTCCTTACCAGCACCCAAAATGGGGCCACCACCCAGGCGGATCACACCGTCTCCTCTCAGATCATCGACCTCACCACGGTGGGCAATGTCGTCGTCTCGGTGGATATGGATGCCATCACGGGCACTTCCTCGGGCTTTGAAACTCCCGACAATTTCGGCATCTGGGTCATCGTGGATGGTGGTGCTCCGATCAGCATTCTCGGGGCAGCAGACAACACGCCTGCGGGCGCTCCAGATGGACTTCTCTCTGGCTTAGATGTCGTTGGCGGCACCGAACTGCCGGATACTACCATCAAAAGCACCACCAAAAATTTCAGCTTCAACTACCTCGTGGATGCTTCCGCCAATACCCTGCAAATCGTCTTTACGGGCAACAGCAACTCCCCCAGTGAAACTTACTTGGTAAAGAACCTCAAAGTCGGTCTGCCCGTCATCACTGCCAGCCAGGCCATCAACATCGCTCGTCAAGACAACGGCACTGGCACGGCCAATGACACCGTTACCTTCGATTCTACCATCACCCCTCAGGGTTTCACTGGCAGCTCCTGGACCGCCACCGTGCCGTCTCCCGCCACCTTGGTGCCTAACGCTGGTCCCTACGGAGAGAATAGCTTTACCGTTACCAATCCTCCCACCAGCGGAGCCATTGTCATCACCTTCCGGGATAGCACCCAGACGGCTACCACTGGCACCCTAAGTGTCACCGTTCCGCCCCATTTTAGCGTGGGCAACATCAACTTTGGCACCTTAACGCAGATCGGCAGTTCTCTCACGACCGTTCCTACCGCCGCTGGTTGGACCAACCCCGTGGCCAATGAACTGGTCTTGAACAGCAGCCCCGCTGCAGAAGTCACCGTCACCTCGGAGACCATTGACCTCAGCACCGTCGGAGCCGTGAACTTTACCGCCTCCTTTGTCCCGTCTGACTTGAGCACTGGTTCCAACTTTGAAACTGCCGACAAATTCAAGATCCAACTCGTTTACAATGATGGCACAGACCATATCATCAATCTGCTGACCCAACACGACATCGATAACCCCACCGCTATTTGGGACCATGGTAATGGAGCTAGCGCCACCGCCGCTGCCACCAACGGCTTAAATGGGGCCCCAGACGGCTACTTCAATGGCTATGCCGGGACCATTGGCACGGACCAAATCACCAGCACCCCCTACACCACCACCTTGGCGGAATACAATGCCAACAAGGGTCGGGATGAAATGAACAAGCTTGGAGAAAATGCGAACATCACCCTCAATAACACCACGGCAACGGTCGCCAATAACGGGGTGCCATTCAGCTTCGACTTCACCTACACCATTCCCGCCACTGCGAACTCCGCCTACTTCGTCATCACCGGTATCAGCGTTGGTCCAGCCACCTCTGAGACCTTCACCGTCAAAAACGTCCTCTTCGCCCTCGCGGCCGGAGGTGATCCTGACACCGATGCTGACGGCATGCCCGACTCCTACGAAAACGCCAATGGCCTCGATCCCAACAGCGCGGCGGACCGGAACACCGACAAAGACGGTGATGGTGTGAGTAACTACAACGAGTATCTCGCAGGCACCCGTGCTAACAGCGCCTCCGATGTGCTCCGCATCACAACCGTCTCCAAATCCGGCAACAACATCACCGTCGCCTTCCCTGCCGTCAGCGGGAAATCCTACCGCGTGGAAGGCAGCGCCACCATGACCAATAGCCCTTGGACTCCGCTCGGCAGCACCACTGCGGCGGGAGCCACTGGCCCCATGACGCTCACGGTACCGAGCACAGGCGGCCCCCTCTACTTCGTCCGCGTCAGAGTGAATCCATAAGTTCATTCCGGTCCCTCACAGCCGGATGGTCCTCACGGGCCATCCGGCTTTTTCATGCCCACCGCTGAAGTGCAGACACGCCTGTCCCCACCCCTCCAAGGAAAAGCACCCACCCAGCCCATCCTGCCCTTGCTCATTCGGCCTTCCTTCTCAAACTCCGCGCATGGATATTTCCTCTGGCACCTTGTATGTTATCGCCACGCCCATCGGTAATTTGGGTGATCTCACCTTCCGCGCCAAGGCCACCTTGGACGCGGTGGACGTGATCGCTTGTGAGGACACGCGCCATTCTCAGAAGTTGCTAGGGCACTACGAGATCCGCAAGCCGCTGGTTAGCCTGCATGAGCATAATGAAGCCATGCGTTCCGCCCAGTTAGTAACAGATCTCCAGAATGGCCGCACCGTGGCCTACATCTCAGATGCGGGGATGCCGGGCGTGTCTGATCCTGGCCAACGCTTCGTGCAGGCGTGCATTCGTGGCGGCGTGCGCGTGGAAGTCCTGCCGGGGGCCTCGGCGGTGCTCACCGCGTTGATTGGCAGCGGCCTGCCAGCGGATGCCTTCCATTTCGGCGGCTTCCTTCCCGTCAAATCCGGTCAGCGGGAACGCGCCCTCACCACCGCCCTAACGCGTGAGGAAACGACGATCTTTTTTGAAAGCCCGCATCGCATTGATGGCACCCTGGCCCTCCTTGCCAAGCTCGCCCCCACCCACCCCATCTGCGTCGCACGCGAGTTGACGAAGAAGTTCGAAGAATTCCGCCGAGGCCCAGCCCAGGAGATTGCGAACCACTACACCAAGCATCCCGCCAAGGGAGAAATGTGCCTCGTCCTCGCAGGCACGGACCTCCCCAAATGGGCGCGCCCCCCCCTCACTCCAGAGCCTACCCATGGCTGATCCCATGCGCCACGCCACCCTTTCCGACACCCCGCTCACGCCCGCAGATTCAGCCGATGGAGCGTGGGGCGCAGAGCTGCGTTTCCTCGGTATCGTGCGTGGCACGGAGTCCGGCCTGCCCATCACAGGCATCACCTACAGCGCCTACCTGTCCATGGCCCAGCAGATGCTAGACGGCCTCATGGCGGAAATGCAGACGCTCCACGGCCCGCATCCCATCAGTATCCAGCACCGCCTCGGCTTCGTGCCCGTGGGGGAGCCTAGCATCATCATCACCACCGCCGGGCGACACAGTGCTGAGACCTTCTCCCGCCTCCAGAGTTACCTCCACCGCATCAAAACAGAAGTGCCTATCTGGAAAGAATTTGCCTATTTTCCGGCAAACGAACATTGACGGCATAACCAGAATTCCCTAGGCTCACAGCGTTATCCCCTCCCTCACATTTCCCCTTCGATTTATGAACCATCACGCCCTCCTCATTGGGGTGGTTTATCTCAGCCTCCTGCCTTTAACTGCGGCTCCTCCACCCGCCGCCACGGCGGAATGGAATGCCCTGCTAGCCACCTGCGGCACACTGACCACCGTGGCTGGCAATGGCGTGACCGGAGCGCTGGACCCGGACAATAATGACTGGCTCCCGGCCTACGAAAATCAGTCCTCCCTAACGGCTAATCTTTCTAATCCCCACATGGCCCAGGCAGATGCCCTAGGAAATATTTACATCGCAGATAAGGCCAGTGATTCAGTCCTCAAAGTCACCCCCGATGGGAAAATCCACACCTGGGCGGGCACGCATCTGGGCGGCTACAATAGCGATGGCCCGGCCCTGGCCACCACCCTGCAACTGAGCCAACCGAACGGCCTCCACGTAGTGCCAGATGGCACCGTCTTCGTCTATGATGCGGGTAATGCCCGCATACGCAAAATCACTCCCGCCGGACAGATGAGCACCCTCATCCACGACGCGGATGGGCGCTGGGCCACCTCGGGCCGGGGCTTGTGGGTGAACCCTGCGCAGACCGTCATTTACTACACCATGGAAGTGCTGAACCTAGCCAACCCCACAGGCGCGCGCCTCGGCGGCGTGGTCAAGAAATGGACCGCGAGCACGAATACCATCCAGGCGATAACGAATTACCCTAACAGCCCCACCGCCAGCACCCAGGAGTTCAAGAACCCTGGCAATATCGACGTGAATCCCGTGACTGGAAAACTCTATGTCACCGACCGCGCAGAGGACGATACCACCCCCGTCCGCTCCAAGATCTGGCGCATCGATGTGGAGGGCGTGAATGGCAGCCTTTCCACGAAGACCGCCGTAGCGGGAAGCGGCGTGAGCACCGTAGTGGGCGGAGATGGTTCCCTAGCCACCGCGACGTTTTTGGATGAAGTGCGCGGCATTTCCTTCCTCAGCAATGGGGCGTATTTCCTCGCCACGCATCAAGGCGGAGACATCTGGTATGTGGACACCTACGGCTATATCCACCTTTTCATTATGGGACGCGGCAGCAAGGACCTGATTTTGGCCGAGGGCAATGTGCCGCCGATCACCTACGAGGCCATCAGCGAGCCGCGCTCCGTCATGGTCGCACCTAACGGAAACATTATTATCGTGAGCAATGACTCCGGCATCGTCCGCAAGGTCACGCGCACGCCCGTCCTCACGCCCGTAGGCATCGTGGACGCCACCTTTCTCACTAGCACCAGTTGGCGGTTGCGCTGGAATAGCGAGATCGGTCGCACCTACCTCATCGAGCGTAGCACCAACCTCCAAAGCTGGAGCGTGCCGCAGATCGTGACTGCCACCGCCACCCTCTCCACCTATCTGGAAACGGTCCCGAACAGCCAACTACGCGCCTTCTGGCGCATCTCCCCACCACGTTAAAAAGACGCAGCCCGCGGCCTGCAAATTTCCTTGAGTTTCCTGCGGTGCGGACAATGATGGGCGCTCCCGTTCCCTATGCCTGCTCCTAAAGCCCCCACTCCACCCGCCCCTGCGCCCCCGCCGCCGCTGCCCGATCACTTCGAGGCTGCGATGGATGAGCTAGAATCCATCGTCCAAAGCATGGATGATGACCAAGTGCCGCTGGAGTCCTTGCTAGAGCAATATGCCCGCGGTCGCCAACTCCTAAGCCATTGCCAAGGCCGCTTGGATGAGGCCCAACAACGGGTCGAACAGATCACCGCCGACCCCACAGGCGCGCATTTAACTCCGCTGGACCACTCCCTTTCTCCTACCCCTAACCGGTCTGCTGCGGCGGCTGGTGCTTCTGACGATGACATCCGATTCTCCTAAACCGACCGATTTTTCCAGTCTCCCTTCCATCAACTCCCCTGCGGACGTCAAGGCGTTGTCCTCGGCTCAGTTGCAGTTGCTAGCGGAAAAAGTCCGGCACGATCTCATTTTAAATCTCGCCAAGACGGGCGGCCACCTCGGCCCTAACCTTGGCGTCGTGGAGCTAACCATTGCTCTACACAAAGTTTTTGAAACGCCTAAAGATAAATTCGTTATGGATGTTAGCCACCAAGGCTACGTGCATAAAATGCTAACGGGCCGCTGGGATCGCCTCAATAGCATCCGCACTTACGAGGGCCTGAACGGTTTCCTCCTGCGCACGGAAAGTGCGCACGACTGCTATGGCGCAGGCCACGCAGGCACCGCCATGTCCGCTGCGTTAGGGATGGCCGTGGCGCGGGACATCGCGGGCGGAAATGAGCATGTCGTTTGCGTGGCTGGCGATGCTGCATTCACCTGTGGGCCGACCTTCGAGGCTATGAATAACGTGGCCACAACCAAAAAATTCATCGTCGTTTTAAACGATAACGAGTGGTCCATCGACAAAAACGTGGGAGCCATTGCGCGCTACTTTAATAAAATCGGCACGCATTCCACCTATCGCCAACTGCACGAAAAAGCCGCCACCGTAGTGGAGAAGATCGCCGGCAAGGCCTTGCGCACCCTGGCGCATAAGATTGAGGAAGGCGCGAAAAATTTGATCATGCCTAGCGGCTTGTTTGAAGAATTTGGCTTCCGCTACTACGGCCCGATTGATGGCCACGACATCCCGTTGTTAGTCAAAACTTTCGAGTTCCTTAAAAATCAAAACGAGCCTGTTCTCCTCCACATCATCACAGAGAAAGGCCGGGGTTATGAGCCTGCGTTAGTGAACCAAGAGAAATTCCACGGCCTGGGGCCTTACAAGACCGAAACTGGCGAAACGGAAGCCACGGACACCCCCACGTTCTCCGCCGTGTTTGCTGACTGCTTGGTGAAATTTGCCCAGACAGATCCTACCATCTGCGCCATCACGGCAGCGATGCCCAGCGGAACGGGCTTGGCTAAATTTAAAAAAGAAGTCCCCACGCGCTACTTCGATGTCGGTATTGCCGAGGAGCACGCCGCCTTGTTTGCCTGCGGACTCGCCACGCGGAAACTGCGTCCGTTCCTCGCCATTTACAGCACGTTTATGCAACGCGCCTATGATATGATTATTCACGATATGGCGCTGCAAAACCTCCCCGTGCGGCTCTGCATGGACCGTGGCGGCCTCAGTGGCGACGACGGACCCACGCACCACGGCCTCTTTGATATCGGCTACCTGCGCCACATTCCCGGCCTCATTCACATGTCCCCACGGAATGAAGAAGAATTTGCCGATATGCTCTGGACCATGGCCCAGCACGATGCTGGCCCCACCTGCATCCGCTATCCACGCGGCACTGGCACCGGAGCCAAGCCCAAGGAAACGCCGGTCCAGCTTACGATTGGCGAGGCGGAAGTAGTGCAAGACGGCAAAGACATTGCTCTGTTAGGCTTGGGGATGATGTTTGAAGTAGCTGTGGAAACCAAGACCGCGCTAGAGGCCCTGGGCTACAGCGTCGCCCTCATTAATCCCCGCTGGATCAAGCCCTTGGACGCCAAGACCATTCTCCACTACGCCCAAACCTGCCGCGTCCTCTGCACCTTCGAGGACCACGTCCTCATGCATGGCTTCGGTGCTAGCATCATCGAGTTGCTCCACATCCACGGCGTCCACACGCCCGTAGAACGCATCGGCTGGCCGGACGAATTCGTCGAACACGGCAAGCCGGAAATCCTCCGCCAAAAACACGGCATGACCGCGCCCGCGGCGGTGGCCAAGGTGCTGGCTCATCTGGGAAAGTGAGATCGCGCTTATGTTAAATTGGATCTGGTTCGGAATGATGCTGTTGTCAGTCGTCTGTGCGTTGTTGTTCGGACGTCTGGGAGCCGTGACGGCAGGGGCGCTGGAGGCCGCTAAAGTTTCTGTGATGGAGGTGATGTTGCCGCAGATCGGCTTCATGGCGGTGTGGATGGGCATCATGCGGCTGGTGGAAAAGTCTGGGCTCATTGCCGTGATCTCCCGCCTGCTCTCGCCTCTGCTACGGCTTATTTTCCCCGGCATCCCGGTGGGGCATCCGGCGTTAGGAGCCATCGCGCTGAATTTAGGTGCCACTATGCTAGGCGCGGGCAATGCGGCCACGCCCGCCGGGCTGCGCGCCATGAGTCACATGCAATCCCTGAACCCGCACAAGCACGTGGCCACCAATGAAATGTGCATGTTGCTAGCGCTCTCCACCGCTTGTGTGACGCTGATCCCAGCCAGCACCATCCGCGTGCTTCATGCGGCGGGCTCCCATCGTGGGCCAGCGGTGGTTCTCCCAGCCTTGCTCACCACGCTATGTGCCACGGTGGTGGCCATCATCGCGTGTAAATTACTGCAACCATTCACGGCCTACCGTCCGCAGCCCGGTGATGAGGCGGAGGCCGCCGCCGCCGCTGCGGCTACCATTGCCCCCACGACGGAGGAGGCCGCAGATGCCAACCCTCTAGCCATTTGGCAGATCGCATGTCTCAGCGCACTGTTGCTGCTGCCGCTAGTGCTTTGCGGGCTGTATGTCTGCGCTCCAGATCGCTTGCTCGTATTTCATCAATGGTTTCTGGCCCATAGCAGCACCGCGCTGCCGCCGCCGGATGCACAGTTGTTTGCGGACATGGCTGCGGCTCCGTTCCAGCGGTTAGGCACGTTTCTTTCCGTGCTCGTGATCCCGTTATTCATGGGCTACTTCGTGCTCCATGCGGCCTTTAAAAAAGTGCGCGTTTTCGATGAGCTAGTGGAAGGGGCCAAGGACGGCGTGCAGGTCGTCTTCCGCATCATTCCGTATGTGGCGGGGATCTTGGTGGCCATTCGGATGTTGCGGGAATCAGGCGCGCTGCAACTCATCGAGAGCCTCCTTCAGCCCGTGTTAGCGTTGCTCCATTTCCCCGAAAAATTACTGCCCATGGCCATCATCCGACCGCTCAGTGGCGGGGCTGCGCAAGGCGTGTTAGCAGATCTGGTCAAAGACGCCAGTCCTGGCTGCGGGCCGGACGGACTGCTGACGATGATGGCCGGCACCATCAATGCCAGTGCGGATACCACGTTCTATGTGGCCGCAGTTTACTTCGGCTCAGTGGGTATCCGCCGGATGCGCCACGCCATCACGGCGGGCTTGATCGCAGATGTGGCCGTGATGGCGGGCGCAGTGCTCTTTTGTTCCTGGCTTTTAAAATAAATGGAGTCCATGGACGCTTCCGAAGTGGCGCGCATCGTGCGCCAGAGTAAATCTAACTTAGCCGTCACGCTGATCTGCCTGCCGCAGGCCGCCCGTCAGGACATGCAGCTTTTCTATGCCTTCTGCCGCCTCGTGGACGACATCGCGGATGAGCCTGGACGTAGCATTCCCATGAAATATGCGGAGTTGGACCGTTGGGCCGCGGTGGTCCGCCAAGATGTTCCCGCC
>JAYVOP010000029.1:0-2677 GCA_043757865.1 Verrucomicrobiales bacterium | reverse complement strand
CGGGTAAAATCCGTAACCGCCAGCAAGCTCACCGTGGAATCCCTCACCCCGGGCGTCCTCTACGCCATCCGCGTCCGGGCCATCGGAGCCGCCGGGGCCGGAGAACGGGCTTCCTAGCCTGTTCTGAAAAAGGATTTTGAAAACCCGGAACCTAGCTAAAGGAATGCATTTCCCCATAAAATGAACTGACCTCACCACAGAGGAGAAGGGGCACACAGAGATTTTCAGAGCCCCTCTGTGTCCCGCTGTGTCCCTCTCCTCCTCTGTGGTTATATCATTATTGAGGCGGCGTGCTGAACAGCACGCTATTTCCCATAGCGCCACCCAGCAGCTCCCGCAGGCTGGAAGACAACCCTGAATCCCCGCCAATTCAGCCGCACGCCGGGCTTATCCGACACCCGGAAAATGAGACTCGTCTGCTGTAGGGTGGCGGAGGCCCAGGAGCCACCACGCAGCGTGTATTGACCACTCAAGGCAGATTTGCTCTCCGTCCATTCCTCCACATTTCCACTCAACTGATAGAAGCCCAAGGGCGAAGCCGCTACCGCTCCCACCGGAGCCACATGCACCCATGGATCCCCCGTCGGCAACCAATCCCAGCTAGCCGGAAAGTCTGCTTCATGTTCAGTTTCCGGGCCTGCAAAGTTAGCCACGCCACCCGGCGGAGGCCAGTGCGCCCCCCCAGGGCCAGACATGCACGCTGGCAGGCCACCACGCCGCGTGTTCTTCCGGCGTGCCGCCACCCTCCAGTGGCAATCCCGCCGCCGCACTCCACTCCTCATCTGTAGGCAGCCGATACGCCTGCTCTGCCGTGATTTTCCCTGACTTCCGCTCCTCCCACGTCAACCAAGTGCAGAACGCCATGGCATCGATCAAACACGGCCCAGCCACCGGGTCATCATCCTGAATTTCCCAACCCGGCTTGCGCCAACTGCCGCTGCGAGCCGCCACGCCGTTCGCTGTTAGGGAAAGCATCCCTCTTATCCCCGTGAAATCAATGCCGCTTTCGCTGATCCAACGTGCATCATCGCCACAGGCATCCGCGTGGACCTTGAAATCCCGGATCCGCGTCTCCCAGATGCACATCAACACTGCCGATCTAGGCACGGGACGGAACGCCATGCCCAGACTATTTTCCCACGCGATTCCCGGCATGGCACCCGTCCTCGCTGGCAGCGGCACGGCTACCCTGTCGGGTTTGATGAGGACCGCTCCTGGCCACTGCATGGCTGCTTGCTCCGTCTTGCTTAGGATCTTCCCTTCTCTCGACGTGGTGCGCGGATAATACCACCAAGCGCTGCCTGCCGCTCCAACCAAGAGCGCAGCCACGATCCCCGTCCTGCGCCAACGTGAGGTTCCTACCACGACCTGACGCACCATAGGCACCAGCGGCTCCGGCTCTTTTTCCAGCGACACCAACATTTCCCCCACCGATCCATATCGATCCTCCGCCCGGTAGCTCATCGCCCGCGACACCACTTGATCTGCCTGTGGCGGGCAGCCCACCAGTGATAATTCCGCCAACTTCGGTGCCTCAAACGCGGGCGGATGACCAGCCAGCACATCATAGAGCAATGCGCCCAGACTGTAAATGTCACCTCGTGCTGTCGAGTCCTTCCCGCCCCGACGGGCCTCGGGCGAGGTGTAAAATGAGGCCCCTTGCAGCACACTGCCCGTCAGTGTCGGCTCATCCTGATCCTGCCGACGCATCAATCCAAAATCCGCCACCTTCACATTTCCCTCCCAGTCCAGCAGCACATTCGCTGGTTTCAGATCCCGATGCACCATCCCCGCCCCATGCACCGCTGCCATCCCTGCCGCCACCTGACGGAAAATGCCTAACGCCTCCACCACCGTGAGCCGCTGCCGACGCATCCGTTGATGCAGATTTTCCCCCTCCACCCATTCCATCACCAGATACAGCACCCCATCCTCGTCCCCGTGGTCTAGCCGCTTCACCACGTTCGGGTGATCCACCAGATCCAGCGCAGCCGCTTCCCTGCGGAAACGTTCTTGAAACACCGCATCAGCACTATACTCCGCGTTCATTACCTTCAGAGCCACCAGCACCCCATCCGCCACCCTCCGCGCCCGATACACCGTGCCCATCCCGCCGCTCCCGCCGTGGCTAGGATCTCATATTTCCCAAACGCCAACCCCTGCCTGCGAGCTGCCGCACTAGCCTCCACCGCCGCCAATCCTCCCTTCGACCAACAGCGCATGCACATTCCCAGCGGAGCCTGCATACCCACCACCAGCGCCCGCTGGCAACTTGTGCAAAACGCCGCCTCCACCTTCGGAAATAATTCAGTTTCATCTGCCATCATGAACTGTTACGCAAAACCACACGGAACCGCAGCGAAAAATAACGGGTAAAATGCACCCCGAGCGCCCCGAGGAGTCGGAGCCGCTGGCTCCGACGACGAACGTCCTTCTCGCTCGTCGGCGGAGCGAGCCGTCAGAAGTGTTCCGAGAAATTAACTGGAAGAATCACCGCTTCATTCATCTGCCCCAAAGGGGCAAAAGGTGAAAGCCCAAGGCCAGCGAGAAACGAGCGCAGCCCTGGGTCAGCCATGAATAAACCCGAACGCCGCTTTTGAATGAAGTTTGGCGGTGTTGAGTGGGATCAAATCCCCTCGCCGCCGGGTGACAGGGTGTCCCCATCGACCTCCGGTCT
>JAYVOP010000028.1:0-9944 GCA_043757865.1 Verrucomicrobiales bacterium | reverse complement strand
TGCGCAGCCGGAGCAGCAGGCGGGATCTGGAATCCATCTGGCAGCACGGTGGGCACGGGCGCTCCCACCTTAACGAAGGCGGCGGGCATGGCGACGCGACCACGCGGGGTGCGTTTGAGGAAACCTTGCATGACGAGGTAGGGCTCGTGGACTTCCTCCACGGTGGTAGCATCCTCCGCCACGGCCACGGCTATGGTGTTGAGTCCGACGGGTCCACCCCCAAATTTAAAGATCAGCGCCTCCAGGATGCGTTTATCCATTTCATCCAAGCCGTCCGCATCAATGTCGATCATGGTGAGGGCGGCATCCGCCACGGCCTTGGTGATGCGGTTGTCCGCGCGAATCTGGGCGTAGTCGCGCACGTGAGCTAGCAGCTTGTTAGCCACACGCGGGGTACCGCGGGAACGCAGCGCTATTTCCATGGCTCCACCGGGCTCAATGGCGATGTCGAGCAAGCCAGCGGAGCGTTCGATGATGGCGCAGAGATCAGTGGGCTCGTAATAATTTAACCGACAGGTGATCCCCATCCGCGTGCGCAGAGGAGCCGTGAGCATGCCTGAGCGCGTGGTGGCCCCCACGAGAGTGAAGCGATTCAGCGTCAGCGGGATGCTGCGCGCGTTAGGGCCGGAGTCGATCATGATGTCCACTTTAAAGTCCTCCATGGCCGGATAGAGGTACTCTTCAATCTTCGGATGCAGGCGGTGGATCTCGTCGATGAAGAGCACGTCGCCCTGTTGGAGATTTGTCAGCACGCCCGTGAGATCGCCCGGGCGCTCGATCTGTGGGCCGCTGAGGCAATGGATCTGCGAGCCAATGGTGGCCACAATAATATGGGCGAGGCTCGTTTTCCCCAGCCCCGGCGGGCCACTCAGGAGCACATGGTCCAGCACATCGCCCCGTTGCTTGGCGGCTTGCACGCGCATAGTTAGCAGCTCTACCACGCGGCTCTGGCCTTGGAATTCACTGAAGACGGGTGGCCGCAGGGAGACATCGAACGCGGTGGCCGGGGCCTCCACCGTGTCGTGGTAGAAATTTTTCTGGAGCGGAGTGTCACTCATGGTTAGGAAAGGGAAACGAGGCTGTGGGGTAAACGAGGTTGATCCAGTTGTCGATAGCCCATCAGCAGAAAGTCCACCGCTGGGCAGGGCCGGAAAATTATTTTCCACCGTCTGCGAATTCTTCTAGACTTCCCCAGACTTTTCCCCTAGCCTCTATCCCAGGACCTCCATTTTATGGCTCGGCCCAACTCTCTCTCCTATCACCTCATCTAGCGAAAACCCTCTTATGATCAACCGCTCCCTCACCAAACTCGTGCTGGCTTTAACTGCTGGCGTCTTCGTCTCCGTCGCTTCTGCCAAGCCTACGCTTAAAGAAGTCACTGACGCCACCGAAGCAGCAGCAGCCAAAGCTCCAGACCAAGCAGCCGCCATCGTCGAAGCCAAAGTAACTGCCACTCCTGAGTATGCTTGCCCGATCATCAAGGCTGCTGCCAAAGGCGCGAGAATTCAAAAACAAGACGAAACCGAACTCGTAGCCGCCGCCCTCAAAGCCGCGCCTGAGCGCGCCCCAGAAATCCGCGCTTGCCTCGCTGAAGGCAAAGTAGCCAGCGGCAAACACCCTGTCGGCAAATCCCCAGTGCATGGCAATGGTGTCGTCACTGAGACGCCGGAACAAGGCATCGACCCAGACACTGGTCTGCCTTACGGTGGTGGTAGCGACTATAACAACTTCAGAGGCGTTGTCGGCACCTATCTCTCCGTTCCCTCCGGCGGTTCCGGCACCACGGAAACAACTACCGACAACACCAGCACGACGCCAGTAGTTATCATCAAGCAAAATCCAACGACTCCTGCGAGCAGATCATAGGCGACGAGTTTTTAGTACTTGATTTCGGAAACCCCTGCAAGCCAGCTTGCAGGGGTTTTTGCATCCCGACTGAATGCTGAGCAGCGTTGCGAGAAGCAAGAGAATCATTTGCCGAACACGGGCGGGGCGTTTACCGCTGTCCATGATTTTGCCGAGCGACGATAATTCTACTCCTGAACAACGCCCGAAATCCCGCAAGTCCGATCCCGATCCAGAGCAGAGCGCTGAGGATGAGGTATCAGAGGCTGCGGGACCACCAGTGTGGATGCCAGAGGAACTGTGGAAAAATTTGCCCAATTTGCTCGAAGACTTTGCGGGCACGGAGGAAGATGAGCCAATGCTCTCACAGCAGGAGTGGCGGGAAATGCTGCAACATGAACTGCTGGCGGCCATGGAAGAGTTGGAGAATTTTCCCGATCCTGAGTGTGATTACGATCCACCGGACCCACCGGATTTATATACCTTCCACGCAGAACTTATTGCCCTGCGGCAGACGTTGAAGTCTGGGCAAAAGCTGGTGCTGCAGAAGCTGGAGAAGGCTGCGGTGGCGGTGCCGCAAGGGTTGGCCGTGCAGTTAGGCATCCTCGCGGGGGAGCTCCGGGGCGGTGGCCAAACGGAGGCGGCAGAACGGTTGCTAAAGTTGATCGAAGAATTTTCCTAACTTCCCATCATGATCATTCCCTGCCCAGTATGTGGCCATAAAGTAGCGCCCGAGACACGTCCCCGTTGTGTGAAATGTGGTGCGGAGGTGGCTGTGTTAGGCACCATCATGACCGCCGCCGCTGACTCCGTGCGCCTGGGCTTGGAATCCCTTCGGGAAGGGCGGGATCGGGAGGCGCTGGATTACGCCTACGAAGGCTGGGGGCTCATGCAGACGCGGGAAACGGCGGGCATCGGGCTGGTGGCGGCATTAAAAAATCGGGATAGCACGGAAGTCACCCGCTGGCTCCGGCGGCGGCGGCGGATGGACGCAGACGCGTCGGAGGACACAGACGAATAATCACTATGACCACGGCATCACTCTCGTTAGGAAAATATTTAATTCGCAGTCTACGCCACTACTGGCGCTGGCATCTGGGGCTGCTGTTAGGCGTGGCAGTGGCCGCGTGGGTGATCGTCGGATCATTGCTGGTGGGAGCTTCCGTAAAGGCCACGCTGGTTCGGCAAGCGATGCTGCGGCTAGGGCCCATCGAAGAAGTGGTGAGTGCGGGGGAGGGTTTTGGCAGTATCTCCCTAGCCACGCGAGCCCAGGCTGCGCTCGGCGGTCCGGTGGCTCCCGTGCTCTATTTATCAGGCACCGTGGCCGTGACTGGCGGCGGCCAACGCGTGAACGGCGTGAACCTCTACGGCGTCACCGCCGCCTTCTGGCAACTCGCCCAAGGAGTCGGGGCTGCTAGCCCCGGTACCTGCATGAACACCGCACTAGCCGAACGTCTCGGGGTCACCACGGGAGCCACCCTCCTCGCCCGCTTCGAAAAGCCGAGCCTGATCTCACGCGATGCGCCCCTCTCTGGCGAAGCGGATCAGACCGCCGTGCTGAACCTAGCCAACGTCGGCATGGTTTCCGACGAGGCGCTGGGAGCTTTTAGTTTAAAGGCCGAGCAAGCTCCTGCGCTGAATTTATTCATCCCTTTAGCTGAACTCCAGGCCGCCGCAGAACAGCCCGATCAGTGGAATCTCCTACTCGCGAAACAGGGCCTACTAGCTTGGCTAGCGCAGCCAGATCATTGGACGCCAGCGGAAGTGGGCGTGGAGCTGACGCAACTAGCCGATGGCAAAAGCGTGCGCATCGCCACGCCGCGTGTCTTCCTGCCAGAGGCGGTGACGACAGCCAGTGGAACGGATGCTGCCGGCGTGATGACTTACCTCTGCAACTCGCTCAGCGCGGGCGAGGCCTACACCGCTTATCCCATGATCTCGGCGGTGGATGCGCGGCTCGGAGTGGTGCCGCAGGACCTGCCGGACAACGGTATCGTGGTCACGCCGTGGTTAGCGGACAGCCTGCATTTAAAGTTAGGCGACGCCATGAAATTAGACTTTTTCCGGGTCACGAAAAGCCGCCAACTGGAGGAAGATCACGCGGACTTCGTAGTGCGCGCCATTCTCCCCGAAGCCCAGCCCTGGCTGAATGCAGAGTGGACGCCCAACTTTCCAGGGGTCTCGGGCGTGTCCAGTTGTCGGGATTGGAAACCAGGGATTCCGCTGAAACGCGAGGGTTTCATCCGCCGAGAAGACGAGGCGTATTGGAAACAATCTCAGGGCACGCCCAAGGCCTTCATTTCCCTAGCTGCGGGCCAACGGCTGTGGGGGAATCGCTTTGGGAAATTGACTTCCCTCCGCGTGCTGGGCACCCCGGAAACGGTGACCGCCCAACTGCGCGCTGATTTGCTGTTAGCGGACCTCGGCATCGTCGGCCAGCGGCCACAGCAGGCGGCAGCAGCGGCGGTGGCGGGGAGCATGGATTTTGGGCAGTTATTTCTTTCCATGAGCTTCTTTCTGATTGCCACTGCGCTGGCCCTAGCCGCGTTGTTGTTTTTGTTTAACGTGGAATCACGCGCCCCCCAGATCGGCCTGGGGCGGGCGTTGGGGCTGACAGCAGACCGCGTGCGGGTGCTGTTTCTCCTGGAATCCAGCGTGCCTACGGGGTTGGGCGCGTTGCTAGGCGCAGGTTTAGCCAGCCGCACTACCGGAGCGCTCTTAGGTTTATTGGAAGGTCAATGGGCGGGGGCCGTGGGGGGCCTGAAATTTGTGCGCGTGAATAGCCTAGCCGCCATGGGTAATGGCTGCGGCGTAACGCTGACGTTCGCGTTATTTACCGTGTGGTGGCTGACGCGGCGTCTCGCTAAGGTGCCGCCGCACCAGTTGCTGGCGGGCGCAGCCTTGGCGGGGGGCGGAGCGCAGCGCTTTGGGAAACGGCGGCGGAGCCTCGGTTTCTTGCTCGGCATGGCCAGCTTGGTGGTGGGTGCGGGCATGGCCTTCTCCGCCGGGCAAATGCCGCGCTCCGTGCAGCCAGCGATTTTCTTTGGCGCAGCGGTGTTTCTGCTGACGGGTGGATTGTGTTGGTGCAGTGATTGGTTGAAGGGATTAGATGCCCGAGCCGCAGGCGTGCAGAGCTTATGGGGCCTAGGTTTGCGCAATGCCGTGCGACGCCCAGGGCGCAGTCTGGCGGTGTTAGGCTTGTTGGCATCGGGGATCTTTTTAGTGACTGCGCTGCACACATTTCATCTGGATGCGGCCGACGAATCGGGCCGAGGCACGGGGAAATATAGCCTGCTAGGAACTTCTGATTTACCCATCTACGAAGACCTGAATACCACCGCCGGACGGGAGGCTTATGGCTTGGATGCCAAGCTCCTAGCCGGGACGGAGATCATTTCTCTGCGGCAGAAAATGGGCGAACAGGCCTCGTGCTTAAACCTCAATCAAGCTCAAGCCCCCAGCGTGTTAGGGGTGGCCCCGTTCCCCCTGGAAGAATCAGCTTTTAACCTCGTGCTCTGGACCGGCCTGCCCGCTGGAAGCAAGGGCTGGAGCGCTCTCAATGCTCCTTTACCCAACGATGAGATTCCCGCCCTAGCCGATCAGAACAGCGCCATGTGGGCGCTGAAAAAAAGTTTGGGCGAGGTGCTGGAAGTGAAGGATGAAACGGGAGCAGTGTTGAAACTGCGACTGGTGGCATTTGTCAATGGCACCATTCTCCAAGGCCATGTCGTCATCTCTGAGCAAAATTTCCTAACTCACTATCCCGCCACCGCAGGGCATCGGATGTATCTCGTCAAATGCCCGCTCGGCCAGGAAGCAGCCGTCAGCACGCATCTCACCCGCCAACTGCAAAACCGGGGTCTCGCGCTGCAACCCACGCGGCAACGCCTAGCCGAACTACAAGCGGTGCAAAATACCTATCTGCAAATTTTCAGCGCGCTGGGCGGGTTGGCGTTGTTGCTCAGCACGGTGGCACTGGCGTTGTTGATTGGCCGCACGGCTTTGGAACGTCGCGCGGAATTCGCGTTGCTACAGGCCAGTGGATTCCGGCGTGCGCAGTTGCAACAGATCTTGCTAGGAGAACATTTGCCAGTCTTCCTGATGAGTCTGCTGCTGGGCGTGGGAACGGCCTTGGTGGCCGTGTGGCCGCAGTTAGGAGCCAGCGGATCGGCGGTGCCCGTGGGGCTGCTGACAGTCATTCTCGGCGGGATGCTGGGCGGCGGAATTAGCTGTTGCTGGTTAGCTAGTCGCTGGGCGTTGCGCGCCCCACTTTTAACCAGCTTGCGCCAAGAATGATGAGCGAGACCTTGACCGACTGGAACACCTGGGTGCCGAACATGCGCGCCACGTTAGTCTTCGTGATCCACGACGGCCAGATCTTGCTGATCCGTAAGAAACGCGGCCTGGGGGCTGGCAAGGTCAATGGTCCCGGCGGCAAGATCGACCCAGGCGAAACGCCCTGCGAAGGTGCCGTGCGCGAGGCGCAGGAAGAGCTCGGCATTACGGTGCTGGACCCGGTGGAGATCGGCGTGCTGCATTTCAATTTCACCGACGGGCTAGCCATTCAATGCCACGTTTTTGCTGCCACGCAGCACATTGGCACGGCCACGGAGACGGACGAAGCCATCCCGCTGTGGACCCCAGTGAACGCGATCCCGTTGGACGAAATGTGGGCAGATGATCGCCTCTGGATTCCTCACCTGCTGAGCCGCCAGCCGTTCCTGGGATACTTTGATTTCGCTGGGGAGCAGATGCTCTGGCATCGCATGGATCTGCTGCCGGAGCGGCCTTGAGCGGTGGCCCGCAGCCCTAGCAATATTTCTGTTCGAGGTAGTCGAGGTGAAATTGCGCCTGCGTGGATCCGCCCGTGGCCTGCTGCATGAGCTCCTGCGGCAGATAGCGGCTGCCGTGGCGGTGAATGCGCTCCCGCACAAAGCCTAGCAACGGAGCGTAGTCCCCACGCGCTAGTTGCTGATCTAAGGCTGGATTCTGCGTGTGCGCGCGGTGCATGAGTTGGGAGGCATTTAAATTTCCTAAGGTGTAAGTGGCAAAGTAGCCGAACCCCCCAAAGCTCCAATGCACGTCCTGCAAGCAGCCTTGAGCGTCATCTGGGACAGACAGGCCGACGGAGGATTTGAACATCGCATTCCACGCCTCCGGGATGTCCGCTACGGCCAGCGAGCCATTGATGATCTGCCGCTCTAACGCGAAGCGGAGCATGATGTGCAGATCATAGCTGACCTCATCTGCCTCCACACGGATAAAGCTGCGTTCCACGCGGGAGGCAGCGGCGGCCACTTGTTCAGGGGTCAGTTTTCCTAACCACGGCCAAAGTTCGGCGGCCCGGGGCAGCCATCGCGTCCAGAAGGAAACGCTGCGGCCCACATGATTTTCCCACAGCCGAGATTGGCTCTCGTGGATGCCTAACGAGATGGCCCGCCCCGCTGGTAGCCCCCAGACATCTTTGGCTAGGCCTTGATCGTAGAGCCCGTGGCCGCATTCATGCAGCACGCCGTAGAGACTGCTGAGGAAGTCCCCCTCATCATAGCGCGTGGTCATGCGCGTGTCCTGCGGCCCTAACTCCGTGCAGAACGGATGCGCACTGCGATCAATCCTCCCCGCCGTGAAATCAAACCCCATGGCTTCCGCCACCTCCGCATTGAATTGCTCTTGCAGGTAAATGGGATAGTGCCCGCGCAGCAGATCCGTTGGCGTAGCCTGGGAGCGGGTGATGGCCCGCTCTAGCAAGGAGGTAATGCGCGGTGCGAGGTGGTCAAACAACGCGGCCAGATCCGCGCTGCGCGCGCCTGGTTCATACGCCCCTAGCAAGGCATCATAGCGCTCACCCCCGCCGCCCCAGGCATCTGCTTTGGCTTGGCAGAGGCGCACGATCTTTTCTAGATGCGGCTGAAACAGGCTGAAATCAGCCTCCTCCCGAGCCGCGATCCACGCATGATGCGCCAGCGATGAAGTGTGCGCCATTTCCTCTACTAACGTGGCGGGCAACTTCACGGCCAAATCGAAATCTCGTCGCCATCCCCGCACGTTCGTGTCCTCCGTAGAGCCTGGGATCTGGGCTGCGACTTCGCAGGTGTGCAGCCATTCTCCTACCGCTGGCCCCGTCCCGAGCCGATGCGCCTGCCCTTCCAAATACGCCAACTGCTCTGCGCGGAACGCCGCCGCTGCTGGCGGCATGTGGGTCTCCTGATCCCAACTGAGCACCCCCGCAGAGCTAGTCAGCAAGGCCACCTCGGAGAAACAACGGAAGAGATTTTGGTAAGCAGTTTGGGGATCATTCATAGGCCGCCATGATGGGCCGCCCCCGCAGAGATGCAAGATGGGGTTTGGGCAGACGGAACGCGGACTTTAGGCCGCCAGAGTTTGGCTCCGGGGCTACTATTTACTAGCATGGAGCCGACGGAGGTAGCTGGCATCCTTTTCTCCGTAGGCGATCCAGCAGGCGTGGGTGCTCGAATCACAAGTGATGGTCTTGGCTCCCGCGTTGGTCTTGAGGGTGCCTAGGGCGGTGGCTCCGGTGGCGCTATCTTGCACGGTGGTCACTTCCCCTTTGCCACTAGCGCAGTAGGCGCGTTGGAGGTCGGTATCAAAGGCCACTTGGTCCACGCCTGCTGCGATGTCCACGGAGCCGATGACCTTGCCACTAGTGGCGTCGATGATGGCTAGTTTCCCGTTATTTCCTGCGCAGAGGAGGTGGTGGGTCTTGGGGTTAAAGACGAGTCCGTGCGGATGCGCAGCGGGGGTAGTGGACCAACTGGCTTTGATCGTGTTGGTGTTAGGGTCGATGACTTGGAGGGTGTCGTTGCTCTTGATGTTTTGGAAAATGCGGTCGCTCACCGCATCATAGACCACAAGTTCGGGGCCCTCGGGAATGGTGATGCTGGTGGTCACTTTTCCCGCTACAGTGTCCACCACAAAGAGGTTCTTGGCATCGTCTTCACCTGCATAGAGGCAATGGTTCTTGGGGTTGAAGACGCAGGCATCGGCCTCCCCCGCGAGCTTGATCTCTCCGGTCTTCTCCAGTTTTTTGCTGTCGATGATGGAGACATTTTTTTCCTTACTAACGCTGACGAAATATTTCCCCGTAGCGCCATCCACCGCCACGTCTTGGCACTTCCCGGTGGGGATCTTTTTGAGCAGCTTGCCATCGGCAGCATCGAAGACGTCCAGCGTGTTATTACCCGTATGGCAGGCCAGCACGCGATGATTCGCCTCGTCCATGCGGATGAAATCGAAGCTGCCCTTGGAGTCTGGGATCAGGATCGGAGCCTCCGCAGAGAGGGGTTCCCCAGCCAGGGCGGTGGAAGATAAAGCAAGCAGGGTGAGCAGAGGGAGTGAGTTCATTAGCAGTTAGTTGATAGTGATGGAGCAGCGGTGTAACTTCACTCGGGCCGAGCGTCCAGGGACATTCCGTTCATCCCTGCGTTCACAAACTGGCGGGCTACCTGAGCTTACTCTACGGTAAATACCACGGAACTTCCCGTGCTTGCTCAGAACTTTCCAGTGGGGCGCAAGACTTTTCCGTCCCACGTCGGAATGCTCCCGTCCCACGTCGGAATGCTCCCGTCCCACGTCGGAATGCTCCCGTCTCACGTCGGAATCCGCCTGTCCCGCGTCGGAATGCTCCCGTCCCACGTCGGAATGCTCCTATCCCACGTCGGAATGCGCCTGTCCCACATCGGAATGCTCCTATCCCACGTCGGAATGCTCCCGTCCCACGTCGGAATGCGCCTGTCCCACGTCGGAATGCGCCCGTCCCACATCGGAATGCTCCTATCCCACGACAACCTAAGGGGGAACCTTCCGACTCTGAACTCAATTCATGTGCCTGTGCGGCCACTTTGAACCTTCCCAAAAATATTTTCCATCCATAACTCCTTGGTATTGAACGACTTACCACCATTTCATACCTATCAACTTTGCGAAAAAGTTGACTTTGCTCCTGACTCAGGCATTCTACCCCGCCCAGTGCTCCCCGTTGAGTAGCTTTAGGACCAGCCATCGCATTTCGACATCCATCACCAAAACCGCCCGTCACGTTATGCAAACCAGCCCGGGGAATCAAATCACCGAATGGGAGT